>CAYMFW010000136.1:0-13064 GCA_964389785.1 uncultured Planctomycetota bacterium
CTTCCTCTGTATGATACCGTCGGTATGGGTGAGACACAATGGGTGCCTGCATCATTTTTGGTAATGCTGCATCACCAGGATGCCGGAAGGTGGTTCTTTGTGTCATTCCCTGTTCGATGGCTACAGGTTGTCGTCGAACGCTCCGTTGAACTCCGATTCCTTCCTGCAGCCGGCCGCGTCGACCGAATAGCATGGATGGGTCATCGACCAGTACCCGTAGGGGAACGTCCCCGATCTCAGCCATTGTCCCGAGTAGTCGGTACACTCATATATGGATTTCCATACCGAATTATCGACGTGCCCGTCCAGATGGACCGCGTTGAACCGGAACTCGCCCGGGATGGTCTGCCGCAGCCCGAAGTGAGTAACCCATCCGTAAGGACTGGGCTTTCCACCTGCGGCGCCCAGCACCGGACACGCCGACATCCAGGCGGAGGGCTTGTGCGACGTATTCATGGATCGGCTCTTCGTCGCCCACCGAAACGGCTCTTCGGTGACGTTCCAGGCGCCCGTGCCTTCCCATGGGCACGATCTGTGGGCGGATTGCCCCGCCGCGCAGCCGACCTGATAGACGAAGAAGGCGTATCCGAATGCTCCTCTGAACCGCGCCAGTTCGTCCCTGTTCTTCTCGCTGCCTGCGTAGATGCTCCACCCGACCGCCGTCTGCTTCCAGTCCCTGACTTTCGCTATCGGGTCCCACAGGATCTCCACCGGGAGATAGTTCCCGGGCAGGCGCGGCCTGCCGGTCCATCCCGTCTGGACTATATTGCTCCAGTTCTCCCCGCCGTAGCCGTCGTACATCTTTCTGACGAAATCCTTCCCGGGACCCAGCTGCTCCGCGTCCAGGTACTGCCCCCATCTGGATATGAAATAGGTGCCGATGCGGCGGTTCAACGAGTGGTGGACGCCGTCGCAGGGCTTTCCCGCGTGAACCATCTTTCCCCTGTTGTCGCCGGCGTACACGAGAAAGCCGATGCCGCACTGCCTCAGGTTGTTCTTGCACCTGGTGAAGTAGGCGTACTCCCTCGCGCGAGAGAGCGTGGGAAGGAGGATGGAAGCCAGGAGCGTCATGATCGCGATCACGATCAAGAGTTCTATGAGACTGAAACCGTTCCTGCGCGCGGAATACATGTCTGCCTCCATTCGGAAGTATACCCTCGGCACACATGGAACACAATGGACGAAACCATCAAGTGTTGGTACTATTGAATCACTGTTGGGCCGTATTCGACATTATTAAAGTATATCCTCGGCACGTCCGGAGGGCAATGGACGAAGCTGGTGCGCTCGTCACGAACTCCGGCACGTCACCTGTTCCCATTGACATTGCTGCCTGACCTTCCCGGAAAAGCCGCGCATCTGCCGTTCGAAGGGCACCACATCACTCGTCTGAAGGAACCAGTCGAGCAGCCGCCGTTCGAGAGCGCTCTGATCGCCGCTGTATTCCGGGCGTCCGTAGATATTCTGCAGTTCGTCCGGATCGTTCCCCAGGTCGTACAGCTCCGACACCTCCGCGGGCCGGTAGACGAGTTTCCGGTCGACCGTGCGGATCATTGCGCAGCGCACGGAGGCTTCGGGACGCTCCTGCTGCACCAGTGCTTTCGGATAATAGATGTTATCGGGGTCGATCATGTCTTCCATCGCCCCTTCCCGGCAGTGCGGTTCCCGCGCATCGTATCCCCCGTCGGCGAAAACGGCTCGCCGCGGATCGCCCCTTCCCCCCTCGAGCCGGGACATCATGGACCGGGCAAAATGGGTATGCCGGCATTCCACTTCCGCAATCTCGAGTGTCGTGGGCATGATGTCGAAACACTCCGCGGGCTCCCGAACCACGTGCCCCTTCGCGCCGCCCGGCATCCTCACGATCATGGGTACGCGCGTGAGACAGTCGTCCAGCCCGCTGTGCCACTTCTCCACCAGCCCGTAATCCCCGGCCCATTCGCCGTGGTCGGAAAAGAAGAATATGACCGTGTTGTCCGCAAGCCCGGTTTCGTCGAGGGCGCGCAGGATCCTGCCGAGCATCTCGTCGACGTAAGATATCATCCCCATGTACACCGCGCGGAGCTTGCGGAACACGGCATCATCGAGCCTGTCGAGCCCGCGGTATTGCCTGATGAGACGATGAAAGCTCGGCTTACCCGCGCATTCCGACGGCCGCATGGGCGGCAGGGTTTCCGGGTCGTACATGTCATACCACGGCTGTGGGCACGTGAAAGGGCAGTGCGGCGCCACGATGGCAAAATGGAGCATGAATGGAGGGTCGTTCGCCCTTCTGGACCTCAGGAACTCGACGGCCTGGTCCGTTCTGTGCCAATCGATACTGTGATCCGACAGAGGAGCGTAGAGGAAACTCCAGTAGCCGGGCTCGTCCCGGGGGAAAATATCGCGGTTGCGGCTCGCTCCGGACGATGACGGAACGTGTACCGCCGTTACCGAATCTCGAAACGATTCCTGCGCCAGGAGATCGTTCTTGCCTATCCAGTGGGTTTCGTAACCGTTCTGCTTTAGATACTTGAGCGTATTGGGCTCATCGGGCTGGAGCGGATGCCAGAGGGTTCGGTGTCCCCGGACGTGGGGGTACCATCCGGTCATGAAACTGCAGCGCGAAGGCGTGCAGACCGAGTGCTGCACATGACACTGCTCGAAGCGGACACCTTCCGACGCCAGGCTGTCGATATTCGGCGTTCTGGCGACGGGATTCCCGTAACAGCCGAGATAGTCGGCCCTCATCTGATCGGGATTGAAATAGATGATATTCTTCACCGGACCGCCGTCGTTTCCTCCGCGTGGTATCCGATCCGGAGCACTACCAGCCTCTCGCCCCAGTCGTCGAAGCACAGGAAGTTGTCCGTGCCGGAGATCATCCGCGGCATGAACACCGCGATATTGTCTCCTCCGACGGGTATCTTGCTCTGCGCGCCGTTTCCGGAATCGAAGTTGCCGTACGTGCCCAGGTGCATGACGAGATTGCCCGCGGTATCCAGCACCCCGAAGGAATGCCGGTACGCCTCGGCGACGAATGAACGCCGGTACCAGTCCAGATGCGCGCGCATCGTCGGGCACGTACAGGCGTGGGCAACCGTCGGGGAGGCGCCCGCGTACATCCACTCGGCGCCCTCGACCCAGCCGCCGTCCAGATCCAGCGAACGCTCGGGCGCCTTGTCCATGGGAACCGGCGCGTTCTTCAGGAAGAGCTTCGTCCGCTCCCCGGCGGTCCGTATCAGCGTGCCGGTGAAGGGATGGTCCCCCGACCAGCCTGCCTTCGCCCGTCCCTCCACGCCGAACCGGCCGTATCGGTTCTGCAGAAACGGCTTCCCGTCGATCATCCGGGTGTTTCCCACCTTGCCGGCGACGTAGTACAGGTGCCCGTCCTCGTCCATACCGACCCCGTTTATGACCTGTCCGCCCATGACGGCGCACTCCTGCCGCAGCTCGCCGCTTCGATCGAACGTCCAGATCGTGCCGCCGCACAGCGGAAAGCCGGGGACGCGCCGTATGGAATAGACCGTCTCCCCCCGCTGTTCCGTCTGCTGAACGCGGCGAAGGAAATTGGCGTAGCTGTTTGGGGCACAGCCTTCCCTGGTGTTGCCTCCCCAGCCGGCCTGGAGGGTCATGTTGTCCATCCTGGGCACGTAATATATGTTGCAGATCTCGGCGACGTCGCCGCGCATGTTCACCCCGATGCCGTCCTGAAAAAACTTTGCGCCCGGCTGATCCTTGACCGGGATGATGCCGACCCAACCGGGGGCTTCGATGCCGTAGTCGTAGGGGCATTCCTTCAGCCGGTATCGGTTCCTGTAGCGCCGATCTCCGTCGGGCGTTGACTGATCCGGATCCAGCCGGCCCACGCCCGGCTGGTAAAAGCCGGGGTCCAGGTGCGCGTGCATGTAGCCCCGCTTGTCGAAGGTGAAGTCGTCGATTCTTCCGGGAAAGACCACGGAGTGGAGCAGTTTGCCGCTTTTCAGGTCGAGGACCTCCGAATTGTTGAAATACACCCGTTCGCGGGTCGGATCGCACACTACCTTCGCGGCGCAGGAAATGCCGCTCCAGCGGCCCATATAGCTGTCCGCGGCCTCCTTCCGCGCCTCCTCGTCGAAGTCGACTATCCTGCGCAACGCTTTGCCGTCTTCCTCGTAGACGCGGAGACCTGCCTCGCCGCGGGGGTGGGACGGCAGGCGGGTGATGGATGTATGCTCGCCGGCGACCCAGAGACGCGGTTTTTCGGTCCACGAATCCAGCGCCATCACGGCGCCCCCGAAGTCGTCCATGTGCCATTCCTCCTCGAGAGAATCGAAGGAACGGAACTTCGTCAGGCGGCTTGAGGTCTTGCCCCGCAGGCGAAATTCGTGCAGCACGTAGAGGGCCCCGGTTTTCCGATGGACGCACACCAGAAGCGGGCTCTTCACGGGAAGCGTTTTCAGCCATTCTCCCTTCGAGGAGAATATCTGGATGCGGTTGTTGAAGCCGTCGCACACGTAGACCCGTTCCTTCGAATCGCACGCGATGCCGAACGGCATATTCAGGTGCGCGTTGTCCGATCCCACTTCCTTGGGATCGCCGACGAAGACGTCGCTTGAGATTTCCCCCTCCAGCGTCACCCGCATCACCATGGGCGGAATCGTCACGTAGTTGCATACGGCGGTCGCGGTCATATAAATGGTGCGGCCGTCAGGGGAGGTTGCCATATTCGTGTACGTGCCGCCGCCTCCCTGGATGGGAACGCCGTCGAGCCCGCGGACGTCCGTGGCCCCGTCGTCGTGGATGTAGTGCAGCTTCAATGCCGAGTCTCCGGACCATTCCAGTTTGGCCTGGAACGTCCCCCAGCCGCCCTTCCCGAAGTTGCAGAAGAAGAGGCGCCCGCCTGCCTTCACCGGCTGGGAGTTCGCACAGCCCTTTCCGGTAACACTGGAAACGATCTGCGCCGAATAGCAGACGGTGTCGTTGACGAAGGGAGCGTGGACGGCCCGCCGGCCTTTCTCGTACTCGACGTATCCCATCCCCTTGAGCTTCGATTCGGCCATGCCGGCGGGCGGCGGCACCAGGGAGCGGAGGTACTTCCCGTCGTGGTCGAACGCGCGAACACCGAAGTGGCCGAAGGTCCCGTGACCCAGCGTAAAGACGTACGCGGCGTCCTCGGCGACGGTAACTCCCCAGACGTAGCCCGGCACGTTCTTCGGGCTCGTGCCCCCCAATCGTCTGTCGAATTCCGGCTTGAGGCCCAGCGACACGCGCACTCGAAGCGCTTCCGGGTCCTTCACGTACGTTCCGAGATCGTCCTTGCCGTCCCAGACAATCGTCTGCTTCAGTGAGTTCTTCTGGAAGGGCGCGGGGGCGTTCGCACCCAGCACACCCGATGCCAGGTGACGCACCACGGTGCCGCGACCTTCGACGAACTCCTTCTTGGAGTCCGGATCCACGATCGACACCGTCACGTCGCAGAGCCCCTTCACTGCGAAGGAGATCTCGTGCCGGTCCTTGGCGACGAGCTTCACCGAAGGCCTTTCAGCGAACGCGAATACGTTCTCCCTCTCCACGCACGGCGGCGAGTAGGGTTTGGGGAAATCATCCGCGGCCTGCGCCGTGACGCCGGCGAGGACGGCAGCCAATACAAGAAATGGTTGTACGATCGATACCCGTGATCCCATCGCATGTCTCCCTCTCATTGAATTGAGCGTTCCTGGAATGCGCGTCGGGATAGGAGTCCCTTCCTCCGTATGATACCGTCGGTACTTGCGGGGCACAATGGATACAGAAATCATTGTTTGGTAATAGTGCATCACCCCAGGGCAAGAAAGAGCCTTCTCGTGTAGTATCGATGCGTCCACTCTCTCAGGGCGTTCTGCTCACCTTGCGATATTCGCCGGCGTTCTGATCGAATGCGCTCTCCCACATCGGGGTCTCCTTGAGGCCCTTGTTGGCGGTGTCCTGCCTCCACCAGCCGTAGGGACGGCACCTCTGATCCCATCCGAGTTCGCCGCTCCTGACAATCCAATGAGAGGCCCATCCGCCGTCAACGCACGTAAAGATCTCCTTCCACTGCGACGCGTCCACATGGCCGTCGAGGTGAAGGATGTTGAACCTGAAATTTCCGCCGGTGGCGTAGGTCGCGCCGAAGTGGGAGCGGAACCGGTGAAACGCGCCGTCGTACTCCTTCCAGGTGGGAGGCAGACACGCCGCGACCCAGCACGAGGGATGTGCCGATGCCGTTATGGATCTGTTCCTGGTATCGGGACGGGTGTTCGGACCTTCGGCGTATGCCGTAACACCGCCCCCGTCCCAGCCCTGCAGAATATGAAGGTTTCTGGAGCGATCAGAGAGATAGAGGGCGCAATGGACGGTCGCGGTAAAGAAATTGTACCCGAATATCCCGTACCTTCGGGAGAGCTCGTCCCTGTTCTTTTCCGTGCCCGCCCCGTAGTTCCTTATGTGACCGCCCTGTCCCCATACTCCCCAATCGTGTATCTTCACGACGGGGTCCCAGAGGATTTCTATAGGCAGGTAGGTTCCCCTCAGCCGGGGCTTCCCGAACCAGTACGACCCGCCGGTGCCGTCCCACGTCTGGCCGCTGAATTCGGCATGATTGGGCTCGGGATCGATTGCGTAGATGCGGGCGAGGAACTGGCGGTCGCCTCTCGTTGAGTAGCTCGCTCGGCCGTTCATCCAGTCCTGCACTGATCTGGATCCGATCTTGCGGCTGGAATCCCCCATGTTCGAGTCCATCCGGTCGCAGGGATTCTCGAAAAGCTCGAGCTTGCCCCTGTTCTCGCCGGCGTACAGCAGAAATCCTATCCCGATCTGCCTCAGGTCGTTCTTGCATCGCGCGAAGTAAGCGTACTCCCGGGCGCGGGCGAGACCCGGAAGCAGAAACGACGCCAGAAGGGTGATGATCGAAACGACCACCAGCAGTTCTACAAGCGAGAAACCTCTCCGGCGCACCGTATACACATCAGCCTCCATTCAGAAGTATACCCTCGGCACCCATGGAACACAATGGACGAAGTTGTCAAGTATTGGTACTGTTGAATCACTTCTGGGCCGTATCCGGCATCGTTGTGTAGAAATATCGGGGGCGCCGTCGTGGAATTCATCCGTGACAGCACAGGTAATCGGTGGAGATGTGACCTGGATTGAAATAGACAATGCTTATGATATGATCGAAGCGGGTTTCGTTTGGAAAGGAAAACGCCCATAATCATCGCGTATGGTCTTTCGAGGACTATTAATGCTCAGCCTCGGTCGGATGCCGGATGATGCGGTATTACCAACAAATGATTCCTTTATCCATTGTGTCCGAGGTATGCGGCGGGTATATTCACAAATAGAGATGGAGCAGGAGATATATCGGATGCGAAGAAGCGGTTTTTCCTTGGTCGAATTGCTCGTGGTGATTTCTATTATCGCCCTGCTCGCGTCGTTTTTGCTTCCGGGGCTTGCCCGCGCCCGGGAATACGCGTACGCCACTTCCTGCAAGAATTCCCTTCGCCAGATTGGAATAGGGTTTCTGATTTGTGGGAGCGAGAACCGGGGTCGGCTCGAGCTGTTCGAGTGGCCTTGCACTAAGCAGGATTCGGGCTTGGGAGTTCCGGCGCACAAGATCGGATCCCGGGTCATCAACGACTGGATCTTCGGACGGACCTTCTATTCGACCGCGGGCGATCGATGGTTTCTGGACAAGATCTACACGGATGACGAAACACCGGGGGCGGGCGAATTCTGGGGACAGGACTGGCTGGATGCGGGCGATAAGGAGGGGTGGTGGTTCGGAAGGCCCCGGTTGAGAGGAAAGTATCTGCCGATAGAGATCTTCTGGGACCCCATCGTGAAGGTGAGGGACTGGGGTGTGTGGGGGTCGGGAAGCTCGATCAGGGACTACGGGGCGGGAACCGAAAAGAATCGGGACGAACTTTCCCGAAGATACGGGATGTTCGGATACAGCTTTTTCGTCGGCACCGTGAATTGCGCTATGTACCTGAACGATCCCTCGAAGAATCTACACATCCTGCAGAACTGGGGCGGGGCGGGGGTTGCGAGTTGTGCCGAAGGACCGAATACCCGTCCGGACACGAAGAACAGGTCCCTGAAGACAACGGCGCACCCATCGTCATGGGTGGCGGCATGCCTGCCGCCGACTTGGAAGACACACGACGGCGCCTTTCACCAATTTCGCTCCCACTTCGGCGCGACATACGCCATCGGCGGAAACTTCAGATTCAATACCCTCCACATCGACGGCCATGTCGATACCACGGAATGGAAAGAGGTATTCACCTGCGTCGACGGCGGTTGGGCTTCGGACTGGATTGTCAGGACCGGTGAGCTTGGTTGGGACCAGCGATGCCGTCCTTACGGCTGGTGGAGGCAGGACGATGCCGACAGCGGCCTCAAGGAGATGCCGATGTGGGACGGCGCGTTCGACCAGAACGCGAACGAAAGCCGCCGGGTCAGCAGAATACCCTGAGAAGCCATCCTCCAGAAATACATGTGGAACGTGAGAACGTGTTCGCGTTCACGGAAAAGCCCTCGGTGAAGCTGGTCGCCTAATACCGATACGAGATCTCGTTCGCGGTGAAGGAGGCGTGCTCGGGGCGAACGCCCCGGCGCAGAGGCTCCACACGGACTGGTTCAAGCGGACGTACGTGCTGGAGGCGTATCGCCACTCCATCGCCCTGCTCGACACGGGCGGCAACCCGGTCGCGCACATGGGAAGCCACGGCAACTACGACAGCGGCTTCGGACCGCCCTCTTCGTGCTTGTCTGCCGCCTGCTGGAAGTCCATGATTCAATACTACCAAAAAATGACTCCAGCATTCATTGCGTCGCGGGAGTGCAGGCCATATAATGAAATCACCTCAAACCTGTTTTCGCGTTCGATACAGCAAGGAGGCATGCCGATGTCTATCCGCACGTGCGTCCGTTCGACAATCAACACGGCCGCCGTCACGCTGCTCATCGCGGCCGTCGTTCTCGCAGGCGAGCCGGCGGCGAAGGACGAACAAGGCGGTGAACCCATCCTGGACCTGCTCAGCTACTGGCGCTACCACATCACCATGCGCGATGCCGTGTACGGAAATGTCGAGCGAGCTCTACGCCGCGGCGGCCGAGGTGCAGGCGAAGCTCGAATAGGAGGAGAATCATGAAGAATTCGAGGAAGACGGGATTGTTCGTGCCGGTCCTGCTCGCGATAGCGGCGGCCGTGCCGCTCGCGGCGGCGGAAAAGATATCCATACCTCTCGAGGTATTCGAGGCCGGGCGCCTGGGCGCCGCGGGCGCGGACCGCGCCGCCGAAGGGGTGAGCATAGGCGTGCCGTTCACGGACGGCATGGCCGTAAAGGACAACAACGGCAGGCCGCCGCTGGCCTTGGAAGGGGTAAAGGAATACCAGTTCCGCACCCTCGCCCGGTGGCCCGGCGGAAACATCCGCTGGGCGGCGGTGGTGTTCCAGACGGACTGCAAGGCGAAGCAGAAGGCCGATTTCACCATAGTGCCCGGCGCCGGCATCTCCGGCGGAAAACCGCTGGCCGCGGAAACGGACAGGGCCATCACCGTCGATACCGGGGCGATCGCCGTCACCGTGCGCAAGGAGAAATTCAACCTGTTCGACGGCGTGAAGGCGGGCGGGGCGGAGATCGTGGAGCCGGACGCGATGGACGTGGAGGTGGTCGGCCCCGAGGGCGGTACGTTCCTGGGGTCGGCCGACGGCACCGCGGTCATCGAGGAAAACGGGCCGGTGCGCTGCGTGATACGCGCGAAGGGCAGCAACCGCGGCAAGGACGGCAAGCGGATGCTCGGCTACATCGTCCGCATGTACTTCTACCGGGGCCGTTCCGACGTCCGGGCGTACTACACGCTGACGAACGACGAGGACAAGGAGAACCGGGACAAGGTCTACCTGACCAGCGTGAACGTGGTCACCCGGCTGGCCGCGCCCGTCGCCTCCGCGCGGCTCACCGGCCGCGAGAAGGGCGAACAGCCCGTGGAAGGCAGGGACATCGTCTTCTACATGGCCCGTCCCAAGGGCGACTACCAGCGCGGCTCCGGCAAGGAGAACATGGGCTGGGACAAGTTCGGCATCAAGGGCGACGACACCGGCTACTTGATGAAAAAGGGCGATGAGGAGCTCGTCCGCGGCAAGGCCGAGGAGGTGCCCGACCTCATGTGGGTGGATGCGGCAGATGAAAAGGGCGCGGGCGTCACGGTAGGGGTCCGCTTCGCGCGCGGCAACTTCCCCAAGACGATGCGCGTCCGCGCGGACGGCACCATTGCCGTCGGGCTCTGGCCGGCCGAGAGCGGCGTCAAGCACGTCATCGCTCACAGCTCGCACGCCACGTTCGAGGTGCTGTACGACTTCCACGCGAAGCCGGCCGCCGACCCTGCGGGGACGATGTACCGGTTCCAGTACCCGCTCACCGGCCGAACGACCGTCGCCTGGTACAACCGGTGCACCGGCGACAGCGAGGTCTACCCCCTCTACCATATGGTATCGCGCGGCGAGGAAGAGGCGCTGGCCAAGCAGAACAGCTGGGTGAACCGCCAGGCCGGCCGCCGCCGCGACATGGTGGTGTGGCGGTCGTGGTACTGGGGGAGGGGCGGCTTCCGCAACCAGCACGACTTCGCGCGCGTCGCGTTCGTCGATTTCCTGCGGGACGACAACATCGAGCGCGCCGGGGCGTACTTCCTCTACGCGGAGGACCGCTTCAACTACAACGTCGACTGGAGCATGCAGCACGGCGAGGGCAAGACCGATTTCGGGCGGAAGCACTGCATCGGTCGCAAGATCAACTTCGAGGAGGAACACGTCCACTGGTACGGCATTCCGCTGTACTACTACTGCACCGGCGATCAGCGGATAGGGGACGCGATAGTGGAGTTCGTCAGGAAGTTCCGCGCCGACCGTTCCGGCCCCCGGATGTACGGCTGGGCCCGTTTTCTCGGCTGGGCGATGTACCTGCTCGCCGCCGGCGACGACATCACCGGGGACAAGGAATTCAAGGAAGGCATAACGACGCACGTCACCAAGATCGTCCACAACGAGACGAAGTGGAACATGGACTGGCAGCGGGGCGCGTTCGGCCACGGCGGTACCGAGTGGCACACAATCCCGCCGGAGCCTCCCATCAGCATGAGCGCCCGCCTGATGATCGGGTACATCATCCACGACTCGTTCTGGCTGGCGCGCAGCCGCTTCGGCTGGGACGACCCGGTTGGCGAGCGGCTTGCCGACATATGCGAGGGCATCGAATGGATCATGGAGCGGGAGTGCTTTCTGACGGACGATCAGGGCTACTACAAGGACGGCAAGGACGTGTACGGGATCTACCACTACAACCTGTCCGGCTTCCCCCGCGGGCACAAGCGCGGCTGGGGCTTCATCGGCCCGGCGCACTACTCGGTGATGATGCCGATCCTGCGCTTCGGGGAGGAATTCAGCGACGGGCTGGCCGAGCGGGTGGTGCGAAGCTCGTTCGCCAGCGGGCTCAACGAAAGCGGCTTCACCTACCTGGACATGCCCGGGTGCGAGGCGCTGATGTACTATTTGCTGCACCAGAAGAAACAGCTCGACGGCAGCGCGCCGGAGGCGATCAAGGACCTGAAGGCAGAGTCGCTCGGCGGCGGCAAGGTGAAGCTCTCCTGGACCACACCCGCGGGCGCGGCCAAGTTCCAGGCCAGGTTTTCCACCCGGACGATGGTCCCGAACCTGAACTGGGACCGGGACAAGCGGGTCTACGAGTTCCACCCGGACGAGTACGCCAACTGGTGGGCCGCCGAGCATCTCCAGGGGGAGCCGGTCCCCGAGCCCGGGAAGAAACAGGAGTTCACCGCGGATATGACGACGGGCCTGCGGGTACCGGGGCAGGAATTCAAGCCGGGAACGTACCTCTTCGCGGTGCGTAGCTGGGACGCGACGAACCACCGGAGTGCCCTTTCGAACCAGGCGAAGATCGAGGTCAAGTAACATTCAATGTTCGGGGAGCGGTGGCGCAGGAGCGGCTGTCGGTCAGTACTTCGGTGCCGTCTGTGAGGACATCAGAAAAAGGAACTTTCTTTGTCTCGATCTGGGCCGCGTCTCCAGCTACGCGAAGGACGCTCGCCGGTGTTCGGTGGCGGTGATGCCGTGGGCCTTTCTGAATTGCTTCGAGAAGTAGTAAGGGTCGTCGATACCGACCTGACGTCCGATCTCGGCGACGCGAAGCTGGGTGGTGGCCAGAAGACGGGCGGCTGTCTTCATTCTCCTCGTGAACACCCAGCGCGCGGCCGGCACCTGGAGGTGCCGGCGAAACAGGCGGGATACGGTTGCCGTGCTGCACCGGCCCGCCTGCGCGAGCATGCGGATGGTGAGCTTCTTCTCCAGATTGTCGTCTATGTACGACAGCATCCGTTGCAGTGCCACGGGCAGTGTGTTGCGGGCGGCTTCGCGCGAGGTCGCCGTGCGGACGAGTTCCGCTATGAAGATGCGCGCGAGCTGTCGCGCCATCCACTCGTCCCGCGGCGGCCGGAGGTACCACGCCACGATGTACTCGGCGAGGGACCGGAGCTCCGGGAAGCGGGAGAAGTCCTCGGAAAACACTTCTTCCAGACCGGGCAGGGGAATATCCCCGCGGGAAGCAGTCCCGGGCGGCTGTTCGGCTCCCGCGCGGTACACGGCGTATTCCTGCCGTCCGGCGGGGCTCGCGTCCGGAATAACGTGAACCGCTCCGACCATGAGCGGATCGTCTTCGTCGGCTTCGAAGACGATACTCCGGTCCCAGGGCATGATGAGAAATCGTCCCGGGTTCAGATCGAATGCCTTTCGATTGACTCGGAGTGCCCCCCGTCCGCTCACGCACCACAGCAGAAGGCGGCTCTGGACATGGGACGACGACCATCGCCTGCCCGCCGAGAACTGGCGATAGTCGGCCAGAGGAATGAACGCGTTCGGCGCAAGGCTCTGGAAGTTCATGATTCAATACTACCAAGAAATGATGCCGGTATCCATTGTGTCGCGGGGGTGCAGACCGTATGATATCAAACGAGGGGCAGATGCCCCTGACGCGCATTCCGGGAACGGTCAATTCAACGAGAGGGAG
>CAYMFW010000137.1:0-13014 GCA_964389785.1 uncultured Planctomycetota bacterium
ACCCGCGACGTGCCCTATCGGGTCGCTTGGACCGAGGTCGATCGGGAGGGCGAACGTGAAGAACATACCTACTCGGGCACGATCCGAAAGGACCCGAAGGAAAAGCCCGAGTTGGTCGTGGGCGGCTACTGCTGCTTTTTCGACTTCCTGTTTCCCAACACGGCCGTCGTCGGACAATCCCGCGCGATCGATCCGGACATCATGTTCTTCGTGGGCGATCAGCTTTATGAGCCGGTCGGCGGTTTCGGCATCCTTCGCGAGGGCGACCTGAGGCGCATGGTGGTCAACTACCTGCGGAAGATCGCGCTGTTGGGTTGGAGCGTCCGCGAGCTGACCCGCGATCGGCCCACCGTCTGGATGCCCGACGATCACGACGTCTACCAGGGGAACCTCTGGGGTGCCGGCGGGCGGAAGATCACCCTGGAGGAATGGAAGGCGATGGAGCGGATCCTGCGGGTGACGGCGCTCGGTTCCCTGGGATGTGCGCTGCTGCTGTTCGCGCTGGTGTTCAAGCGGGTGACGACGGCGGTGTACGTCGGGATCGCCCTGACGATGGGCATCCTGTGGACGGTGGCCCTGGCGTACCTGGTGATCGGCTCGCTGAACCTGATGACGGTCGCCTTTGCCGCGATTCTCGCCGGGCTGGGGATCGACTTCGGCATACATATCAGCAACCGGTTCCTGTTCGAGCGTGCCGCCCATGAGGACCCGCACGTCGCCCTGACCCACACGCTGGTAACGACCGGGGAAGGAATCATGTTCAGCTGTTTGACCACCGCGCTGGCGTTCTTCGCTCTGATGCTGACTGACTTCGACGGCGCGTCCCAGTTCGGGTTCCTGGTCGGCAGCGGAGTTGTGCTGTGCGCGCTGGCGATGCTCGTGGTGCTTCCTTCCCTGATGCTGATGACGGCGATCTTATTCAGGAAGCGGCCCTCGGAGGTGGACTCATCCGGGTTGAAGGTCCTCGGCTTCGCGCTGGAGCGGCAGGGACCTAACATTGCGCTGGTCGTGGTGCTCGCGATTTCGATATGGCAGTTCTTCGTCTTCTCCGATCGCGATTTCCCGAAATTCGACAACCGGCTGGACAACCTGACCTCCCAGGACAACCCCGCCCTGGAGATACAGAAGAGCCTGCAGAGAAGATTCGGTAACTACTTCGAGCCGATTGGCATCGTCGCAAGGCACAAGGACCCCGGTGAGGCGATCCGTCTGCTGCGAAAAGCCACGGACGGATTGGACGGGCTTACGGAGAGGGGCCTGCTCGCCAGGTTCGAGTGCATATTCAAATGCCTTCCCTCGGCACAGCTTCGCGAAGAGATAATACATACGATAGAGAGGAAGCGCGATCGAAAGCGCACGCTGGACGGCCTCCTGAAGAGACTGAGACAGGCGAAGGTCAACCGGGAAAAGTTCCGGATGCTGGCCCGCGAAAAGAACGACATCCTGCACGTTCTCCGAAGTGATCTGTCCCTGGAATCCCTCGATTACACACAGCTGAAGGAGATCCTGCCGACGGTGCTGTTCGAGAAGTTCTTCGCGCACGATGAGTCGTCCGGCGATTACCTGTCGGTGTGCTATATCTATCCGACGAGGCGGATCTCCGGCGAGGATCAGATCGAAGAGCTGTCGAACGCGCTCAACATCGACGGCAAGAACCTGCGGCTGGTCGGCATGAGCCTGATGACGACCCGCCTGGAGCGGCTGATACAGGAGCAGTTCCGGTTCATCACCGTGTTCATCGCGGGGGTGCTGGCGCTGATGCTGGCGTTCATATGCCGGAGGATTCACCTGGTCATTCTGTCGGTAGTCCCGCTTCTGCTGAGCCTGGTGGCGACTATCACCGCGATGGTGGTGTTCGACCTGAAGCTGAACTACATGAACATTGTCGCGTTTCCCCTGATCCTCGGGATGGGGATCGACAACAGCATCCACATGCTCTACCGCTATTTCGAAGAAGGGAAGCGGAGCGTTCGCTCGACGATCGGGGAGGCGGGGAAGGCGATCGCGCTGACCTCGCTGACGACCATCGCCGGGTTCGCGTCCCTTACGCTCACGAAGCACAACGGCCTGATCTCGCTCGGGATACTCACCAGCATCGGCATCGGCACGTGCTTCCTGACGACCGTCCTGGTGCTGCCGGGTCTGCTGATGGTGTTCGACCCGCCCGCCCGAAAATAGGGCGCCTGTCTACCTGCCTGCGAGGATGTCGTGGAAGAAGAGGCTGACCCGTTCGAACAGGTTCATCGACTTCCGTGCCTCGTTGCGGCGGGCCCGCTCGGCGTAGTACTCCTTCTGCTCGTCGGTGAATATGGAGGACACCTCTTCCGCCGCGGCCTGAAGGAGCTCCAGCTCGCCCTCGTCGAGCCATATGCCCGCACCGTCCGGGCATCGGTCTATCTGCACCCCCTGGGTGACCGACTTGACGCATTCCTTCGCGCAGTGGGGACACGGCACCGCCGCCTCCTCCCTCGGGATGCCGCTGGACGGGCTGGCAAGAACCATCTCGCGCGCCTGCTCCATCTGTTTCGCAGTGAAGGTCTCCTCGTGGATGCGCACGATCTTGCCGATCTCGCCCCGGTCGAGCCAGAAGCCGCCGCATCTCCCGCAGTAGTCGGTCTCGATGCCTTCGTAGTCTTCCCTCTCGAGGGGTTTCCCGCACTTCGGACAATCCATCGCGTTCTCCTTTCAGGTACGCCGCTCATTCAGAAACGGGGTCAATCGGTCAAGAGCCTTTACGTTAAGGACTGTTGCCGACGATGTCAAGCGGCGACGGACACCGTCGAGCCTCGACATCGCGCAGGCTTGACCGGGGCGATATCGCCGGTATAATGCACGTTCGGAAAGCTGCTTGAGCATAAGGAGAGGGACCGCAGGGCATGGCTAAGACCGAGAACGACAACGACCAGCCGGAGATCGTAGAAGACCCCAGGCTGGCCAGGCCGATAGACATCGACAAGGTCATCGCGAGCAGCACGTCGCAGACCACCATCGCGGACCTGGCCAGGAAGGGCATCAAGAAGGTCAAGGTCCTCAACGAAAAGGCGATAAAGCAGCTTATCGAGGACGCCGTCGAGCGGATCCTCGCCACCAAGACCTCCCTCCTGTCCGAGGAGGAACGCGACAAGATCTTCCAGGAGTCCCGCGCCGAACTGAACCGCCTGATGAAGGAGCACACACAGACCAAGGAGAAGGCGGATCTCGCCGAGCAGAGCAAGAACGACCTGATCCGGCAGGTGGAAAGCCTCCAGAAGCAGATGACCCTGATGCGCAAGGTGCAGGGCGAGAACATGAAGAACGAATTCGACCGGGGCCGGGAATCCCAGCAGCCCCTGGTCGAGGAGCTGTACAAGCGGATCGAAAGCCTGGAGGAACAGCTGAAGACCCGCAGCACGGAGGACTTCCAGCGAGGCGAGCTGCAGAACCGGCTCGAGAGACTGAGCAGCATGGACGAGGACATCGCGGGACGGCTGGAGAGCATGTTCGAGAAGATGGCCGAGAACATAGACAAGAAGCTCTCCACGGTGCGGGTGCGCGGAGGAGGAGGCGGCAGCACGCCGGTGACGGACTACGACGTAACGAGCGTTCCCCTGGAGAAGCTGTTCCAGGAACAGCTGGAGAGCAACCTGAGAGAGATCGGCGCGGAGCGGCAGGAACAGAAGAGCAAGATGTCGGACGCGCTGGCCAAGCTACGCAGCATGAGAGGCGGCGACGAGGGCGAGCCCGCGGAAGAGGTGCAGGAGGTCGCCCCCGCCGAGGAGAAGAGAGAGAAGACGAACCGTTCGGCACTCGACAAGTTAAAGAAGATCCGGGGTGGTTGACCCGGTATCAGAGAAAGGAGCGACTCCCGTGCCAGAAGAGAAGAAACCCGAGAAAGCTGCAGCCGCCCCCAAGAAAGAGGCGGCCCCCGCCGCTCCCGCCGCGAAGGGCAAGGGCCTGGACATCGGCACCGCGAACCTGGTCGCCGCGCTCGAAGACGCCAACGGCGACATCGTGACGAAGAGGGAGAGAAACGCCTTCATCGACGTCGCAGTGGACAACTACACCAAGAACATGCTGACCAAGCTCAAGGTCCCCTACGTGATGTACAACAAGAAAATGTACGTGCTGGGCGAGCACGCCTTCGAGCTGGCGAACGTGCTGAACAAGAACACCCGCCGGCCGATGGCCGACGGCATGATATCCCCCCAGGAAGCGGACGCCCTTCCGGTGATGCGCATGCTGATCGAGACGCTGCTCGGCGCCTCGCCCGGCGAGGAATGCGTGTGCTACTACAGCGTGCCGGCCGACCCGATAGACAGCGACCTCAACGTGGTCTACCACAAGGAGGTGTTCGAGGGAGTGCTGCGCTCCTTGAACTACACCCCCCGGGACATGATCGAGGGCCACGCGGTGGTGTTCTCCGAGCTGTCCGAGGACGACTTCACCGGCATCGGCATCTCCTGCGGCGGAGGCATGTTCAACATATCGGTGAGCTATAAGACCCTGCCCGCGCTCACCTTCTCGACCTCCCGTGCCGGCGACTGGGTGGACAAGAACGTCGCCAACGTGCTCGGCATAAAGCCGGCCCGCGCCACCATGATAAAGGAGAAGGGCGTGGACCTGACGAGCCCCAAGGGCCGCGAGGAGGAGGCGATAGTGATCTACTACCGCAACCTCATAAACTACACGCTGGAAAGCATTAAGAGCCGCTTCGAGTCGTCCGACGACATGCCGAGCTTCCCCGACGCCGTGGCCATCGTCTGCGGCGGAGGGACCTCGATGATCGGCGGATTCATCGACATATTCAAGGAGGAGTTCGACAAGGTCGAGTTCCCGCTCGACGTCAAGGACATCCGGTTGGCCTCGGATCCGTTCCATGCGGTGGCCAAGGGATGCCTGATGGCGGCGCTCACCGAATGACATGGCCTCCTTCGATGAAGTCTCCTACGAAAGCCTGCTGAAGCACCTCCGGGAGTCACTGGGACTCTCGGAAGACTCCGCGATAATCGCCCTGGCGAAGACCGGCGCCAGGGCCAGACGCGAGATGCTCGCCGGCTTTTCGAGAAAATTCGACATCTCCCCCGCCTGGCTCGACATGCTCGCGCGCGTCGTGGCCTCCGCCGACAACTCGGAGACCGAGGAGGCAGGCCTGCTCCACTGGTTCTTCCTCGAGCAGGTCGAGAGAGAGCTGGAATCCCGGGGACCGACGCAGTCGCTCTTCGAGCGGATGCAGGAGTTCCTCCACAGCAGCGTGGGCGGATGGAAGGTCGGCCCGAGCGGGCTGTCCGGCACCGTGTTCCATATCCCGGAGGACCGGGTGATCGACTGCCGCGGCCTGGACGTGGGCACCACCAACGTGCTCGGCGCGGTCCGCCGAAGCGACAACGACGAAGACGTGTTCTACGGCCAGCGCAACGCCTTCCTGGACGTGCGGTCCGACGCCTTCACCGAGCGCATGCTGAAGAAGCTCGGGATAGACCACATATCGTTTCGCGGCCGGGGTTTCGTGATAGGCGACGCCGCGTTCGAGCTGGCCAACATATTCCAGCGCGACACCCGCCGGACGATGAAGGAGGGGCTGATAAGCCCCGACGAGGAGGACTCCCTCACCATGATCGGGCTGGTGATCCAGAAGGTGATCGGAAAGCCGCTGAAGGAGAACACCCCGTGCGCCTTCTCCGTCCCGGCGGACCCGATAGACAGCACCAGGAGCGCGGTGTACCACCGGGGCGCCGTCGAGATGGTGCTGCGGAAGATGGGCTACGTCCCCAAGGCGGTCATCGAAGGGCACGCGGTGGTCCTCGCGGAGCTGGAGAAGGAGGAATTCACCGGGATCGGCATATCCTGCGGAGGCGGCATGTTCAACGTCTGCCTTGCGTACAAGGCGCTGCCGGCCATCACGTTCTCCACCTCACGCGGCGGCGATTGGATAGATAACAACGTGGCCGAATCCATGGGTGTCCCCTCCAGCCAGGTCTGCGCGGCCAAGGAGGGCGCGGTGGATCTCAGCCGGCCCAGCGGCAGGATAGAGGAAGCCATCTGCATATACTTTCGCGACCTGGTGCGTTACACCCTCGACACCTTCTGCAAGCGCTTCTCCTCCTCCGAGGACGTCCCCACGTTCACCCGCCCGGTCGAGCTGGTGCTGTCCGGCGGCACCTCCCTCATCAAGGGCTTCACCCAGATATTCGCCCAGGAGATGGAGCGGGTGCAGCTCCCGGTGGAGGTCGACCGCGTACGCCTGGCCTCCGACCCGCTCAAGACCGTCGCCCGCGGATGCCTGTACGCGGCGCTGGAGAAATGAAGTGCCTGCGATGGCGGAGAAAAGTGCCAGGCTGGCCGAGGGGCTGAAATGCTGTCTGTAAGATGAGTTCACGGAACGGAAATACGCCGCGGGGCAGCGTCACCTTCCACGAAGGATTCCAGGCGCAGGGCTGACAGGCGCCGGGCTCTTGCGGAAGCACGTCCCGTGATGGTATCATTCCGGTTTGCGAATCGTCGAAAGGGTCATACTCGAAGGGAGGAGACGATGTCTGACGAACCGAAGTTCTGTTCTCTCACCGCGGTGTGCGGGGCCGCCGAAGCCCGCTCGAAGAAGGGCCGGCCCGCGGCGATCGGGGCATTCAACATCAACTTCTATTCGCAGGCGGTGGGCGTGCTGAAGGGCCTGCGGAAGGCCGACGCGCCGGCCATCATCCAGGCCAGCAAGGGTGCGAACTCGTTCCAGGGCGGTCCGGACAGGATCGCCGCCATACTGAAGCTCGCGATGAAGAACATGGGTCACGACCTGCCGGTATGCCTCCACCTGGACCACGGCAGCGAGGACGCCGCGCGCGACTGTGTGGACAACGGATTCAGCTCCGTGATGATCGACGCGTCGAAGTACGACTTCGAGGAGAACGTCGCGAAGACGAAGGAGATCGTCGAATATGCCGGGGCCAAGGGCGTCACGGTCGAGGGCGAGTACGGCAAGCTGGAAGGCGTCGAGGAAGACATCGTGCACGAGAAGACCACGTACGCGGACGCCGCCCGGGTGCCGGAGTTCTTCCAGGGAGCCGGGTGCGACGCGCTGGCCATCGCCTACGGCACGTCCCACGGCGCGAACAAGGGCGGGAACATCGACGCCCTCAAGACCGAAATCGTGAAGCAGAGCTACGAGGGCATGACGAAGGCGGGACTCGCCGACGACCATTTCCTGGTCGGCCACGGCTCGTCCACCGTACCGCAGGACATCGTCGCGGAGATCAACGAGTACGGCGGCGCCATCAAGTCGGCTCAGGGCGTGCCGATGGAGAAGATAAAGGAAGGGATCAGTTTCGGCCTGAGAAAGATGAACATAGACACCGACCTTCGCCTGAGCATCACCGCCACCATGCGGAAGTACCTGGCCGATAACCCGGGCATCGAGGAGAAGTACCCGGAGACGCTCGGCAAGATCAAGGGCGCCTTCGACGGGAGCATCGAGATGGTCGCCAAGGGCCAGGTGCAGGATCCGAAGACGGTGATCGATCCGCGCGGCTACTTCGGCGTGATAGACATCGGCATCCTTCGCACCCCGGCGACGGAGGAGACGGGACTGGTCGAGGTGATGGCTCTCATAGAGGAGCGGCTCGCCGACCACGTGGCGATGCTGGTCGGAGAGTTCGGTTCGGACGGCCTGGCCGGGGACGTCCAGCTGTAGGGGAACCGAACCCCCTCAGCGTACGGCTGTTTCACAGGGCGCCTGCCGCGGTCCGGAGCTCAGTTCCTCCGTCCGCGCCAGGATCGGATCGTTGTAGTGCCTGCACGGCTGGTTAACACCCCTCTCCTTCTCTTTTCGACTACGGACAGCCTGGTCGCCTGGAGATCGAGCACATTGCCGAAAAGAGAGGGTTACGGGCAGAAAGTCTTTAGAATCTGAGGTCCCCGAGTCTCCCAAAGGTTGCCTAAGAAGCGACTAAACACGATAATAGAGCGATATGATGCGCTCGTCTCCCAGGTGTTGATCGACATCGATGACTTCAAGGAGGTCAATGACACCTGCGGGCACCGGGAAGGCGACAGGATTCTGGCCGCGATGAGAAGAACCGGTGGTCGCGGATGGGGAAGTGGGATCGGACGATAACGGGACAGATGTTCGAGAGGCCCGGTCGGGGCAGGGAAGTCGTAATGTCTGATGCGGCACACAAGATGCGGGATGGTTCAGATCCGGCATCTTCCCGTGACAGCGGGGCGGAGGTCGGCATTGGCCGGCCCAAGCAACCTCCTTGGGTGGACGGGGTTGTCGAGACCGCGCTTGTGCCCCGGGCAGCGGGCACCATAACGAAGAGCCTGGTAGCGCATGTCGGATCAATCGTCGCGGCCTGTGGTGCTCGGGCGGTGTTTGTCTATGCTGATGCGCTGGGGGAAGAGGGTCTCTCACTACTTGAGGGATTCGGCTGCGAGCTGTTCTGCGTAACCAAGCTGCCGCTGCAGGAGAAACAACGGAAAGAGAAGGGAACGCGTTTCATCAACGTGCCGAACGTTCCTCTGCCCCGCCTCGGGCAGGTGAAGATCGCTATCTTCATGGCTGTGACGAGGGGCCTGCTGTCCCGAGGAGATCTCGTTGTCTGCCTCTCGGGCTTCGCCGCCAGCGGGACGCTGGACACGCTGGTCGTGACCGAGATCGGCAGTGAATTTGAGATGCTCGCCCCCCTGGATCCGGAGGCAGAACCGTCTCTGGATGCCGGACCCGAGGTGATCGAACGAGTCCTGGAAGTGGCGACAACACTGGGCAACGAAGGTCGAGAAGGGAAACCGGTGGGAGCGATCTTCGTGGTCGGGGATGCAGATCGCGTGCTCTCCATGTCAAGGCAGTTGATCCTGAATCCGTTCCGCGGCCACCCGGAGGAGGAACGGAACATCATGGACAGGGGTCTCGAGGAAACGATCAAGGAGCTCTCGACTATAGACGGAGCATTTGTCGTACGGGGCAATGGGGTCGTCGAGAGCTGTGGCGTGCTTCTGAAGACCGCCGGGCAGGATGAGTTTGAACTCCCGCAGGGTCTCGGGGCGCGGCATCACGCTGCCGCAGGGATTACCTCCGTAACCAGGGCCACTGCCGTAACGGTCAGCGAGTCCACCGGGAACGTAATGGTCTTCAGAGGAAGTAAAGCAATCCTGGAGGTGGAGAAGATCCGGCTGGGAGGAGCTCCTGCGCGTGGAACGGATCTGCGACACGAGTAAGGACAGGGAAGGAACCTTCAGACCGGCCCAGTGAGATCCTGCGGCTATTATTTACCGTCTCCTGAAGATACACCTGCAGTAACGGCCCACTGGAGGGTCTCCTTTGCGCTCATATCAACCGGTTCTATCTTCGATCGGGGAACGTATATCGTGAAGCCTCCCATCTGATAGCTCATGGGAAGATACACGGCGACGGTATCTTCGCCCCCCAGGCCGGAGGGTGCCGAACTCATATTGTCCAGGGTTACCAGT
Organism: uncultured Planctomycetota bacterium; assembly: GCA_964389785.1. GTDB lineage: Bacteria > Planctomycetota > CAYMFW01 > CAYMFW01 > CAYMFW01 > CAYMFW01. Next base: position 9,436 of record CAYMFW010000137.1, read on the forward strand.
CCCAGCAAGCGCACGGACGAATCGCCCACTGTTACCGTCACGGCCCTGGAAGGTCCCGACTGATGTTCTCCGGCGAAGTACTTGACCATCCGTCTCAGAGAACCGTATACGTCCCTGACCAAAGGCATTGTCTCAAGCAGAGATTCCCCCCAATCCCACATCTTGCGTATGAACCAGGCCTCCAGAAGCAGACCTATCATGAAGATAAATCCGATGCCGACGAAAACTCCCATTCCGGGAAGGTACCAACTGTCCGGGATCAGCTGCCGCACCGCGAAGCCGAACACGTGTTCCAGCCCCCGTGTCAGCCAGACCAGGAGAGAAACCGTTATCGCAAGAGGCAGAAGAGCAAGCAGTCCTTTAAGAAATATTCTACGCATGGTAATCATCTGAGCATATTACTCCTTACGATATGTGGCGACCTTCAACACTGCGGCGGATCGTTTCTTTGGTAATCGGAACCAATGGCGGAGCGACGCTGAACGTTTTTATCCCGCACTGCAGAAGCCTGGGAATGTGCTTTGGTCGCCCCGCGATCTCGCCGCACACGGAAAGGGGCATATCCGGCACGTCATCATGTGTTATCTGCATCAGCCTGAATATGGAATCCGCAGAATGGGTGAAGTATCGCTCCACCGCCGCATTCTCCCGATCGGCTGCAAACGTATATTGCGTCAGGTCGTTTGTGCCGAAGCTGAGGAAATCAGCGTGCGCGGCTATCTCTCGCGCCGAAAGGGCTGCGGCCGGCGTTTCTATCATCGCTCCCAGCCTGGGGAGAGCAGCTATCTGCAGCTCCGAACCCAGCTGTGCGAGGCATTCCTTCACCGCCGCGACATCACCCGGCAGGGTGACCATGGGAACCAGAACGCTGACGTCGAATTCCCTGGAGAGTTCCAGCAGGGCTCGCAAATGCGTCTTCAGAAGCTCGGGATACTCGAGAAGATAGCGAACGCCTCGCCGTCCCAGTGAAGGGTTTGTCTCCGCCAGGAATTTCATGAAGGGTAAGGGCTTGTCGGCGCCGATATCCAGAAGGCGTACGCAGACGGGGTGGCCCCCGGCCGCTTTCAGTGTCTGGCGCATCACATCGAGGAGTTCATCGGTGTTGGGCGGTACAATGCATCCCAGGTAGGCTCTCTCTATACGATATAAACCAACGCCCTCTGCGCCGTTCGACATGGCCTTCTCTGTATCATCGCTGCAACTCACATTGGCAAGCACGGAAATCGCAACATCATCTTCTGTAACGGCAGGGCCCATGGCACGCTCTCGAATCAAGTGATAGGCATGCTGCTTGTCATCGACCTCTTTCCGAAAGGTGATCTTTTGCTTCTCCTCGGGACGGATCGTGACGGTTCCCGTGTCCGCATCCACCAGGGCCAGTGCGCCGTCGGGCACTGTGGCCAGCAAATCGTGAAGTCCCGCGATGCACGGCAGGCCCATTTCGCGGGCGAACAGAGCCGCATGAGAACCGATACTCCCGTATTCCAGAAGAACTGCTGCCGTGGATCGGCCGGAGAGAAAGACGGTGTCGGACGGCAGCAAACGCGAGGTCGCAAGCACGCAGCCATGGGGAATCTCTTCCAGCGGGTGAATCGTGATCCCCGCAAGGGCATTGGAGAGGCGGATCGAGACATCCCGCATATCGTCACCTTTGGCCCTGGCTATCTGCGACTCCATCAGCAGGAATCGTTTTTCCCACCGTAGAAATACTGTCTTCACGGCGCTGCTCGCGTTTACCAGGTTGCCCGCGATCTCCTTTCTCAACTCTTCTTTCAATGTTGAGTCATCCACTATGAGCTGATGAGCCCCGAAAACGCCGGCAAGCCTCGTATCGATTTCCTTTTCCACCCGCGTCGCCAGGGCAAAGAGGTCATCCGAAATCCTCGAGGTAGCGGCATCAAGACGCGAAAACTCTTCTTCGACGTCCTGTTTCCCTATGTCGTCCGGGGCGTCTATGGGACCAAGCAGGCTGCGATGTACGTGGATAATGCCCTCCGCCACACCCGGTGAGAGCGGGGTTCCCTGGATTGTCAGGGTCATCTCTTCTTCAGACACAAACCCCTCCCCTCATATCACCACTACCCGGTTCTTGCCGCTTTTCTTGGCCTGTGCCAGGCCAAGATCCGCCTTCTTTACGAGCGCACGAGCGGTGGCTGTCTTCTCGCTGCACGATGCCACTCCCGAGCTGATGGTCAGCGCGCGGCCGCCGACGTGGATCCGCATCGCTTCCACCCTCATCTTTTCCGCAATTTCAGCCGCCCCGCGGGAATTGGTCAGCGGCAGGATCACAACGAACTCCTCCCCTCCGTAGCGACAGCATATGTCCGAATCCCTCACCGCATGCTCAATCGTCGCCGCCAGCTCCTTCAGTACCCGGTCTCCTTCCTGGTGGCCGCATTGGTCGTTAATCGCCTTGAAATCATCGATATCCGCGAGGACCAGGGACACGACGGTTCCGTGACGCGTATACTTCTTCAGTTCCAGATCCAGGATCTCGTAGCAGCTTGTATGATTGAAGAGGCCCGTGAGCCCATCGCGCATCGACATATTCACGATTCTGGCGATGTGGGCTTCATTAACCAGCGTGGGCAAAAGGACATCGCTCTTGAGATTCGTGAGGTAATCAAGAACGGCCACGATAATCTGCACGTTTCTGTTCAACGTTTTCGACATCTCGCATTTGTGCCGGAGCATCTCTTCCCACAGCTTCTCGGCCGTTTCCGACGGGAAGAACTGGTGCGTTATCGCGTACAGGAGATCGGAAAAGAACATCTCCCCCCGGCTCTCCTTGAGGTCGAACAGGAGGAATTCCTCGGCCTCGGTCATCGGCCGATCCCCGGCAAACGCCGATACCACGTCCACCGACAGTGCATCATAGGCGAGGATCCCTCGGAGCCGATCAGCATCGCTTTCGTCACGCGCGTTCCCATCTCCGTTCGGCACGATCGAGCCCGAAATCTTCCTATCCCTCATCTCTTCACTCCGCATTCGCGGACCGGCTCCCCGCACGTGCGACAGCGATCGGCCCGCCCGCCGCATTGCCGCAGTAGCGTCTGAAGCCTACGAATGCCTTCTCGCTCAGTCGGAGGTTCCTGCGGTACGAGAGGTTACCCACCAGGGTGATCAGCGGCTGGCGGCGGCCCCAAAGGCCGCTCAACACCCGCCCGAAGATGCGCGGCAGGGAGTAGTAATATCGAACACACGAGGTCGCCTCCTCTATGATCTCGTTCAGCGACAGGTGTTTGTACCGGGCCACGGGGAACGTCAGCGTGTAATACTTCCAGTCGTCCGGAAAGGTATTGAGCGCGATGCGATCGTCCGATTTCATCCTGTCCCACTGACGCGTGCCGGGCAGGGGGGTGAGAAACAGCACGTTGAGGCTATCCACGCCGTAGCGGCAGGCTACCTCCGCGATATGCCTGCCGATGCCGGGCTTGTCCACGTCCAGACCGATGATGAAAGAACCCACGACCAGAATCCCGTGCCGCTGTATGCGCCGCACGGACGCGCGGAAGTCGCGGTCTTTCAGCAGGTTGAATTTCTTGCCGATCTCCTTGAGCCCTTCCGGCGAGGGCGATT
>CAYMFW010000138.1:0-11492 GCA_964389785.1 uncultured Planctomycetota bacterium
CCTGATTCACGTTTGAAAACGCAGGAGGTGAGAGACATGCTTTTCGGACAATCGGGTTCATTCGGTTCCAGCAGAGAGACCAGGAGGATCATGCTGTTCGGGGCGTTCCTATTTGTTGGTTTGGGGTACTATCTGTATTCGTTTCTTGCCGCTCCGCCGCCCGAGGCGCCCTCCCTTCAGAGAGAGGCGGTTGCCGGGAAGGAGCACGTGCCGTCGCCCGCGTCCCGGCCGCGCTCGATTCAGGTCTCGGGATTCCCCGCGGCCTCGGCCGCCGAGGCCGCAGGGCCGGAGTCGGTGGAGGGTGAGAAGCCGGAAACCGCGAAACCCGAGGCCGCGAAGCCGGAAGTCGAGAAGTCGGAGGAAGGCGGAGTCGAAAAGCCGACGCCGGTCGCCGTGGACCCGGACATTGACATGAGCGTGTTCGAGCCGGAAGGAGTGCGCGACAAGACGATGACCATCGAGAAGGGCTACCTCTTCGAGCTGCTGGAGAAGGTGCAGGGAATGTCCGATGAGGAGCTGAAGTCGAGCGCGCATGAGGTGGGGTTCACCGAGTTCTTCAATAACCCGGATGTGTGGAGGGGGAAGGTTCTGCGGGTGCAGGGAATGATTCGGAGGGTCGTCAAGCGGGAGCCGGAGAAGCTGCCGGCGGGAATAGACGTGCTCTACGAGGCGCAGCTCACCGACAACGATGCCTACTGGTACTACGTATTCATCACCCGGAAACCGGAGTTCGACGTGGATGCGCTCGTGACGTTCGATGGGGTTTTCATGAAGATCCACGCGTACGAGACGAGGAACAGAACCAAGCTGTTCGCGCCGCTCCTGATCTGCAAGGGATTCAGAAAGGCGGTGATCCCGCCGTGGCGTCCGTACCACACAATAGGGTGGGGCGTGCTGGTGCTGCTGATACTGGGCGGTGCCGCCGCGATTTTCATCTACCAGGGCCAGAAGCGCGACTCCGACGCGGTGTCGCTGAAGGTGGAGCAGAAGCGGCTCGATCGGGCCCGGGCATGGGCGGAAAAGCGCAAGGGGTCCGGTGGGGACGCCGGGGATGAGGCCGGGAAGGACGAGCCCGCGAAAGACGAAGGCGCGGGCGAGGAAGAAACCGGGCAGGACGAGGGAGAGAAGGAACAGAGCGAAGGTTGACGGTGATGTCCGGTAAGCACGATCAGCTCCTAGAGCTGGTATGTCTCAATATGATCGACAATCTCGGCCCGCTGACCATGCGCGACCTGCTCTCCGCGTTCGGCACCCCGGCGAGGATCCTCTCCGCCTCACGCAGGGACCTGACGGCCATTGAGGGGATCGGTCCCAAGCTCGCCGACGGTATCGTGAACGCGAAGCTGTCCGAAGCCGAACGGGAGCTGAAGGTCGCGGATGAGGCGGGCGTGACGGTGCTCCATCCCGACGAGTTCCCTCCGGGGCTGAAGATGATCGACGGCGCGCCCACCGTGCTCTACGCGAAGGGCGTTATCGAGGAGAAGGACGTGGTGGCCGTTGCGATCGTGGGGTCCAGGAGATGCTCTCTCTACGGCAGGAAGCAGGCGGAACGGTTCGGTTACATGCTCGCCCAGCGGGGAGTGACCGTGGTGAGCGGCATGGCCAGAGGGGTTGACAGTGCGGCGCACGCGGGCGCGCTGAGGGCGTGTGGACGGACCATCGCGGTGCTCGGCAACGGCCTGTCCACCGTGTATCCGCCGGAGAACCGAAAGCTTTTCAACGACATCTCCCGGTCCGGTGCGGTGGTGTCCGAGTTTCCGATGGGGCTGCCGCCCGGGCCCGGCAACTTCCCGCGCAGGAACCGGGTGATAAGCGGGCTGTCGCTCGGCGTGGTCGTCGTCGAGGCGGCTCAGGCGAGCGGCTCCCTGATCACCGCGAAGTGGGCCGTCGAACAAGGGCGGGAGGTCTTCGCCGTCCCGGGGAAGGCGGGCTCTCCCACCAGTAAGGGTACGCACTCGCTCATCAAGGACGGAGCCAAGCTTGTGGAGGACGTGGACGACATCATAGAAGAGCTCGGTTCCCTGAAGGAGTGCCTGACCGGTGCGCAGGATCCGGTACCCTCCGCGGCACCGTCGGGTGACGGCGAGGCCGACGGTCCGGCCGGCCAGGTGCTCGGTGTGCTCTCGGACGACGAGCCCACCGGCATCGAGGACGTGATCGAGAAATGCGGCCTGGCGCCCAGCGAGGTATCCGGCCTGCTTCTCCAGCTGGAGCTGAGGGGGCTGGTGAAATCCCTTCCGGGCAAGGTTTTCGTGAGATCCTCTCAGCTGTGAGGACGTCTTCGCCGGTGCGAGCCCTGCTTCTCACTTTCTTCCTTCCCGCGATCCTTTTCGCTGAGGTCCCGGAGTGGACCGGCGACGTGTCGGGCGCGGCGGAGAAGGAGCTCTCCGTGTTCGTCCGCTTCCCGCGGATCGCGCGGATCGCGGCCGGGGTGAAGGGAGGCGCGCCGCGGAGCATCACTTTTTCCGTCCTGGTTCCGGATGATGCCCCGGATGATGTGAAGGCGATGGTCTATATGAAGGGAAAGGACGGGCTGTGGTATCAGACAACGACGGCGGGGCCGTTCGAGCGGGGGAGCTGGGAGCCGGTGGAGTTCTCGCTGGAGACGGGGGGTGGGGGCGTGGCCCCCGACGGCCACCACTTCCAGTGGAACGGCTATACCGCTACCAGGATGGAGATACTGGGGGTCAAGTTCTTCTCGACCGCGGAGTACGCCGGCACCATCAAGCTGAGGAATATCCAGACGGCGGCCGCCCCGCTTCCGGGAGGAGCGCTGGAGATACGTGGGCTGAGACAGAGCGCGAGGCGAGTGCCGGTGCTCGGCCTGTTCGAAACGACGATGCACCTGAGCCACTCCTTCGGGAACCCGTTCGATCCGGACCAGATAGAGGTGGAGGCGACCTTCGTGTCGCCGGACGGACGGATACAGGTGGTGCCCGGCTTCTACTACCGGGGTTTTACCAGGAAGCTGGGTCCGGAGGGGGAGGTGCTGGCGGCGAAAGGCAGGGAGGAGTGGAAGGTGCGGTTCACGCCCGTCGAGGCGGGAGAGCACGCATTCTACCTGACTGCAAAGACGGATGGGGAGGAAGTGAAGAGTGGGAGGATGTCGTTCGAGGCGGTGCCGTCCGACCGTACCGGGTTCGTGAGGATAAGCCGGTCCGATCCCAGCTGGTTCGAGCTTTCGACGGGTGAGTTCTTCTATCCCATCGGGCACAACGTTAGGAGCCCGACGGACCCGCGCTGCGCGAAGGCGGTGTACGGGGAGGAGGAGCCGCTGGACCGGGGCACGTTCGCGTACGATCACTACCTGGGAAAACTGTCCGCGTGCGGCGCGAATTTCTTCGAGGTCTGGATGTCGTCCTGGTGGCTCGGTCTGGAATGGACCAGGCGCTGGAAGGGCTACCACGATATCGGCCATTACAGCTCTGAGAATGCGTGGAAGCTGGACCACCTGATCGGGCTGTGCGAGAGACTCGATCTGCGCATGCACATGGTGATAGACAACCACGGGAAGGCCAGCAGCTTCGTCGATCCGGAATGGAAGCACAACGCGTACAACGTCGCCAACGGCGGCTTCCTGCGCTCGCCGGAGGAGTTCTTTACAGACGAGCGGGCGAAGGGCTGTCACAAGAAGAAACTCCGGTACATCGTCGCGCGGTGGGGCTACTCTCCGCGGATCATGGGGTTCGAGCTGTGGAGCGAGATCGACCTGACCGGGTCGGCGGGCCGCTTCCGGCGGAACCCGAGCAAGAGACAGTGGCATCGGGAGATGATCCGGTATCTCCGGCAGACCGACCCGTGGCGGCACCTCTGCACGACCCATTATTCGGGCAACTATCACGGGATCGACCGGCTGATGATAAGCATGCGGGAGATCGACTACGTGGCGGTGGACGCGTACCGCGGGGGCGGAACGGTAATACCGCTGATCGCGGGAACGGCGCAGCTTGCCAGGGGGCTGGGCAAGCCGGGGTTGGTGACCGAGTACGGTGGGAATCCGTGGGGCTTCAAGTCCGGTGACAAGCTGGCGCGGCTGGAGGCGGACCTGCATGCCGGGCTGTGGTCCGGTCTCGCGGCCGGCCTGTCCGGCACGCCGCTCCTGTGGTGGTTCGATTTTGTGGACCGGGAGGACCTGTACCATCACTTCGCGGCGCTCGCCCGCTTCTGCGAGGGAGAAGACCTTCGGGGGATGCGGCTGAAGCCGATGCGGGTGGAGGTAGAGGCCGGGGAGGAGCACAAGGACATACGGGCAATCGCGCTCGCTTCCGAGACGAAGGCCTACGTCTGGGTCTATCAGGAGGAGGCGGCGGTGGTCACCCGGAAAGACGACGCGGCACGCACCGTTAGCGGATTCTCATTTCCTCTGCAGATGGAGAACGGGGAGTACGAGATCCTCTTCTGGGATACGTATAAAGGAAAGGCGCTCGGAACGTCGCGCGTCAAGACGGAGGAGGGAGTGCTTCCGGTGAAGGTGCCTGCGTTCAAGAGGGACATCGCCTGCAAGATACGTTCCGTGGGGAAAATCGCGCCGGCGCCGAAAGCCCGCGAACGACGGCCGCACGCCAGCGGAGAGGCCGGCCCGCGAGGCGCCGCTCCATACGAATAATTCTTGGCCGGCGGGATGTGTTCTCGCTCATTCTCGGCGCCCATCGATGTGGAAATGGGCGCCTCCCCCTCGACAGGGCTCGGGAAGGGTTCGCTCCGCGGACATGCCGGGCGAACCACGAATCCGCCCGAAAACACCCCCCCCCGCCGTCATCCGGGGAAAAGGGTAGCTGTTCCCTTTTTCATTTGATAGTATCCCGGTCTGTTTTTACGGCGACGAAAGACGGTGCCGCAAGGAGGGGTGACTGAGCGGCCGAAAGTGCACGCTTGGAAAGCGTGTGTTCCTTTACCGGAACCGCGGGTTCGAATCCCGCCCCCTCCGCCACCCGGGTACGTTCCGGGAAGCACACCGGGGTGTAAGCGATGTGTCCGGAAGCACGCCGGTGGTCCCGAGGGGGCCGCGGGGGAAGTGCGGAAAGGAGAGTCTGAGGGATGGCTATACACGAGACGGCCTTCGTTGACGCATCGGCCGGAATCGGCAGTGACGTGGAAATCGGACCCTTCTGCATCATAGGCCCGCACGTGACGTTAGGCGACGGGACCCTTCTCAGAAACAACGTCACGATACTGGAAAGCACGCGGCTCGGCGCCGGCAACGAGGTGTATCCCTTCGCGGTGCTCGGCGGGGCGCCGCAGGACCTGAAGTTCGACGGCGAGCAGAGCTGGGTCGAGATAGGGGACCGCAACGTCATCCGGGAATACGTGACGATCAATCGGGGGACCACTCACGGCGGCGGCAAGACCATCGTTGGAGACGGCTGCCTGATAATGGCGTATGCGCACGTGGCGCACGACTGCGTGATAGGCGACGAGGTAATCATTTCGAATGCGGGCACGCTGGGAGGTCACATCCACGTCGGCAGGAAGGCTATCATCAGCGGGCTGGTGGCCATTCATCACTTCGTGACGGTGGGTGAGCTTGCCTTTCTCGGCGGGTGCTCCAAGGTCGTCTCGGACGCTCCGCCCTACATGATGACCGTCGGGAGCCCGGCGCGGGTGAGGGCGGTGAACGCGGTGGGGCTCAAGAGGGCGGGCATCGCGGAGGAATCGATCGCAGGGCTCAAGGACGCCTATGTGAAGCTGTTTCACAAGAAGGCCAACAAGACCCGGGCGATGGCCGAGCTCGAGGAAGAGCGCGACGGACTTTGCGATGAGGTGAAGGCGCTTCTCGATTTTCTCCAGGCGAGCTATGCCGGGAAAAAGGGAAGGGCGCTGGAGGCCCACAGGAGCCGCTGATCGGCCGAAATCGGTTGGGGGACACAGGATACTTGACAGAAGGCTCAACGGGCTTATAATCTCTGGGCAAACTGGGACGCTTTATTCGCGACCTCTTGGGGAATGGGGAGGCTGGTATGGCAAGGAAGGCATTGTTGTTCGTGTGTGCGGCCGCTCTCGTGATTATCGGGGGCATTTCTGAAGGCTCGTTTTTGAAAAAGGACGGATATCGGAAGACTACACTTCAGGAAATGATCGATTCTCCGGATCTGTACCTGGAGGTCCCGGTTACTTTCAAGGCCCGGTTCAGACAGACTGAGACCGACTATCAGGTATTCCGTACCCAGTTCACGTCCGTCGACTACGCTGTCTTCTCCGCCTGGCCGGAGAACGCCAGGCTGTGGGAGGCCGGGGAGCGGCAGAAGGCGCTTCCCTACCTGTTCGTGCATAAAGAGGGTGCGGTCCTTTCCGTCATGGAGGAGCTTGTCAAGTATCAGACCATCACCGTCAGCGGAAAAGTCGCCGCGATCTACAAGGGCCTTCCCTGCATTCACGTTATCGGCGCCAGCGCCGGACCGGCGCCGGACCTGACCGACAAGAAGATCAACGCCTTCGAGATCACGGTCGCCGCGGTCGAGACCAACCCCAAATACGTCATAGACGAGTTCGCGAAAGCACTTACCGGCAAGCTTCCCGCCGTATTCGTTGGCGGCGCCAAGAAGTACATGGGCCGCTCTCATTTCCTGAGAGGGGAGTATGAGAAGGCCGTGACGTGCTACACCGAGGCAACTCAGACGATCATCAACGATTCGGAGCTGCTTCTCTGGAAGGGCATCGCAGAATGCAAGGCGGGGACGCACGACGCCGCTATCGAGACGCTGACGCTGTGCGCCGCGGCCGATCCGACGAACGGATACGCGAAGGCGACGCTCGGCGTCGCGCTCGGGAAGAAACGAAGGTTCGAGGAGGCCGTAGCCCAGTGCGAGCAGGGTGTGAAGCTGAGCCCCAGGAACCCCGCGGTCTACTGGGACTGCGCGGAGGTGCTGGTGGCGGCGAACAGGCATCCGGAAGCCGCCGCCGTTCTCGAGAAGGCGCTCAGTTTGCGCAAGGGCGACGTGGAGATCCTGAAGCGGCTCGGTGACGAGTACCTGATCCTGAAGAACGTGGACAAGTCGCTCGAGCGGTTCACCGAAGCGGTGAAGAAGGGGCCGTATGACGGAGAGGCGCACTTCGGATTCGCGCGCGCCCACGTGGCGGCCGGCGACTCGGACAAGGCGAAGGAAGAGTTCCTGAGGGCGGTGGAGCTGGATCCGACGAACGTCCACTACCAGGTGACGCTGGCGAACCACCACATGAGCCGCGACGAGTTTCTCGCTGCCGAGAACCGTTTCAAGGAGGTCCTGAAGCTGGACCCCGGCAACATCGAAGCGCATTTCCGCATCGGCCTGATCGCCGAGAGAAACGGCAAGTGGGAAGACGCCCAGAAGAGCTTCGAGCGCGTGGTGGCCATCGATCCGGCGAACGAGCTGGGATACCGGCACTTGGTCGGGGCCTGCAAGGCGCTGGGAGACACCAAGAAAGAGATCTGGGCAATGGAGAAGATCGTCGAACTGGCGCCGAAGGACCACGAGACGAGATTCGTTCTCAGCCAGCACTATACGGAGGCCGAAGACAACGAGAGCGCCATCGCCCATCTGGAGGTTTGCACCGAGCTGCAGCCGAAGAACGCGAACTACCACCTTGCGCTCGCCATGGCTCTGGGCAACGACGGGCAGATGAAGGAGGCCGAAGCCTCGTATAAGGCCACCCTGGAGCTGAACCCGGACTCCGCCACGGCCTGCAACAATCTGGCCTACATGTATCTTGCCAGCGGCCGGAAGGACAACGAGATGTTCAAGCTCGCCCAGAGGGCCCACAAGCTGGATCCGGATAGGGCAACCGTTCTCGATACGGTGGGCTGGGCGTACTACGTGAGGGGCAAGCTGGCGGAGGCCCGGGAGTTCGTCGAGGCTTCCTACAAGAAGGAAGCCGACCCCGAGGTGGCGTATCACTATGGATGCGTGATGATGGACCTCGGGTTCCTGGACGACGCCGAACGGCTTCTGAAAGAGTCTCTGAACGAAAAAAGTCCCGATTTCAAGAATGATGCCAGCAGGCGGCTCAAGAAGATCGAGCTGCTGCGCCGGCAGGGCGCGAAGAGCAAGGCCGCGGCCGCGAAGCGCGCGCCGAAGAAGCTGGTGAAGCCGGAGCCGGCGAAGAAGGCGGAACCGGCAAAGAAGGCGGAACCGAAGAAGGCATCCACTCCGGAAAACCGACTGGATGAATTCAAGAAGAGAATGGGGGCGGACGAGAGGAAGGCCGGGGCCAAGGCCGCTCCGAAGAAAGAAGAAGAGAAGAAGGAAGCAGAGAAGAAGGCGAGATAGGGAAGAGACCAGAATCGCGCTTCGCGGTTTCGAAATTCGAGAAGAGCCGGATTATTCCGGCTCTTCTTCTTTTTCGTCTTCTGTCCCGTCTTCGTTCTTGTCTTCGGGGAGCTTGCTCGAGGTGTACTTGCAGTCCGGGTAACGGGAACAGCCGTAGAACCTTCGGCCCCGTTTGGACGATCTCAGTACCAGCTTGCCGTCGCACCCTTCCTCCGGGCAGTCGTGGGGGGTAGGAATAGGCCGGGTGTTTCTGCAGTCCGGATAGCCGCTGCAGGCCAGGAACTTTCCCCTGCGGCCGGCCTTTATCACCATTGCCTGTCCGCACTTCTCGCACGGCGGCTCGTTCTCGACCACTTCCTGGAGCGCGTCCTCGCCGATGGACTTGGTGACTCGGCACTTCGGAAAGCCGGTGCAGCCGAGGAACTTCCCGGCCCTGCTCCATCTCACGACCAGCTCTCCCCCGCATTCCGGGCAGGGCTCGCCATCCCCGTCCGCCTGGCCCTTCACGGTCTCCATCTTCTCGTGGGCCTCTTCCAGGTCCTTCTCGAACGGGCTGTAGAACTCCTTGAGCGTACTGACCCAGTTCGCGTGGTTCTCCTCTATCTTGTCCAGGTTTTCTTCCATACTGGAGGTGAACTGCACGTCCATGATGTTCGCGAACCACTTCACCAGCTTCTCCGTCACCAGCGTGCCCAGCTCGGTGGCGTGAAAGGCCCGCTTCTCCAGCCGGACGTAGCCCCGGTCCACGATGGTGGAGATGATCGGCGCGTACGTGCTGGGCCTTCCGATCCCCTCCTTCTCCAGCGTCTTTACCAGGGACGCCTCGGAGTATCTAGGGGGCGGCTTGGTGAAACACTGCCTGGGCATCAGCTCCTCCAGCTTCAGCTCCTGGCCTTCCTCCAGCGGCGGGAGGAACTGCTCCTCCTCCTTGGAGGACTTGCCGAGCACGATGGTGTAGCCGTCGAAGATCATATGCCTGCCCCTGGCCCGGAACGTGCAGTCGCCGACGTCTATCAGCGCGCTGGCGACGTCGTAGACCGCCGGGGACATCTGGGAAGCGGCGAACCGGCCCCAGATCATCTCGTAGAGCTTCCACTGGTCCTTGCTCAGGTTCTTCTTGATGCTTTCGGGCGTCCGGGAGATGTCCGTGGGCCGTATCGCTTCGTGCGCTTCCTGGGCCCGTTTTCGCTTGCCGTAGACGTTCGGCTTCTCCGGTACGTAATCCTTGCCGAAATGCTCCTCGACGTATGTCTTGGTTGCCTCCGCGGCCGTCGGGGCGATGCGAAAGGAATCCGTTCTCATGTAGGTGATGAGCCCGACGGGGCCTTCCGCGCCGATATCGACGCCTTCGTAGAGCTGCTGGGCGATGCGCATCGTCTTCTTGGTGCTGAATCGGAGCCGGGTGGATGCCGCCTGCTGGAGCAGACTGGTGGTAAAGGGCGGGGGCGGCTTCTTCCTCGTGCGGCGCTTCTCGATAGTGGTGACGGTCCACGGTTTGCCCTCGATGCCGGCCACGACGGCGTCCGCCGCCTCCCTGTCCGGGATCTCGTGCTTCTCGCCCTTGATCTTCTCGAGCGCGGCAATGAACGGGTCCCTGTCCTCGCTTCCCCGGAGCCGGGCATCCATCTCCCAGTACTCCTTGGAGACGAACGCCTCGATCTCCTTTTCCCGTTCCACTATCAGCCGGACCGCGACGGACTGCACCCGGCCGGCACTGAGGCCCTTGGCGATCTTCTTCCAGAGAAGGGGGCTGAGCTTGTAGCCGACCAGCCGGTCCAGGAGCCGGCGCGCTTGCTGGGCGTTCACCTTGTCCATGTCCAGCTTGGTCGGGTTCTTCACCGCCTCGCGTATCGCCTCCGGCGTTATCTCGTTGAAGGTGATCCGGTAGAGTTTCTCCTCGGGTATTTCCAGGATCTGGGAAACATGCCAGGCGATGGCCTCCCCTTCCCGGTCGAGGTCGAGCGCCAGGTAGATCTTGTCCGCATTCTTCGCCTGCTTCTTGAGGTCCTTGATGGTGTCGCCCTTGCCGCGGATGGTGCGGTAGGTGGGGGTGAAGTCGCCTTCGATGTCTATGCCCATCTTGTTGGCCGGAAGGTCGCGGATGTGTCCCATCGTCGCCGCGATCTTGTAGCCCCTGCCGAGACACTTAAGGATCGTCTTCGATTTCGCGGGCGACTCGACGATGACGAGTTTTATGTTGCTCTTCGATGATGCTGCAGACTTCTTGGTCTTTCTCTTCTTTTTGGCCGCGGCCGCCTTGCGCTTCCTCGGTTTCGCCGTCGTCTCGGGTTCTTCAGATTCGGGAGTCGCTTCGGGTTTCTCAGGCTTCTCAATCATTGTCGTTAACACCCCGTAGGAAATTGGCGGCGATTATAGGGAAGAGGTGGGGCGGGGGTCAAGGAATTCAAAAAGAAAGTGTGAATTACACCATCTGTCCCATGTTGACGAGCCAGTGGGTGAGCGCCATGCTTCGTCCGTGAGTCGATCCTTCATGGGATGCCTGAATTCGTAGTAGCTGTACACCGCTCCCACGCATACCGTCGGGGTCCCCTCGATGTGTACCCTCAGATAGAGAATCATCGGCATGCCGACCCCCTCCTCGAGTGCCTCCCTCGCGTCCAGGTTCGTGAACACGTCGGCGATGACCGGCATCTTGTCATCGATTTCCATCATGAAGGGATCGGCGGCGTCCCTGTGGTGCGCGAACCCGTACCGGGGGACAGCCAGGGCGCTGCCGATATTTTCTATGAGACTGTACTCGGTGGCGGTGAGCTTCTTCCCTTCCAGTTCCTTCACGGCGATCGTTTCCAGGGTCTTCAGGGTGTCCGACAGGCGCTCCAGGTTGCCCGCGAGGGCCCGGTCCTTGGGGAACCCGAGGCCCAGGAGATTCTCCTTCAGTTTCTGCAGTGACGAACGAACTGTTCGGTAGAGACCGGGGACCGGTTCCACGTATAGGTCGGCCGCCCAGGTTTTCTCCTCGAGGTCCGCGATGCGGCGTCTCAGCTTCTCGAGATTCTCCGCGTAGCCCTTGAACCGATCGTCGCCTCCGGCCTTTATCAGCTCCAGGGCCTCCTTCGAACCGAGCGCCGCCGGCACGTCCAGCCCCCGCGGGAATCCCCTGAACCGCAGTCCCCGCGCCTCCACGAGGGTAAAGGGCAGCGGCTCTCCCCCCGTGTACGCGCCGACCCTGTCGAAGGTGAGCTGCTGAAAGATGTCGCCGTCCACGCTGTACCTGGTGCCGAACACGCG
>CAYMFW010000138.1:11502-12976 GCA_964389785.1 uncultured Planctomycetota bacterium
CCGCCCGACGCCCGTGACAGTTCGTACGTTGAAAGGATACGGGGTTTCTTCAGCTTCAGGAGGTATGCCTGCAGGGACGCCCGCGCCTTTTCATCGGTTAGCAGCGTCTTCCCGCTGTCCCTGCTATACGCGGGTGCGGCGACATAGTCGGTGGGGATCAGATCGTCCGATCGCCCCGCGAAAAACGACGTGGTCTCGTAGATGGACCGTCTCGAGGAATCGAAGGTGCCAGTCGAACACCAGGTGTGCCGTGTGAAGGACGGCGTCGCTCGTGACCACCACGGGATAGTGTTGGCTTTTCCACATCCTGTACATCGGCGCCAGCCGGTCCTGGTATCTTTGAGGGGTCACGGCGAACCCTCTCCCGGCGATGGCTTCCTTCAGATCCTCGGGAACGCTGACCTTGACGCGCGCCGGCTGGCGCTCGGCGCGCTGCTGCTGCTGTATTGCGCTGTCCCGGCCTCCCTGCTGCGCCTGCTGCCGGTGCTCCCCGGCCGGGACGGCGGATCCAGAACACATGACTGCTACACAGACGGTCGTTAGTAGTGCGAATGTCCTCTGCATTTCCCCTCCTCCCTTTCCTTCACGTCTCACAGAGATCGGCGGTCTCTTACACTTCCCTCACACCCTTAAGGGACCGGTGGTTCTCGCGAGGTGGCGGAGGGTGAGGGATTCGAACCCCCGGTCCCTTACGGGACACCGGTTTTCAAAACCGGCGCATTCGTCCACTCTGCCAACCCTCCGGGGGGCATTATCGCAGGGGACGGGCCTTTTTCAAGGGCGTACCCTGCATCTTCCCGGACTGCTATAATGATGGTGATATGACTGAAGAAATCGAGGTTCTGAAGCTGGTTGCCGATCGTCTCAACAACGAGGGGATCCCCTACATGCTCGTTGGCTCGGTTGCAGCGAACTACTACACCACCCCGCGAATGACGAGGGATATTGACGTTGTTGTCGATATGAAGTCCGAAGACGCTGAGAGATTTACCAGGCTTTTCGAAAGTGATTGCTATATAGACAGCAGAAGCGTCCGGGCCGAGACCGAACGCCGGGGCATGTTCAACGTAATCTACAACCCTTACGTGCTCAAGATAGATTTCATCGTGAACAAGGACTCTGCATTCCACGCGTCAGCGTTCTCGCGCAGAAGGAGTGTAACGATACACGGTCAGTCCGTTTCGCTGATTTCTGCAGAAGATCTGATTGTCTCCAAATTGCTCTGGGCGAAGGACAGCTTATCGGAGGTGCAGCTCAGCGACGTGCGCAATCTGATCGAATCCGTCAAGGATATGGACGAGGGCTACGTGCATGAGTGGGTCGCGAAGCTCGATTTGCGCAGCGTATACGAGAAGGCAACGCAATGAGGGTGCGAGATACCGATCCGAAAGTCGACCGAATGTACAAGAAGAGCCTGATGGCTCTTCCGGGGGAAGAACGCCTTCGAAAGGGGTGTTCGATGTTCGACACCGCC
>CAYMFW010000139.1:0-12932 GCA_964389785.1 uncultured Planctomycetota bacterium
GGAATTCCTGATGCGGGCGGCGATGAAAGTAAATCGAATAAGAGAAGACCTGGGCAAGGTGGGACCGGTAATCGCCCGCCAGGTTGAAGAAGCAATGCTGGGACACAGAACGAAATTGGATACGGACGATGCGGAGAGGGATGCGGAACCGGTGCGGAAGATGCTCAAGTTCGAACGGGACCTTCGAAAGCGGATACGACAACTTCGGGACAGGCTCGATGAGACACAACGACACCTTCATCTTTCCGCAGACAGCGTTCGAAAGGTAGTCGAAGTCGGGCTGGCGCTCGCAGATCAGCCGTCCTTGATACCCGCGGAAGCCGAAGGGATATGGCCTGATCCGGAAAAGACGCTCTGTCCCGTATTCAGAATCCCCTCCATGACGGGGAGCTGGCAATACTGCTCCGAAGGTCTTCGACAATCTCATACCGATGAGATAAGGCCGATAGTATTTGACCATAACCTTGCTCACGGGCGCGACGATGTGGTGCTTGCCCACGTCAACCACCGCCTGGTTCAGATGTGTGTCCGGCTCTTGCGGGCGGAGGTATGGTCCACCGGCGGCGAGAAAAAGCTTCATCGCATTGCGGCTCGGACTGTTTCCGACAACGTTCTTCACACCCCTGCGATAATCGCCCACGCGCGACTGCTGGTGATTGGCGGGGACTGCCATCGTTTGCATGAGGAAATCATTACCGCAGGCGGTATGCTCAAGGAAGGGCGCTTCTCTCGTATGAACGTTGGACAGGTAGAAGCGGCTCTCGATGCGGCACGTTCCGACGAGCCTTCGGGACAGATGAAGGAGAAGCTTCTTCGTCTCTACGAAAAACACGGAAATGCGCTTGCCAAGTCGCTCGATGCCAGGATGAAGAGCCGCGCCGACGGCCTTGCTAATTACCTGGACGAGCGTGAGAAGAAAGAGGCGGACGATATCTGTTCGATACTCACGGAACTCAAGAAGATGATCGAATCGCAGCTGAAGGATCCCGAGCTTCGCCAGCGCGTTTTCGAGGACTGGACCAATCCGGAAAGAGAGCAGCTCGAAAGGAACATGAACGCACTGCGGGTAAGAGTGCGTGAAATTCCCAGCGAGATCGAACGTGAGGTGGGAGCCGTCCGGGAACGTTTCGCCGACCCGCAGGCCCGCATGTTTCCGGTGGCTGTTACGTTCCTCGTTCCCGAGAGCTTGGCGAAAGGATAAAGAGCGTGGCAAAGGCTTCGGCAGCACGACATCACGCGGAATGGCTCTCTCTCGTTGAGGTCTCGGGTCCGTTCTTGAGCATGCCCGTTCTCTTGCGTGTCTTTCGTCAGGGTCTCGAGGCTCATGATCCTGAGATTCTCAAGTCGCTTCGAATCGCCTACGGCGAGTGGGAAGCCTCGCAGAACGATGATAGTTGCGATGATTCCATTCACCAGGCATGGGTTCGCTTCGTCCTCAAGACGACTCTGGGTCTCGTCGACGAAGTACTGCAGGACACTCCGGATATTCCCCAATCGCTGCGCGTCCCGGTACCCGTTCCGGAACAGGATGAGATCCTGGCCCCAGACCTGATCGTGAAGAACCCGCTTTCGCACACCAATGCAGGGCGAACTCGCATGCTCGTCCAGGTCTACGGTGCGAGACAGGAGCTTACAAAACCGGTTTCGGGTAAGAGATGGAAGGCCTCACCTGCAACACGGATGACCGAACTGATCCGTCAGGCGCCCGACGTACGCCTCGGCCTTGTGACCAATGGCGAGCAGTGGATGCTGGTGGATGCCCCGAAGGACGGCACAACCGGGTATGCTTCCTGGTACGCTCATCTCTGGCTCGAAGAGGAAAGGGTATATCTCCAGTCCTTTCGCAGCCTTCTGGGCGTAGAACAGTTCTTCAACGTATCTGATGCCGATACCCTGGAAGCGATGCTCGCCGAGAGCGTGAAGGACCAGCAGGATGTTACGGACCAGCTCGGGTATCAGGTGCGCCGCGCAGTGGAACTTCTTGTCGAGTGTCTCGACCGCGCGGATCGGGCAGAAAAAGGGCAACTGCTGGCGGGCGTGCCTGAAGCGGAACTCTACGAAGCAGCCCTCACCGTGATGATGCGACTCGTGTTCTTGTTTTCAGCCGAGGAGAGGGAGCTTTTGTTGCTTGGCGATCCCCTCTTCGACGATCACTATGCCGTGTCGACCCTGCGCGAACAATTGCGGGAAACCGCAGATCAGTACGGAGAGGAGATCCTCGAACGCCGTTACGACGCATACTATCGACTGCTAAGCACCTTCCGTGCGGTGTTCGCTGGCATCGAGCACGACCGTATGACGCTGCCCGCTTACGGAGGACGCCTCTTCGACCCCGACCGTTTCCCGTTCCTGGAGGGTCGTAAGAAAGGAACCTTCTGGAAGACAACATCCGCCGCACCCCTGCCTGTCAACAACCGCACGGTGTTGCATCTTCTCGAAGCGCTTCAGATGCTACAGATCAGGGTCGCCGGCGGGGGGCCGGCGGAGGCACGCAGGTTGAGCTTTCGCGCGCTGGATATCGAACAGATCGGACACGTATACGAGGGCCTGCTGGACCATACGGCAGTGCGGGCGACGGAGCCGGTTCTGAGTCTTGCGGGAAGTAAAGACAAGGAGCCTGAAATTGCCCTTTCGGAACTTGAGAAGCTCGAAGCGCAGGGAAGAGACGGACTAATAGCGTTTCTCACGAAAGCTACAGGCCGTTCCGTCAAAGCGCTCCAGAAGGCAATGACGTCCGGGATAGATGAGAGTGAAGTCGATCGATTCCAGGCCGCCTGCGGCAGCAAAGAGTTGAGCAATCGTGTGCGGCCGTTCGCGATGCTCGTCAGGAGGGATTCCTTCGGCTACCCCGTTGTCATCCGCGAAGGCAGCGTCTATGTCACCGCCGGCACCGACCGGCGTACGAGTGGCACACACTACACCCCGCGGAGCCTGACGGAACCAATCGTGCAACACACCCTGGAACCCCTGATTTATGCGGGTCCGGCGGATGGCAAGCCCAGGAAACAATGGAAGCTTCTTTCAGCAGCGGAAATACTCGCCCTGAATATCTGCGACATGGCCTGCGGCTCCGGGGCGTTTCTCGTCCAGGCGTGCCGGTACCTTGCCGAACGACTCGTGGAAGCGTGGGAAGGAGTAGAGAAGGAACACCCGAATGACCCCGGTGTTACTCCTGAGGGAAAGAAGGCAACGGGTGACCCCGGCGAAACGCTGATACCGAAGGACCCGGAAGAGCGCAGCGCATATGCGCAGAGGCTGGTCGCGCAGAGATGCCTCTACGGTGTCGACAAGAACCCGCTTGCGGTTGAAATGGCCAAGCTGTCGTTATGGCTTCTCACTCTCGCCAAGGAGAAGCCGTTCACATTCCTCGACCACGCAATCCGCTGCGGAGACTCTTTGATAGGCGTGCACGATCTTGAGCAATTGCGAAGGCTCAGCTTCGATACTTCTTCTCCCGCAAAGTGGACGCTGCCCGTAAACATGTCCGAAATCGTGGACGAAGCCAATCATCTCCGTCTCAAGATAGAGAGTGCGCCTTCGGCGCACATCGAAGACATCGAAGCGCAGATGGTTCTTCTGGGCGAAGTCGAAGAGAAGATGCTTCGTCTCAAGTGTGTTGCGGACATCCTGACGGGGTGCGAATTGAAGGAGGGATCCGCAGCCGAAAAGACAGCATTGAGAAGGCAGGCCGCCGTTTCGATAGACGATCTCATGAAGGACGGCGACATAGTCGCATTGCGGACAGCCGCCGCCGACGCACTCGGTGACCGAAGAACGTTTCACTGGTCTCTTGAATTTCCCGAAGTAATGGTCGAACGCGGCGGCTTCGATGCGTTCGTCTGCAATCCTCCATTCATGGGTGGGAAGAAGATCACCGGGAATATGGGGGCAGATTATCGTGATCATCTTATAGATGGCCTCGCCGACGGGAAGAGGGGAAACGCGGATCTGTGCGCCTATTTCTTTCTTCGTGCAGCGGAGCTTCTTCGAAACGGCGGCATGTTCGGAATGCTCGCGACAAACACCATCGCTCAGGGCGACACGAGAGAAGTTGGACTGGAACAGCTCACCGAGAACGGTTTCACGATCCCCCGCGCGGTGCAGAGCAGAAAGTGGCCGGGTCAGGCGAATCTGGAGGTCTCGCACGTGTGGATTTCCAAGGGGGAATGGAGGGGTGAGCACATACTCGACGACAAGCTGGCAGCAGGTATCACTCCTTTTCTCACTGTTCCGGGAGCAGTTATTGGAAAGCCATATCGGCTGAAGTCGAACGAGAACAAGTCGTTCATAGGCTCCTATGTTCTTGGCATGGGATTCGTTCTGCAGCCGGAGGAAGCCCAGTCGCTCATCGAAAAGAATTCGCGCAACAAAGACGTGCTGTTCCCGTATCTCAACGGTGAAGACCTTAACTCTCGCCCTGAGCAGAGCCCCAGCCGATGGGTGATCAACTTTTTCGACTGGCCCCTGAATCGTTCGGCCGAAGGCACGTGGAAGACGGCCGGGGATCAAGCCAAGAAGGAATGGCTCCGGGAAGGCAAAGTTCCGGACGACTATCCTGGCCCGGTAGCAGCCGATTACCCGGATTGCATTTCGATTGTTGAGGAGAAGGTGAAGCCGGAAAGAACGCGCAAGAAGGACAACGAGGAGTTCGCCTTGAGAAAGCCGTTGCCGCAAAAGTGGTGGATCTACGCTGACAAAAGGCCGAAACTCTACTCGACCATCGCCGGGATGGAGAGGGTGTTGGTGGCGGCGCAAACATCCAAATTCCTTTGTGTGGCATTTCAGCCGAAAGGTATCGTATGCTCTCACACCACTGTAGTTTTCCCAATTCACAGCACGTCAGGCTTTGCGTTGCTGAACTCAACGCTTCATTACGACTGGGTCAGGAGATACTGCGCGAGTTTGGAAAACCGCTTGCGATACTTGCCCAGTGATTGCTTTGAGACTTTTCCCTTCCCGGCCGAGATAGGTGTTCTCGGTCAAGTCGGCGAAACCTACCGCGAACACCGTTGCAGCATCATGCTGTCCCGCGAAGAAGGGCTGACGAAAACATACAATCGTTTCCACGATCCAGGAGAGACCTCAGACGACATATCCAGACTTCGCGAACTCGACATCGAAATGGACAACGCCGTTACCGCCGCGTACGGTTGGAACGATCTTGATCTCGGGCACGATTTTCATGAGACGAAACGGGGCATCCGATTCACCATAAGCGAAGAGGCTCGGCAGGAGGTTCTGGGCCGACTTCTCGAACTCAATCACAAGCGGTACGCGGAAGAGGTCGAAATGGGCCTTCACGAGAAGGGTAAAAAGGGGTACAAGAAGAGGCGAAAAGGGGATAGAACCCGAAGCCTTTTTGTCGAGGAGTTATAGATTTGGACGAACGAGAACTCATCAACGCCCTTGTGCTGGGTGAAGAGAAAGACTGGGAATTTAAGTCCGCCGGGGGCGGCTTGCCGGGGAGTTTGTGGGAAACCTACAGCGCTATGGCCAATACGGACGGCGGTGCGATAGTCCTGGGCGTCGAGCAGGGGGATCAAGAATTCGTTCCGAGCAGCATCCCTGATCCTCCGAGAATGAAAAGTGATTTCTGGAGCACGGTCAACAACCGTGGCAAGGTTAGCATAAATCTGCTTTCAGACGAGCACGTTTTCATTAAGGAACTCGGTGGAGAAAGCCTTCTTGTCATACGTGTTCCCCGTGCTGCTCGAAACCAGCGCCCCGTGTATGTGGGCCAGAATCCGCTGGTGGGAACATACCGCCGGAATTTTGAGGGCGACTATCACTGCACACAGGAAGAGGTCGGACGAATGCTTGCCGACCGCTCGGACGAGCCCGCCGACAGCCGAATACTCGAAGGTTTCACGCTTGACGATCTCGACGAAGATACCCTCAAACAGTACAGGCAGAGATTCTCCGCCCGTTCGCCGGACCATCCGTGGCTTACCGAGGATCTTTCCGGTTTACTTGAGAAACTCGGCGCCCGGCGCAGGGACCGTCGGGCAGGAGAAGAGGGGATTACCGCGGCGGGGCTTATGATGTTCGGCAAGGACGAAGTGATCAGGGATCCGCAAGCCGTATCGGAGTTTCACCTGGATTACAGGGAAAAGCTTTCGGATGATCCGGAAGTGCGGTGGACCGACCGCCTGACATCAGACGGCACGTGGGTCTGCAATCTCTTCCAATTCTATCAGAAGGTAATCCAGCGGCTCACCGCGGATCTCAAGATCCCGTTCCATCTGGAGAAGGACATGTTCCGCAAGGACGACACGCCGGTGCATGAGGCGATTCGCGAAGCCCTTGTGAACACACTGATACACGCGGACTACAGAGGACAGGGCGGGGTTATCGTTGAGAAGTATCGTGATCGTCTGGAGATGTCGAATCCGGGAAGCCTGCTGGTTTCTTTCGAGCAGATTCTGCGGGGCGGCGTGAGCGAGTGCAGAAACAAGAGCATTCAGAAGATGTTCCAGATGATTGGCGGTGGTGAGCAGGCCGGTTCCGGTATGGACAAAATCCGAAAGGGATGGAGATCCCAGCAGTGGCGGTCTCCAAGGATGAGAGAAACGGTACAGCCTGATCGTGTGCAGATGGTACTGCCGAAGATCAGTATGCTGCCAGAAGAGTCCGTCAACAGGCTGAAGGCGAGGTTCGGGAGCCGTTTTGGGCGGCTGAAGCCGATCGAACGAAACGCTCTCGTTACCGTTGACGTTGAAGAGCAGGTTTCAAATGCGCGTATGCAGGAGATCTCGGCTGCGCATCCCACGGACATCACGAAGATGCTTCAAGGTCTCGTTTCGAAGAGCTTTCTTGTGCAAGTGGGTCAGAAGAGAGGAACTTACTACAGATTAAGCGGGGAAGAGGCTGTCGATGTCGGTAAGGGGGACTCCGCACATAAGGAGTCGGACTCCGCACATAAGGAGCCGGACTCCGCACATAAGATGGACTTGGTATACAAGACCCTGAGACAGGAAGAAGCGCTGCAAGTGCTGACCGATGAGAACGTTATGGAGATCGTAAGGGCGGCAGGCCCGGCATTGAGCAAGGGCCGGCGATCTCCAGGAGAAACTCGGGACATAGTAGCTCAGGCCTGCAAAGATCGTTACCTCACTGCCGTGCAGATAGGCACTCTTCTACAGAGGAACCCGTTAGGGGTGCAGAAGCGGTTCCTGAAATCGTTAATCAATGAGGGGGTACTTGAGCTCAAGTACCCTGATGAACCGAATCGACCGGACCAGGCCTACACCACACGGAAAGAAGGCGACTAGAGATGCCGGATACGCAGGAAACGAAGCCGAGTGATATGAAGATTCGCGAAGAGTTTCGGCAGATGTTTGTGGGCGATCTCTTGGGGCCTGCGGAGGGTGAGCATGAGAAGGTTTATGAGCCCAACGTACGGAACAGATATCTGGTAGGCGTGCTCGCCCCCCGGCATCCCCTGGAGGAAGGCTTGTTCGCTGCCGGGAAGGAAGATGAGGGCGAGGAAGACGTTCCGGTAATTCCCGATGAGCTTTCCGAGGGAGGCGCAGACTCCATTGACGACGGAAAAACGGACAAGGACGTGCCGGTGGCTTACGCGAGATTTCCGTCGTCGTTCGGGATCACCTTCTGCGTGGCGGGAGACGCTTTGGCAATCCGTGTCGAGGCGGAATGGGGGCAGTATCTGAAGGAGGAGGAGGAAGACAAGGACGGCAAGCCAGTGAGATTCTGGAAACGCTATCCTCGCGGGGGCACGCTCGACATCAAGCTCAAAACGGGCGAGATCAAGCGGCAGTCTTCCGATCCCGAGATCCCCGACGTCTATGTCCAGGGGCGAATAAGAAAACGGGATGATTTTTTCATTGTTTCGCTTTTCCTAGTCAATGGCCAGGACGAAAAGAGGCCCAAGGATCAGTATTACATCTTTCAGCCCCGGCTTGCCGTGACGGGAAAAGATGGCTCCGCCGTTTTCATCAAGAAGCAGCAGCTTGCGCCCTCAGGCCATGGAGATCCGGCAGTCCGGATGGAGACGGAGAGGCTTGAGATGCTGTACCGGCATCATGTTGAATTCGGGGTGGGGCACGGCGTGAGTATTCATGCGGAGGTTTCTCCCGAAACACCGGATCGTGCCGTTATGCTTAGCACGGAGGTCATGCCGGCTTTCGACGTGCCGAAAACTACACCGCCCACAGACGCCGATGGGGCTTCAAGTCCTGCGTTCGCCCGATTGCAGGGGGTGACGCTCGATATGAAAGATCTGGCTGAAGGTGACCGGGCCGCGGTGCAGAAGATGCTCACACCTCTTATTGATGCGTACAGCGTATGGATTGACTCTGAGGAAAAAAGAATCGGCGACCCGTCTCAGCGCCTCGGCGAGTTCACGGACGCCGCTGCGGCATCTCTGGCGGATTGCAGGAAGAATCTCGAGCGGATGAAACGAGGTCTTGATCTGCTTCGGAAAGACGATCAGGCATTCGAAGCGTTTCGCTTCATGAACAGGGCAATGTGGCTCCAGAGGACGCATACGTTGTTTTCGGAAGAGGTGAGAAGGGGAGGGAAGCCGGACTTCGACGGCGATATCGACAAGCCCGAGAACAGAACCTGGTATCCCTTTCAGATGGCGTTCATTCTGCTTGCTGTTCCCGGCGCCACGCTGTTGGACCACATGGACCGGAGCGAGAGTGCGGAAGCAGTGGCCGATCTTCTCTTCTTCCCGACGGGCGGAGGCAAGACGGAAGCCTATCTGGGCCTGGCGGCGTATACCATGGGCCTGCGAAGGCTGCAGGGCGTCGTCGCAGGTCGGCCGGGGGAAAACGGCGTCGCCGTGCTGATGCGCTATACGCTGCGGGTTCTGACTATCCAGCAGTTTCAGCGAGCGACTGCTCTTATTTGCTCTTGCGAGGACATTCGTCGAACGTGCATAAAGAATGACGACAAAAGGTGGGGGGAGACCCCCTTCCGGCTCGGCCTGTGGGTCGGCATGCGGATTACGCCCAACAGGACGGATGATGCGGCCGAGGCCATTCGTCAACTCAGGACGAGTCACGGTGGAGGGTCAACGGCGGGTTACGGCTCACCGTACCAGCTTACGCACTGTCCTTGGTGCGGGAGTCGAATCAATCCCGGGAAGCATCTCGAGACGAGGCCATACAAGCAGGGCACGTGCCGTACGCTGACATTCTGCGGCGACAAGCTGGGGAGCTGCCCATTCAGCAAGCGAGGAGCGCCGAATGAGGGCCTGCCTGCTGTGGTGGTCGACGAGGAGATATATCGAAGAGTTCCCAGCATGATTATTTCGACGGCGGACAAATTCGCCCAGATGCCGTGGAGAGGCGAGATCCAGATGCTCTTCGGACAGGTGAACGGCTACTGCGAGCGTCACGGTTTTCGCTCGCCGGACGTCGAGGACGCCGACTCCCACCCGAAGACACCAAACGGGCTTTCTGCCGTGAAGTCCGTCGTCCAAACGCCGCTTCGGCCTCCGGATCTCATCATCCAGGACGAACTGCACCTTATCAGCGGTCCGCTCGGATCGCTCATGGGTCTTTATGAGACGGCAATCGACCGGCTATGCACCTGGGATGTGGATGGCAGACGGGTGCGGCCGAAGGTGATTGCCTCCACTGCGACGATCCGTAGTGCGGACGTGCAGGTGCACAAGCTCTTTCTTCGAAGGGTCAATATCTTTCCACCGCACGGGCTGGACGCCCGGGACAATTTCTTCACCCTGCAGAGGGAACCGTCCGACGAACATCCGGGACGCCTGTATCTTGGCGTGTGTGCGTCGGGGAGGCGACTCAAGGCCGCGCTTATCAGGGTCTATGTTGCACTTCTGTGTTCGGCGCAGGCACTCTACGACAAGTACGGCGAGACGGCCGATCCGTGGATGACTCTGGTGGGCTATTTCAATTCTCTGCGGGAGCTCGGCGGCATGCGACGACTGGCCGATGATGATGTGCGCAATAAGGTTCAGAACATGGAAAGACGAGGAATGAAGAAGCGCACGTTTACCACGAAATTTCTTGCAGAGCTTACTTCCCGAATACGCGCGGAGGACATCCCTCTCATCCTCGACCGGTTGGAGACGCCTTTTGAAAAGGATCGCGAGACGCCGCAGAGTCCGATTGATGTGCTTCTTGCGACCAATATGATCTCGGTAGGTGTCGATATAAAGCGTCTCGGCCTCATGGTTGTTGCCGGCCAGCCCAAGTCAACCGCTGAGTACATCCAGGCAACGAGCCGGGTTGGGCGCACGAAGCCGGGGCTGGTGGTGACTCTGTTCAACTGGGCAAGGCCGAGAGATCTTTCGCACTACGAAACGTTCGAGCACTACCACGCAACCTTCTACAAGCATGTCGAAGCGCTTTCCGTTACCCCGTTTGCGCCGGGCGCACTTGGCCGTGGATTGGCGGCTCTTCTCGTGTCTCTCGTTCGTATGTCCGGCACCGAATTCAATCGGAACGAGGATGCCGGGAAATTCGACCCGAGCAATCCCTGTGTTCATGAGGCGATAAAGGTGATAGTGTCTCGCGCCGAAGCGGTGGGAGACGGTACGGAGGTCGGCGAGTTTGTGAGGAAGGAACTCAAGGCCATGATAGATCACTGGCAAGCGACGGCCCAGGATAAGACAGGCGGTCGGACCCTTACTTATTCGGAGAAACGTGGATCCGGGGGGCCGGAGCGCGGCACAACGGTAAGCCTTCTCGATCACGCCGGATTGGCACCAAGACATCGTTTCACATGCCTTGACTCTCTGAGGGATGTTGAACCTACCGTGAAGCTTATCATGGAAGACTGGGGCTTGGACGAGATGGTTTACGAAGTTGAAGAGTCCGGCCCTGATGACGAAAAGGAAGAGACTCAAGTATGACCACGGACACTAATATACGGAAGTCCAACGTCGGTGAGCTCAGGCCGAGCCAGGCACTCACTACCTTCGGTGTGGGGTCGATAATCGATTTGCCCAATCTTTCGGTTATGGTTATGGGTCTCGATGACTGGCCTACGAATAATGCCGAGAAGATCTCGGAGGAGCGGTTGCTGCTTTCGGTGCAGAGAGTTCTGGGAAGCAGCGTCAGGGATCTTCTAACTCCGCCTCGTGGTCCGGAGATGTATGGAAGACGGGTAAATCCCTTCGATCCGGAGTACCTCATAGGCATTCCCGTTGCTCCCTTTCCTCGTTGGGTCGTATGCACCCGCTGTAGGCTCCTTGCGCCTCTGAGTTCCGGACTCTTTCAGCCCAAAGTGGAGCCGTATCGTCCGGACAGGACGAGATACGTGCATAACTGCACGACACGAGGAGCGCCGCCCCCGGTGGTTCCGGCACGTTTTCTCGTGGCGTGTGCGAATGGGCACCTGGACGATTTTCCCTGGTTAGACTTCGTTCACCGGGGCAAGACCGACTGCAAGGGGCCCCTTGCGATGTACGAACGAGGCCCGTCCGGTGAGGCCGCCGATATAATGGTCCGCTGCAAGAAATGCAAGATTGGACGCCCGATGGCCCAGGCATTCGGCAGGGACAACGAGAAGAACATGCCGGCATGTCGTGCGCGCAGGCCCCACACGAGAGATTTCGATTCCAGGGGATGTGACGTTGAGCACGTGAGGCCGATTCTCCAGGGCGCCTCGAATTCCTGGTTTGCGGTGATGATATCGACTCTTTCGATTCCACGGGCAGCAAACAGGTTGGCGCAACTGATTGACGACAACTGGCCGATGCTTCAACATGTGACATCAAAGGAAGTGCTTGAGGCCTTTCGCAATGCGGGTTCCCTGAAGGATTTCGTGTCATTTGAGAATGCCGATGTGTGGAAAGCGCTGAAGGAAAGAATGAAGGAGAAGGAAGGTGAACCTGCAGAATCGGACGATGTGAAGCTGCCCGAATGGGAGGTTTTTCGAGATCCGGAATCGGCGCCGGAAAGCAGGAATCTGAAACTGCGCGCCGTTGATGTGCCGGACGGATATGAGGAATACCTGGAAAAGATAGTTCTTGCTGAAAGGCTTCGCGAAGTGCGAGCGCTGGTTGGTTTCACACGGATCGAGTCGCCTTACGACTTTGATACCCCTTCTGAACTGCCTCCGGAGAGGAGAGTTGCTCTTTCACGAAGTAATCCCACGTGGGTTCCTGCGTGCGAAACGCGAGGCGAGGGGGTTTTCTTTCAGTTCTCGGAAAAGGCCTTGAAGAAGTGGCTGAAGCAGACGGAAGCGTACAACAAGATGTTCGAACGTGCGCACCGGAATTGGCGGGCGTCGAAGGGAATGGATCCGGACACGGGATATCCCGGCATGAGATATTTTCTCCTTCACACCTTTGCGCACGCAATCATACGCCAGCTTTCCATCGAATCCGGATATTCCATCGCCTCCATCTCCGAGCGGATTTACTGCAGCACGGAGTCTCAGAGTCAGGACATGGCGGGAGTGCTCATATACACCTCTGCCCCGGACAGTGAAGGGACCCTCGGTGGGTTGTGCGCCCTTGGAGAACCGAAGAGGCTGGGCAGCCATCTCGATCGGGCGCTGGATCAGATGGCGCTTTGCGGCTCGGACCCGCTGTGTGCGGAGCACGAGCCGGGGCAGGATGTTTCTCTGCATGGTGCAGCATGTCACACATGTTGTTTCCTGCCCGAAACGTCTTGCGAAAAAGGAAATAAGTACCTTGATCGTGCGGTTATCGTGGATACGGTGCAGAGAACCGACACTGCATTCTTCCGGCGGTAGGTATGGCGAGTTCATATGGCACACTGTGCGAACTGGCCTGTGAGCTGGCGGCGGAGATTCCAGCCGAGACGCTTCAGAAGATTGCAGGGTTGATTGGGGAATCGTTGGGGCCGGAGGACGCAAAGGTGCGTACCGCTCGGGATCTTCCACATGACTACTACCGAACGTTAGTGTGCAAACTTCTGGACCACTGGAATGAAGAGGCCCCTGGGCTGCCTCCAGCCGCCGTA
>CAYMFW010000140.1:0-12932 GCA_964389785.1 uncultured Planctomycetota bacterium
GTTCACAATGTCACCCCCCTTCAAGGGGCGGTTATCTGGAACACCGTGGCAAATGACCTCATTTACCGACGTGCAAACGCTTCCTGGATACCCGTTGAAATTCCGCGGGCTGGGATATCCTCCTTCGGCCACACAGGCTGCGTGGACTACCGCGTCGATCTCATTGGTGGTGACGCCCGGATGTACAGTCCCGACCGCCTTGTCCAGAACGCGGCGCGCCGCACGACATGTTTGTCGCAACGTATCGAGTTCCCGGCTATTCAAGCGGGAAATCTCCCGGCAGGGAGGTTCCGGCTTACCGTGTATCGCGTACGCAGGAAACTTGATATGCGCGGGAACAGGGCGCAGGGAGGTAGAACCGTACTCGAAAGCCGAAGGGGTCGAGCTTCCGGTATGTTGCTGGATCGCAGACTCTCGTGCCGCACTATTGTCGTGTTCCATGTGGCACTTCTTATACTTCTTACCGCTGCCGCACCAGCATGGATCGTTACGGGAGGGTCTAAAATCTC
Source organism: uncultured Planctomycetota bacterium (assembly GCA_964389785.1). GTDB lineage: Bacteria > Planctomycetota > CAYMFW01 > CAYMFW01 > CAYMFW01 > CAYMFW01. Next base: position 510 of record CAYMFW010000140.1, read on the forward strand.
GAAAGAGTTCCATATTCAGGTTCCCTGCTTCCAGGATGCCAGATAATCGCGCTGTTGCCTCGTAAGTCTGTCATCGATGAGGATCCCGTTGGTTTGCAGGCCGTTGGCTACTGCCATGCCTTCCATGCCGTGTTTTTGTTGGAGATCCGTTACTCTCTTGAAGAAATCGAGCGCCATCAGGGTCGGTTCGCCTCCCTGCCAGCCGAATGTATATTGGGGTTGGCGAGTGTTCATAAACGATTCGATCATCGTCTCCAGCACACGATCACTAATGCGGTGTCCCTTGGTGTGGGGATAGAGCCGATTACGATCCAGATAGAAGCAATACGCACAATGCAGATGGCAATCCGCCGAGGCGGGTTTCACGAGCAGGCGGAAAGGCTTCATCTGAGGTGGTCTACCTTCCGTGAGTTGTCCCTTTTCCCGTCAAGATCATGGTGTAGCTCTTCCCTTGCAGTGAGTTCTGCATATAGTATAATGTTCTATCGCTCGAACAACAAGCGCTGGCTCCGGGACTGGGGGTGTCGACAAGACCGGAATCGCGGTGGCACCCAAGGCAGGCGCCATGTCTGTGATAGTCGTCTTGGCGCGAGCGTGAATGGAAACCGATAGGAATGGCAGAAGCGAAAGTAACGGAAAAGATAATCATTGCGGGATCGGGTCCTGCCGGGTTGACGGCCGCCATATATGCTGCACGGGCTAAGTTGGATCCTCTCGTGCTCGAGGGACACGTACCCGGTGGCCAGCTCATCGTTTCTCACGAGGTCGAGAACTATCCCGGCATTCCCAAACCCGTTGCAGGCGTGGAGATCATGGAACGGTTTCGCACACAGGCAAGACACTTTGGAGCACGCCTGAAGACCGAAGTCGTCAGGGAGGCCAGAAAACACGATGACCTAATTCAAGTCGACACGGGAACCGGGATCCTCCAGACGGAAAGCCTGATAATCGCGACGGGAGCCGAGGCCCGACGTCTGCCCATTGCTACAGAACCCAAGTTTTACGGGAGAGGCGTGTCGGGATGTGCTACATGTGACGGGGCTTTCTTTCGTGACAAAGAAGTTCTGGTTGTGGGCGGAGGGAATACCGCCATGCAGGACGCCGTATTTCTCACTAGATTTGCGAGCAAGGTAACGATTGTTCACCGACGAGAGTACTTGCGCGCGGCTCCCGTTGAAGTGGAAAAGGCGAAGAAGAATTCCAAGATCGAATGGATGATTCCATGGATTGTGGAAGAGATAACCGGTGATGATACGGTGACGGGCGCCGTTCTGAGGAATCCGGAGACAGATAAGACCCTACAGATTCAGTGTGCTGGCATCTTCGTGGCCATCGGACACGATCCCCAAACCGATGTCTTCAGGGACTTGGTCGAAACGGATGAAGACGGGTTTATCCGGGTCGAGCCGGGTTCTACGAGAACATCGACACCGGGCGTGTTTGCCTGTGGCGATGTGCGCGATCCCGTATACAAACAGGCGGTTGTGGCTGCGGGATATGGATGCATGGCCGCCATGGACGCGGAGCGATATTTGGAATCGAAGAGGTGATGAATCAACAGATGAACAGGGGAGGACAGGATGCTTGATACGAACTTGAAGCATCTTGAAACGGGAGAGGATGTTCACAAGATCTTGGAAGAAAACGAGAATGTCGTGATTTGCTGTGGAAGAATGGGGCCGATGTGTATGCCTGTCTACTACATCATGGAAGAGCTGGAAAGCCTGTATCCCCATGTCGCGTTCCGGGACCAGGATTTCGATATCCCCGCAGCCGATTTCGTCAAGCGACTTCCGGAGTGCGCATACTTTCAGGGGGCTGCCGTTCACCGTGTACTTCAAAAACGGCGAGGTGGTGGCGGCCACGACCAGCATACAAAGCAGGACGCAGGTTGTCGAAATACTGGATCGGGAATTCGCTGAGTTTTCGGCAATGTAGTCGAGTCAGGATGGACACGAGTTCATAATGAAAGCACGCGAACTGAAGATCACATTCCGGCCCAGCGGGCGGAGCGTGTACGTATTGCCCGGTACTACAATTCTCGAAGCTGCCGGGCGCACGGGGATCATTCTGCAGACACCTTGCGGAGGCAACGGAACGTGCGGGAAATGCAGAATCAGGATTACAGGCGGATCATGCCCTCCGTCGGAGGCAGCCGTGAAAGCGTTGTCCGAAGAACGAGTAAGGCAAGGCTTTCGTCTCGCTTGCCAGTGTCACATTGAAAGCAACCTGGAAGTCGAAGTACCCCGGGAATCACGTTTCGAGGCGAAGGGAAGGATTCTGACAGGCGATACCGGCGAGGCTGTGTCCTTGAGGCCGGTCGTATGCAAACGATTCTTTGATCTGGATCCTCCCTCACGAGAGAATGCGCTATCCGACATTGCCCGGCTGAAAGCCGCAGTCGGAGACGGTCGAATTCCGTTTCAAATCCTCCGGAAGCTTCCGGGGTTCCTGCGCGCTCGCGACTGGCAAGGGACTGCCGTGCTGGTTGCGGATCGCCTGATAGGACTGGAGGTGGGCGATACGTCGAACGCAGCCTACGGTGTGGCTGTCGATCTCGGTACCACAACGATCGTGGGTACGCTATTCGACCTGGTTACGGGAAAGGAACGAGCGCTCGCGTCCTTGATGAATCCCCAGGTTGGATTCGGAGACGATGTGATCTCGCGCATATCCCGCGTTCGAGAGAACCATGGCGCGCTTTCTCAAATGCAACAGACGGTCCTGAAAGCGCTCAACACCTTGATCCAGGAGCTGACAGAACAGGCCGGTGTTGCCAATCATCACATATACGAGATCGTAATCGCAGGCAACTCGACGATGCAACAGATGTTCTATGGCCTGGACAGCTCGGCGCTCGGCGAGAACCCTTTCATCCAGGTATTCGATTCTTCCTTGAGCGTTTCCGCTGCAACGCTCGGCATTACAGCCAATGCCGGAGCCGAGATATTCACGTTTCCTCAGATCGGCGGTTTCGTAGGAGGAGACACCGTGTCCGGCATGCTTGCGGCGCACATGGACGAGGTCGAAAAACCAACGCTGCTTGTCGATATCGGAACGAACGGCGAGATCGTTCTTTCCCACGACGGCAGGCTGCAAGCAACATCCACGGCAGCCGGTCCTGCATTCGAGGGAGCACGTATCGTCCAGGGCATGCGCGCCACCGCCGGAGCTATCGAGAAGGTCGTGATCCGGGACGACGTCCTCTTCAATGTGATCGGAAACACGGCTCCTGCCGGTCTCTGCGGAACGGCCTTGATCGATGCGGCGGCAGAACTGCTTCGCCACGGTATTATCAGTGAGACCGGAAGAATCTGCTCGGCCGATGAGGCCCCGGAGAATCTGTCGGATGAACTCCGTGCTCGTCTGATTACGGTGGATGGACAGACCAATTTCCTTCTCGTACCGGCGGGAGACACCTCTTCACGCGAACCGATCTACTTGTGGCAGAAGGACGTGCGTGAGCTGCAGCTGGCGACGGGCGCTATTCGAGCAGGTATAAATATACTGCTGCGCCGGGCCGGGCTCGCCCCCGGTGATCTCGACACCGTATTGCTGGCAGGTGCGTTCGGCAACTTCATCCGCAGGAGCAACGCCCGACGCATAGGGCTGCTGCCGCAGATACCCTGTCATCGCATCCGTTTTGTCGGTAACGCCGCATCGCTCGGCGCCAAGCTCGCATTGTTGTCCGCTGAGGAACGGGAACGCGCGTCGCGCCTCCGGGAAAAGGCGGAGCATGTGTACCTCTCTCTGGACCCGGAGTTCCAGATGGAATTCGCCACGGCAATGATATTCCCGACGCGTGACGTCGACTCGTGCCTCAGTGAGCTGACTGAGGAAAGGTTATCCGTCGGGGCTGGTGCGAACGGGTAACCCGGTAAAGGATAGAGTGTTGAGCCGTCTGAACAATGCATGCACATGGCTCGGAATAACCTGTTATGGTCTACGTGAGATTCTTACGTCTGGAATCCTATTCGGAACGGCAAGCGTTCTCATGTTCGTGTTCAACGGGGGACTCGGTCTCCTGCCGCTGGTGGGATTTCTGGGAGTGCTGTATTTTTTCAGGGATCCGGAGAGAAGAACTCCTCCCGGCGAAGAGAAGATCATCGCGCCGGCCGACGGACGCGTGAGGGATGTGGCTCAGGTCGTAGAAGATGTCTTCCTGGGGTTGCCTTCTGTGCGAATAGGAATCACCCTTTCCATGCTGAACGTCCATATGAACAGGGCCCCCTGCACCGGAGAAATAACCTTTATGAAGTATACGGCCGGCAAGTTCCACAACGCTCTTGGAAGTAAGGCGAGTGCCGAAAATGAAAACAACGTCATAGGAATCAGGAGCACCTTCTCAGGTGAAGGAATGGTGGTCAAACAAATCGCCGGTGCGGTAGCGCGACGTATCGTAAGCGACTGCGATCTGGGAACAAGGGTCGAACGAGGACAACGCATAGGCATGATAAAGTTCGGTTCCAGGACAGAATTGTTCGTCCCGATGAATACAGGATTCGAACTTCTCGTGAAGCCTGGCGATCGCGTTATGGCCGGCGAAACGGTTGTGGGAATTCTGCGTCCCGGTCGCCTTCACAAGAGAGACACGCATCCAAACCATTCTATCATCCCATAACTCAGCAACAGTCGAATTGTGTTTGGCTAGGGAAACAGGGTGCGAATCTGTTCCCTGTCTTGTGCGTACTTGGGTTTTGACAGTAATGGACATCTCTCCAATGATATCAGACCATTGCGTATATCGGCAGCGCAGGCAAGACAGGTGGGATATCCACATTCCTTGCAGTTGGTCCCGGGGAGCAGCCTGTAGATTTCATAGACGGTAGGCAGCTTGCGTTCATTGAAACTCGGAGTGATACGTTCGCGTTCTTCCCATGTTCGGTTGACCAATGCGACGACTTCACTGACAATCGCTGGCGCCTCGGACGAGTCGGTGACCATACCGACATGGATTTCTTGCGGGCGGAACGCATATCGCCGGCGGTTGTTTGTACCGATGAGAATGTTGTTCTCGTGGTCATATATCGCATCATCCAGGACGCTATTGAGGTAGGGAAACGCAGCGCTGATGTCAGTCGGCAGGGTTATCCGCACTCCATAGCGGCCGCTGCCGGGAGAATGATGGTCCTCGACAAGCTTGAGCCTGTAATCGGTTATCAGTTCACTCGAATCCACACTCCCGCCGTTATGACTTGCCATCATGTTAATCGCCGAATACCTACCGTTTCCACATTCTCTGACCTTCGCGTATCCAGCCTACGGGAATCAATTCTGGTGTCCTCCGTCGATATGTTTCGTATGCCCCACCGAATACCGCTTCGAGTAAATCTTCCTCCTCATGAACGAAGAATCTGAAGGCCGTATAGCACACCATAGGCGTGCTGAGGAGAATCCATGATCTAAGAACCAATGCGATGCCTGGCATTATACACAATATCCAGGCCGCATATATAGGATGTCGAACAACTCTGTAAGGACCGGTTGTCGTCAATGTTTCCCGCTTCATATTGCTGAGCAGCAATCGAAGGCTGATCACATAAAACATAATGCCGACAACGAGAAAACTTGTTCCGCATGCTAAACAGACCCATGATGGCACAAGGCTCATTCGCAACTGTTCCGGATATACATAGGTAACGCAGGCTCCGAAAGCACCGTAGAGGACCGACGGGAGAGCGATTTTCGGACCTATCCCCCAACGGGTGAGTGGTTGTTTCACGCTCTCGTTCTTTTTCAGTGCCACGCCGTTACCTACGGATCTTCACAACTTCAGAAGGTAATCGGCGATAGCGCGATAAAGAGTACTGACGGCAAGGATGGCGCAGTGGCAATCTTGATCGAGAGGTGTCTTGGCTTCGTTGATGATATCCCTCGAATTTATGGCAAGGGCATCCCTAACGGTTCTTCCCAAAGCTCGATTGGCGACGAACGACCCGCAATCCTTCGTAGTCCCACAACCTTCCGTGTAGAATTTCATGTCTCTGATTACACCATCCTTGATGTAGATATAGAATTCCATCTCCTCGCCGCAAGGGCCTTTCAGTACCGCCGCAGCCGTAGGATCGTTCATGCGTCCGAAAACTGCAGGATTTACGATTGGACTCATCGAATTATCCGACATCTTCTAGCTTGTCATCCTTACGCTATCTCCGTAAAGCACGAGCTCCATCTTCTGGATCGCAGCCATATCCTAAAACTCCAATACCGTTCCGGCGGGACACAGGAAACAACGTTCTCCAAGGACGGACATAAATTCCTTTTCGGCCTTCCTGCCCGTGCAGTGAGCCAAACCGATCTTGCTCACGTCGTATTCCAGGAAGGCATGAGTCGTTCGTCGAATCCGTTCCCGTGAAGCGGCGCCCAGGTACATCCCCCCGATGACCGCGTATGTCCGCTTCGCCTCTGTAATCTTCCTGACGTATCGGAGAGTATTCACAACACCCGCGTGGCAGCAACCGAGGAGAACAACGATGCCTTTTCGCGTTTCGAGTATCAGGGATTGATCGTCGGGGAAGCGATCGTGTACTCTGCGATTATCCTTCTCGACGAAGAAGCGGGCCTGTACCTTCTCAAAAGATGTCTTCCTGGGTATCTCTCCGGTTGCTCCGATGCCGGCCTGGATGGCTGTGGGTCTCCTGCCAAGTCGGACCTCGGCGCCACACTGCTCGATGTCTTTCATGGAGAGCGACATGCCCGCCTCCCGCCAGCTGCCGTTCCGTTCCTTGATGTACTTCGGTATAAACACATCCGGGTGTGCGTACACAACGGGTCTTGCTGCGACATCGAGGACGCCCTTCAGTCCGCCAGTGTGGTCGTAGTGTCCGTGACTCAACACTACCCACGAAAGCCTACTCAGATCAACACCCAGAGCGCTCGCATTCTTGCACAGTAGGTCCGTTTGACCGGTATCGAACAGCCCGGACAACCTGCCGTGCTCGATGAGAACCGACCATCCGTATTCCTCGAAGATATCATTCCGGTCCGACCTATCTTCGACAAGTACGGTCAGCTTGAATCTGCGTGTCGTCAAGAGATAATTCCTCGCATGTCAGTGATCGCAGATGTACCGTAGAGATATTTCTCAATCCGTGATGGTTACCCTCGAGTTAGGGCGACACCGCACTTCGGGCATTTCTTCTGATAGCACGGCTGGCCGGCGGTGTGTGCCACCCGCTGCCCACAACTGGGGCAAATGCAGCTGCCACCAGGCTCTGGGCAAAACCACCCATACGGCCTCTACCACGGCTTCCTCTTCCCCTTCCTCCGCCTGTTCCAGCTCCACCGCCTCCCGGTGGTCCTGTTCCATCTCCTCCCGGCATGTTCATTCCTCGTTTTCAGCAGGGGAGGATGGGCCCTGTTCCTCGCCCTGCATCCCGGTGTTGCCTGGAGCACGCGCCATCGATGACGACTACTTCTTTTCCGCCGCGGCCTCGAGTTCTCCCATGCGCTTTCGTATACCCTCCAGCGCATCCACAAGGTACTCTTCCTGGCCCTTCAGCCCGTCGAGTTCCTGCTGCGGGGTCACCTGCCCGGCCCACGCTCCGAACGCCGGTGCGCCCCACTGGGCGAAGCCCACTCCCGCGCGCGCCCAACCGCCTGCGCCGCGGAATCCGCGACCCCAGCCCCAGAATCCGCGACCCGGTATCGCGTTCATGAACCCCGGCACGGGATAGCCCGCGCAGAAGCCCGCCGCTCTTCCCGTCATCGGTCCCATACCTGCAGGACCTGTTCCATCTCCTCCCGGCATGTCCCGTCCCTCCTTCCTGCGAAACGATCGTTCGTCTCGCTCTGAAAAACAACCTTTACCAACCGTAACCAGCGAAGCCACGACCCCAGCCTCGACCTAAGCCGCGGCCCCAACCACGTCCGAATCCCCGTCCCCAGCCGCGTCCACGTCCGAAACCGCGGCCGAAGCGCGGAACTCCGTACGGCATCCATCCGGCGTAGCCGTAGGGTGCGGCGATCGGAACGTTGGGTACCGCGCCGTAGGGTGCTCCCGCCGGAGCGTACGGTGTTGCAGCATAGGGTGCCGCGTAACGTCCCGCCATCGGATTCATGAAACCCGGTACAGGATAGCCCGCGCAGAATCCTGCCGCTCTTCCCGTCATGGGTCCCATGCCCGCAGGACCTGTTCCATCTCCTCCTGGCATTGCAATCACCTCCTTTTGGTATTCTGACCGGAGACAACCTGTCTTCTATAGGGATGTGCATAGAGCGTGCCAAGTTCACGAAGCTGATGAGCGATTGCCCTATCCGTCTTGGGAAAAACAAGTTGCGGCAGCTGGAACGGAATTTCTGCAAGAACAAGAAAGGTGCAAACTGCAATTATTATCTGATTTGGATATGCAGATTGCACACTTGGCAGTTCTGGGTCCTGGTCGGAAGATACGACGTTCTATTTCACTGCTTAATAGCCTTATATGTGTTACTCTAGCCGTTTTCTCATGAACTGTCAGTAATAATGTGGCCCATTGCAGGATGCAACCTTCCGGGAAGAACAACGTATGGTTTCTCCGGTCTCGATCCACACTCCATTGGCTCTGTTTTTTCTGAAGCCGTTTACAGGACGTTACTTGGAATAGATGTCTGTTTTCCCGAGCCTTTTGGCATAACTCTTGCACGAAAGATCGGGTGTCGGATCAGTCAGTCTTTTTTGAGCTGCAGGCTGGATACGAGATGCGGGAAGCATCGTTTCGCAGGCATCGAGGGGCATTCGAATAATGACAGGTATGATTCACGCAGTCAGCCACTCGTTCATGATCACAGGATTCGTTTTCGTGATGATGCTTGTGATCGAATATCTGGGTGGTCCTGCTGTTTGCCTGTCTGATCGGTTTGATCCCGGAGTCGGGGCCGCATCTTGTCTTCGTCACGCTCTTTGCGAAGAGAGCGATTCCGTTCGGGATCCTCGTGGGCAACTCAATAGTGCAGGACGGACACGGCATGCTGCCGATGCTTGCGCACTCGAAACGCGCGTTCCTGGGAATCAAGTTGGTGAATCTCGTCGTCAGGTTTGTTGTGGGAAGCTTATGGCTGTTATTGCGGAGATGATAAGCGTGGGAGGATCGCAGGATGCCGACGTACGAATATGAATGTGACAGGTGTGGTCACAGGTTTGAGAAGTTTCAGAACATGACCGACGAGCCTGTGAAGAAATGCCCGGAGTGCGGAGCAACGGTGCGTCGAGGGGTCGGCGGCGGAAGCGCGGTCATCTTCAAGGGAAGCGGATTCTACGCGACCGACTACAAGGAATCGGGCGGCACGGCCACCCGCTGCGGCCGCAGCAGTACGTGTTGCGGCAGGGATGTGCCGTGTGACAGCCCGCCGTGTTCGAAATAGCAATATGGGCAAGAAACCGTCAGAACACATCTACGGTCCGGTACCCTCCCGGCGCCTCGGCCGGTCGCTCGGGATAGACTTGGTCCCCTACAAGGTCTGTAGCTACGATTGTGTGTACTGCCAGCTCGGGCGCACGACACAGAAGACTGCTGAACGGAAGGAGTATGTCCCTTTGAAGGATCTCGTTCAGGAAATCGGGCAGGTGATGGCAACCGGTGTGACAGCCGACTATATCACGCTTGCAGGCTCGGGGGAGCCGACACTCAACTCGAAGATCGAATCCGTGATATCGGAATTGAAGTCGAAAACAGACATCCCGATCGCCGTTCTCACCAACGGGTCCCTGCTTTGGAACCCGGAGGTGAGGAAGTCCATTCTGGAAGCGGACCTGATCCTGCCGTCGCTGGACGCTGCAGGTGAAGCGACCTTCGGCTACGTGAATCGGCCTCTTCCCGAGGTTACATTCGAGAAATTGATGGATGGTCTCATCGCCCTGCGTAAGGAGTTCAAGAAGGAAATCTGGCTCGAGGTCATGCTGATCGGGGGCGTGACGGCGATTCCTCTGGAAGTCGAGAAGATTGCGATGCTCGCCTCGCGAGTGAAGGCGGACAGAATTCAACTGAATACGGTCACGCGGCCGCCGGCGGAAGAGTTCGCCTATGCCGTGCCTCCGGAGAGAATGGAGGAGCTTGCAGGTCTGTTCGGCGCTGGAGCCGAGGTCATCGTGGATTACGCAGGTGGAAAGAATCTCGAGTGGGCGGGAATCGACCGACAAGAGGTATTGAACCTTCTGGATCGGCGGCCGTGCGCCGTCGAAGACATCGCCGGCGGGCTCGGGATTCACCGCAATGAGGTGCTCAAGCATATCGGAGCGTTGACGAAAAACGGCCTGGTTGAAACGGAATCGAGAGAGAATAAAATCTACTACGTGAAGAAACGTTAGAACAATGGAGAAGACAGTCAAGAAACACCCTTCATCTGAAGAAGACGAAGTAAGACAGAGCAAGAGAAAGATGTCGCCATTTGGACACCTGTTCAGATTCTTTGGCTGGTGGTTGGGGTTCACGGGCCTTTATACCATGTTCGCCGTTTGTCCCTTCTGTGGACAACAGGGATGTCCAGTCGGTCTAGCATCCGCAGGAACTATCGGAGCGTTTTTCGCGCTTTGTATCCAAGACTGGAAACGCTTGTTCATGTTCTTAAAACGCAAGCTATCAAAGCAGACGGAAGAGAAGGCAAGTTCTGGCAAGGAGGCATTATGAAAATACTGGGAATCAGCTGCAGCTCTCGTAAAGAAATGGCCACACACAAGGCCCTTGAACATTGTCTGAATGCGGCCAGGCGCGAACACTCGGAAATAGACACGGATATTCTCGATCTGGCGGATTTCGTGGTTCACGGCTGTAGGGCGTGCGGATTATGCCAGGACTCGCTGCAATGCAGTATCAGAGATGAGTTCAGAAATCTCATTCCGATTCTGGCGGATGAAGACGTCAAAGGGATGATAGTGGGCACGCCGGTGTATCTGGGGTCGATGGCGGCGCAGTGCAAGGCGTTCCTGGATCGAACCGTCATGTTCCGTCGAAACGGGTTTATCTTCCGTGACAGGGTCGGTGGAGCACTCGCTGTCGGTGGAGTTCGAAACGGCGGACAGGAAATCGCGATTCAGGCGATTCAGGCCGCCATGCTGTGCCACGATATGATCGTCGTGAGTGACGGAGTGGACACAGCGCACTTCGGAGGCACTGTCTGGAGTGGAGCGGAGGGTGATGTGGAGAAAGATGCTGTCGGCCTGGAAACCGCTGCCAATCTGGGAAGAAGGGTTGCCGACGTCGTCTGCAAGATGCATGCCGGTAACCGATGAACACAGGAACCTGATACGAAATGAGACTTGCGATTGCAAGCGGAAAAGGAGGAACGGGAAAGACGACCGTCGCATGCAACCTGGCGTACGTGCTGGCTAAGACCGGAAGAGAAGTGGAATATCTTGACTGCGACGTCGAAGAACCAAACGGCCATCTCTTTCTTAATCCCGTCATCGAAGATTCCCACACGGTCGGAATTCCCGTCCCCAACGCAGATCCGGAAAAGTGCTCGGGCTGCGGACTGTGCGGCAAAATATGCCAGTTCAGCGCGATAGTGTGTGTCGGGGGGAAGGTGCTTACGTTTCCCGAGCTGTGCCACGGTTGCGGCGGCTGCTCCCGGGTCTGTCCCGAAAAGGCGATTGCCGAGAAGGAGAGAGAGGTAGGTGTCGTTGAGAAGGGGAAGGCGGGTCCGATACGGTTCGTTCACGGGAAGCTTCGTGTCGGGGAAGCGATGAGCCCACCACTCATCAGGGTGGTCAAGAGCGAGGTACGGGATTCCGTCGTCACAATCATCGATGTGCCGCCGGGCACCTCGTGTCCTGTGATCACGGCCATTACAGGCTCGGATCTTGTGGTCCTTGTTACCGAGCCGACCCCGTTCGGTCTCAACGATCTGGAGCTGGCACTGGAGATGGTTCGAGAAATCGGTTTACCTTACGGCGTCGTGGTGAACCGGCACGAGGACGATAACCGGAGCGCCCGGGAGTTTTGTGCCGTGCGTGACGTCCCGATCCTCGCCGAGATTCCCGACGACCGTCGGGTGGCGGAGGCATATTCTCGCGGCAATCTGGCGGCAGAAGCAATTGAAGGTTATGAGGATCGTTTCAGCACTCTCTGGGAAACGATACGGAAGAGCATTACAAACGTTCCCGGGAAGGCGACATCTGTATGAAGGAAATCGTAGTGATAAGCGGCAAGGGGGGCACCGGCAAGACCAGCCTGGCTGCTTCGTTCGCGAGCCTCGCGGAAAATCCCGTTATCGCTGACTGCGACGTGGATGCGGCGGACCTTCACCTTGTGCTCGCCCCGGAAATCAAGCAGGAGGAAGAGTTCAGCGGAGGAAAGATCGCCCGCATACTTCCCTATACGTGCAACGCCTGCGGTGAATGCGTCGATATGTGTCGCTTCAAGGCAGTGATAGAGCGAGGTAGGGAAAACGGCGTTTTCGGGAAAAGGTATTTCAATAGTAGGCAAAAGTTCTTTATTTAAAGTATAA
>CAYMFW010000141.1:0-12914 GCA_964389785.1 uncultured Planctomycetota bacterium
TTCTTCTGGTCTACTTCATCGGTGGTATCTTCGGCAACGTAATGTACCTGCTGCTGGGAAATGCTCTTTCCATAGCCGTTGGCGCTTCCGGTGCTGTATATGCCATCGCCGGGGCCCTGGTAATGATAAGGCCCAACATAAGAGTCCTTTTATACTTCTTCATTCCCATGCCTCTCTGGGTCGTGGTTCTGGTGTTTTTCGTTTTATTCTCATTACCGCCCATTGCTGATAGTCTCAATATGGCTTGGCAGGCCCACCTCGGGGGTCTGGTTGTCGGGCTTATCGCCGCGGTGTTCCACGACGCCGGCTATGTTCAGGACATCGAGGATCGGGAGGGCACCGGGGCGAAGTACACCGTGCATCACGTTCAGAGGAGCGTTGAATTCGTCGAGAAGTACTTCAATGACAAGGGCTTTACGGATCATGATTTCGGGATCGCAAGGGCAATACTGCAGTGTACCGGACTCACGATCGACATAGACGGGATCGAGTTCGAGTCCGGCGAGATCGAGCTCCTGGGGAAAATGCTCGGCAGTGCCGATCTCCTGGGGCAGATGGCGGATCGGTACTACCTGGAGAAGCTGCTGTTCCTGTTCCACGAGTTCAGGGAGGCGAATATCGGCGGATACGAGAGTGAGTTCGACCTTCTACGCAAGACGATAGGGTTCTACGAGATGACGGAACGGCGTCTGGCGAACGAGTTTGACTCCGTGGACAGGTTCATGCGCTCTCACTTTCGCGAGCGGTGGAACACAGACGAGGATCTCTACAACCTGGCTGTTCATAGGAACATAGACTATCTGCATACCATAATCGAGGACCATGACGACGACTACCGCGAGCTGCTCAAACGGGGCGGCATCGTCGAGAAGCTGGAAGAGGAGGAGAACGGCAAATAGCCGGCTTCTGTTCCCCCTCTTGGCTCGGTTGACAGCATGCCCCCGATTCTGATTGAATACGGAGTTGCGAGGTGTGGCACTAGTTCCTGATTTCTCCAGAACTTGGCGCGATGCGCCGGTCGAAGCCGGAGGTGGTATGAGAAACCGATTCCTTATCGCGGTGGTTTTCGTTTTCGGTGTGTTGATGCTGGGTCCCTGCCTGACCGTTTCGCTTCCGGGCGGAGCGGGCTCTTTTCTGTCGTCGCTCGCGTTCGCCGTCGACTACTATGTAAACGACGCGAGCACCGCCAACGGCGTGTACTGCACGGCCGTCGGCAATTCGACCAATGACGGGTTGTCACCCTCGACGCCGAAGGACGACATCAACGATGCGATTGGGCTGTCCGGCTCGGGAGACGTCGTCTTCGTGGATACCGGTACGTACAATCTTTCGGCGGCCGTATCGATCGTGTCCGACCAGCCCGGCGTAACCGTTCTGGGTTCGACCTACAACAACAACAGGGGAACGATCCTGGACGCGGGCGGCGGAATATATGCCTGCGTCGAAATCGACAACGCCGACAGCGTCACCCTCGAGAATCTCGTCTGTCAGAATTCGGGCGTGTCCGCGATAACGGTGCTGGGGATGGTTTCGGCCGTCAAGGTGATACGCTGCGTGGCCAGGAACAGCAGTGAGGGCATTCGTTTCTTCGGTCCCAGCTCGTTGCCGGCCGGTGGTTCCGTGGAGGATTGCGTCGCGTACTCCAACAGCAGCAACGGTATACGGTTTCACGGGGAGGTGAGCGCAAGCTCCGTGATTCGGGCGCTGTGCTACGACAACATGGGAAGCGGGATATACGTCACCCCGGACAATGCGACGACCGTCAAGATCGACGGGGCGACGGTGTACAACAACGAAACGCGGGGCATCGAGCTGGTCGGCTTGGTCGGCTGGACGGCGCAGGTGACGAGCAGCGTCGTGTACCACAGCACGTACAACCAGGCGATCTATGTCGGATCGAACGCGTCGTACTCCGGCGACTACAATTGCTTCTATCCGGTGAACGGCGCGTCGCTCGGGATCTACGGCGCCACGACGGTTCCGGATCTCATCGAATGGAAGAAGATGGTCGGTCAGGATTTTCATTCCATCGAAGCCGATCCGCTCTTCGTCGATCCGGACGGCGCCGATAACACACTCGGTGGATCGAACGGCGACGATGACGACTTCCACCCCCAGAGTACCGCGGGAAGCTACCACTTCGGATCGTGGACGGCGGACGTCGCCGACTCGCCCTGTGTCGACTCCGGAGCGCCCTGGGGCTACTATACGAGTGAAAGTACCCCGCGCGGGCCGTGTATGAACATGGGCGCATACGGCGGCACCGTCCGCGCCTCCCGGTCCCCGAGCAGCATCGACGGCACGAACTACTACGTAAACGACGCCTCGCAGGTGGGCGACGTGTACACGACGGCGGTCGGCAACGCGGGGAACAGCGGGCTGACGCCGGCTTTGCCGAAGGCGACGGTGGAGAATGTTCTTTCCATCTATGATCTTGGACCCGGCGACCGGATTCTGGTGGACGACGGCTCGTACACCGTTACGGGCATAGTGGTTCTCGCCGCCGATGGCGGCAGCGCCGCATATCCGATGCAGATCATGGGGCGGCCGTTCAGTCCGAATAGCTCCCTTAATTCGGAGTTCTATAACAGCATGCACAAGGCCGGTGAATACTGTTTCGAGTTCAGCGAGGTTGCCGCCTACCACGTCGAGCTGATAAACATCGACACCTACAACGGCGGAAGCGGCGTGTATATAGACGGTGCCACAGACGTGACACTGACAGAATGTGAAATATGGGGGGCGGTCGATGGCGTCTACTGCCTGGAATCATCAAATGTGAAGATACGGGACTGCAGGATCCACTGCAATAACAACGCCGGTATTCGCCTGGAGGGCGCCGACAATATCACCGTCGTGAATAGTCTTCTGTACAACAATCCTCCTGTAGGTAATGTTGCCAATGACATCTATACGCTGGCAAGCACCACGCCTACGAACTGCAGCAACATACATCTTTGGAACAACACGATCTACGGAAACAATTCCGTGTGTGTAAAGCTGACCGGCACGGACTCGGCGGATCTGTACAACAACATAATTCAACAGCTGAACTCAGGCACGGGAGTAGCGTGCGTGGCGGTCGATGCCGGTTCACAGGCTGGGTTCGTGTCCAACTACAACAATCTTGTTGCCGGCGAATGGACGGGGACATGGGGTGTGACCGATCAGGCCGATTTGGCTGCCTGGCAGGCCGCTTCCTCGCAGGATGCGAATTCCCAGGAGATCACTCCCACGTTTGTGAATCCCGCCGGCGTGGACACGACTCTGGGTAGTGCCATGGGCGACGACGACGATTTCCACCTCCAGAGCGTGTACGGCAGCTTCCACCAGGATACACGCGTCTTTACCCAGGACGCGTCTACGTCGTCCGGCATCGACGCCGGCGATCCGGGTGATCCGTACCTCAATGAGAACACGCCGAACGGCGGACAAATCAACCAGGGCGCGTACGGCAACACGTTCGAGGCGAGCCTGACGACGGGGCAGTGGTACTACGTAAACGACGGCGATACGACGAATGACATCTACTGCTCCGGGGGCGGCAATGTCGAGAACAACGGACTGACGCCGGGCTCGCCGCTCGATACGGTGGCCGGCGTACTTGCCGCGTATGACATCGAGCCGGGAGACACGATCTACGTCGATACGGGAAGCTACACGGACGCATTCGCTGTGACAACGGCCGACGAGGGCTCAGCTACGGACCCGGTGACGATCATCGGGTCGACGTACGATAGCGGACGGGGCTCGGTATTTACGATCGCCTCGGCCATAAGTGTTGACGCGAGCTACGTTACGCTACGGAACCTCGCTGTCGACGGCCCGAACGCATCATCGGCCATCCGGATCCTTTCCACCGGTGGAGCGACGACCGACGTGATGGTCGAGAAGTGCTGGCTGTATAACGGCGGCGGGGGCGTCCAGATCGACGGGACCAACAACATCACGAACGCGTCGGTCGAAGACTGCGTCATATACTCGAATACCGGCAACGGCGTCACGGTGGTGAACAACGTCGTGTCGAGTCTCGTCGGGGGCAATATCATCTACGATAACGCGGCGTTCGGCGTGTCCGTATTCACGACGGTGGCCGCGACGTCCACCATCGGCAGCAACACGATCTACGAGAACAGCATGCCGGGAATATACGTGTCCGGGTCGCTGTCTCCGACGGTGAAGGACAACATCGTCTATACGAGCGCGGCGGGCGGGTACTGTATTACGAAGGATGCCGGAGTATCGTACACCGGCAACTACAACTGTTTCTACGCCCCGAGCGGATTCGTGGGTGACTGGGAGACGGTCGACCAGACGACGCTTGGAGACTGGCAGACGGCGTCGAGCCAGGACGCCAATTCGATATCGGCCGATCCGCTGTTTGTCGACCCCGACGGCGCCGACAACATTCTGGGCGGGACGAACGGGTTCGACGACAGCTTCCACCTTCAGAGCATCAGAGGCAGCTACAAGGCGGGTTCGTTCACGGCCGACGCGGCGCACAGCCCGTGTATCGACGCCGGCGACCCGGTGACGGTGTATGCCGATGAGCAGGCCCCCAACGGCGGTCGGGTCAACATGGGGGCCTACGGTGATACAACAGAGGCGTCCCTCAGCGTTCCGGTGGTACAGTTCGACACGGCCGGTGCGAGCGGCGGAGAGGGCACGACTCCGGGAACGATAGGCGTATCGTTGTCCATGTCTTACGACCTGACCACGACGGTGAACTACGCGGTGACGGGCGGCACGGCGACGGGGAGCGGCACGGACTACACGCTCGCGTCCGGTACGCTCACGTTCACGGCCGGTGTGACAGCTCAGAACATATCGGTAACGATAGTCAACGACACGCTTGACGAGGTGAACGAGACGATACAGGTCACCCTTTCGAGCCCGTCGAACGCCACGCTGGGAGCGAATACGGTGCATATGTATACGATCACCGACGACGACGCGGCGCCGACGGTGGCGTTCAGCGCGGCGTCGTCGAGCGGCGGAGAGGCGACGACGCCGGCGCTGCTTACCGTCGCGCTTTCGGCGGCCTCCGGCCAGACGGTGACGGCAGACTACGCGGTCTCCGGCGGCACCGCGACGGGAGGCGGAACGGACTACACGCTGGCGGGCGGGACGCTGACGTTCCCGGCCGGCGTGACGACGCAGAACGTGTCGATCACCGTGGTCAACGACACGCTTGACGAGGCGAACGAAACGGTGATCGTGGGCATCGCTGTCCCCACCAACGCGACGCTCGGGGCGACAACGAGCCATACGTATACGATTACCGACGACGACGCGGCGCCGACGGTGCAGTGCACGGCGACGACGGGCAGTGCGCTCGAGAATACGGTTGCGGGCAGTATATGGGTGGAGCTCTCCGCGGCGTCCGGTCAGACGGTAACGGTCGATTACTCGATCACCGGCGGCACGGCAACGGGTGGCGGAACAGACTACACGCTCTTGGACGGCACCGTGACATTCAGTCCGGGTATTACCACCAATTCGATTACGGTTGGTCTGGACGATGATGTGCTTCCTGAAGGGAACGAGACGGTCGAGGTGACCCTTGCTGCTCCGACAAACGCGACACTCGGCGTCAACACCGTTCACACTTTCACAATCACCGATGACGACGCGGCACCGACCGTATCGTTCGCCGCGGCATCCTCCAGCGGCGCGGAATCCGCGACACCGGCGACGCTGGCGGTGGAGCTCTCGGCGGCATCCGCTCTGACGGTGACGGTGAACTACGCGGTATCAGGCGGCACGGCGACCGGAGGCGGCACGGACTACACGCTGGCAGGCGGGACACTGACGTTCACCCCGGGCACCACGAGCCAGAACATTTCAGCCACGATCGTGAACGATGCGGCCGTTGAGGGCGACGAAACAATTATCGTAGACATCTCCGGGCCGCTGAACGCGACGCTGGGGGCGATGACCAGCCACACGTATACGGTAACCGACGACGACACGACGGACGACACGGACGGGGACGGTCTTGACGACACGTGGGAGACGACGTATTTCGGAGGCCTGGGGCAGGACGGCACGAGCGACTACGACAGCGACGGGCTGACGAACGAGCAGGAGGAAACGGCGGGGACGGACCCGACGGCGACGGATACGGACGGGGACGGTATGCCGGACGGGTGGGAGGCGACGAACGGGCTCGACCCGACGACGGACGACGCGTCGGCGGACGCGGATGGCGACGGGTATTCGAACCTTGACGAGTACCTCGGGGCATCCGACCCGCAGGACATCGCGGACCTGCCGATACCGGACGACGTGGAGACACTGGTGGCGTCGGTGGGCGCGGATTCGACACAGCTCATCTGGACGCCCAGCCCGACCCCGGCGAAGACGACGGGCTATAAGGTGTACGTGAGCACCGACGGCGGGAGCACGTACGACGCCGGGACGGACGTGGGGAACGTGAACTCGTACGACGTCGCCGGCACGGTACCGACGACGAGCTACACGTTCCTGGTGACCGGCTACAGCGGAGCGGGCTACGAGAGCGCCGGTCTTACCGCGACTACAACCGCCGGCGCGGCGACCACCGTGTCGAGAACGGTCACCGGAGGGACCGACGCGACGAACTACATGATGATCTCCTTCCCGATAATTCCGGAAGAGGGGATCCTGGCGCAGCTCGAGGCTGTGCTGGGGCCGTACGACGCGGTCAGCTGGCGTCTGCTCCGATGGAAACCGGCGGGCGGCGGCTACGATGAGGACGCGGCGGTGGCGGACGTACGCCCGGGTCTGGCGTACTGGCTGATATCAAGGAACGCGGCGTCCTTGAGCTTCGACGGATACACGAATTCCGGCGCCAGCTATTACCCGATACGTCTGGAGCCGGGGTGGAATCAGATAGGCAATCCGTACGAGGGGGTGGTGGACTGGACGGGGTGCTGTGTGATGGACGGGACGGCGATGATACCGGTCACGGACGCGGCCAATACGTTCACCAGCCACAACCTGTGGGCGTACGCCGGGGCGAGCGGGTACCTGCTGGCGACGCAGCTGATACCGTACGAGGGGTACTGGCTGAAGAACAACGACACGGCGGACCGGATACTGATGGTGCCGGTGCCGGTGGACAAGCCGGGAGCGGTGCTGAAGCAGATATACCGTCAGCCGGACGGGACGGAGGAGCTGCCGCCGCCGCCGCCGGGATTCTCACCCGAGGCGGAAGGCGACATACGGGGCGGATGCTTCATAGACACGGCAAGAGAGAAAGGCTCTTTGCATGGATACATCAGGCGCGATTGAGTTCCTGAAGGAACACGTCTCGTTTCTGAAAGGCTTTCCCGAGGACAAACTCGCCCAGCTCGTCGATGGCTCGAAGATCATCACGTTCGAGTCGAACGAGGCGGTCATCGAATTCGGTTCCGAGGGCCGCTTCCTGGGTATCGTGCTGGACGGTGACGCCGAGGTCTCCGTCGCCGACGACGTCGGCCACCGGCATCGGATCAACATCCTGCGCCCCGGCGACGTGTTCGGCGAGATGTCGCTCATGACCGGTGACAAGACGATGGCGGATGTTATCGGCATCAGCCGGTGCGAGGCACTCCTGGTGCCGTCCAACCTCTTCTCCTCGCTTCTCGCGACCCATCCGCCCGCGGTGGTGAACCTGTCAAGGATCATCACCGAGCGGCTGAAGTCGTTCGCGTATGAGGAGGAGGGCCGGAACCTTGCCGCGTCCGCGTTCCGCAAGAGCCGCGATCCGTACGGCTTCCGCCTGGAGACCCCGACCCCGATGAAGCTGCTCGTGGTGAACTGCGGCTCCTCGTCGCTGAAATACAATCTGTTCGACACCACCGGCGAAGGAGGAAACGCGCGGGGAACGATCGAAAGGATAGGGCAGAACGGCACGACCCACACGTACCTTTCGTCCAAGGGCAACGTGACGATGGAGCTTCCGAAGGGCGCCCACGCCGACGCGTTTACCTCGATGCTCCAGGCGCTCACCGCGGAGGACTCCGGGGTTCTCTCGGGTCCCGGCGAGGTGAACGCGGTCGGCCACCGCGTGGTGCACGGCGGCGACAAGTTCTCGAATTCCGTCATCATCAGCGGCGAGGTGGAAGCGGAGATCGAAGAGCTTGCGAGCCTGGCGCCGCTCCACAACCCGGTCAACCTCATCGGCATACGCGAGGCGAAGAGGATGTTCCCGGACGTTCCCCATGTCGCGGTGTTCGATACGTCCTTTCACCACACCCTTCCGCCGTACGCGTATCTCTACGGCCTTCCGTACGAGTACTACGAGAAGAAGCGCATCCGGCGGTACGGCTTCCACGGCATGTCACATTCGTACGTGTCGCTCAAGGCGGCCGAATTCCTCCGGCGTCCGTACAAGGAGCTGGAGATCGCGACGTGCCATCTGGGTAACGGCGCGTCCATCTGCGCGGTGGACCACGGCCGGTCCATCGACACTTCCATGGGGATGACCCCTGCGGAGGGGCTGATCATGGGCACCCGCTGCGGCGACATCGATCCCGCGGTGCTGGTGCACCTGATGAGGACCGAAGGGTTCGGGGCCGACGACATCGACCGGCTGATAAACAAGGAGAGCGGTCTGAAGGGGCTCTCCGGGGTATCGAACGACATGCGCGAGGTGGAGGAAGCCGCCCAGGCGGGCAACCACCAGGCGCTTCTCGCGTTCAAGACGTTCTGCTATCAGATCCGCAAGTACATCGGCTCGTATCTGGCGGCCATGGGCGGGCTGGACGTGCTCGTGTTCACCGGCGGCATCGGGCAGGGCAGCGCCGGCGTCAGGAGCCTGGCGTGCCAGGGGCTGGAATGCATGGGCATTCGCATCGACGAGGAGAAGAACCGGAACGCGAGCGAGGCCGGAGAGGCGTACGAGATATCGGATGACGAATCCGACATCCGGGTGCTCGTGATACCCACCGACGAGGAGCGCATGATCGCCCGGGAGGTGCTGAGAACGCTTAACCGGAACGAGGTGTCGAAAATCATAAGAAGGCAGGAGTCCGCTCCGATCCCCGTCGAGGTGTCGGCACATCACGTCCACCTGGCCCAGGAGCATATCGAGGCGCTCTTCGGAAAGGGTCACGAGCTGACGAACAAGGCGGAACTGTCCCAGCCGGGGCAGTACGCCTGTGAGGAGCAAGTGAACCTGATAGGTCCCAAGGGCCGGGTCGATCGGGTACGGGTGCTCGGCCCGGCGCGGAAGGAGACCCAGGTCGAGATCTCGATGACCGAACAGTTCAAGCTCGGCGTGCAGCCTCCGATACGGGGGTCGGGCGACATCGAGAATACCCCCGGCATCATCCTGGAGGGGTCGGAGGGAACGGCGCAGATCGACAAGGGAGTTATCTGCGCGCTTCGCCACATTCACATGACGCCCGAGGACGCGTTGCGGTTCGGACTTCGCGATAAGGATATGGTGCGCGTCAGGGTCGAGGGCGCCCGGGAGCTGATCTTCGGCGACGTGCTGGTGCGCATCAGTCCGAAGTTCAATCTCGCGATGCATATCGACACGGACGAGGCGAACGCCGCGAGCCTGAAGACCGGAACCATCGGCCACATAGACGGCATCCAGAGCCGCGCTTAGTCGTTGAGGTGCCCGGGCGAGGTGTTCTCCGACTTCTGTGGAGACAGCACATATTAGGTGACTCACTTTCTTTTTCGTGAACACGTGTGAGCGCTCTGCGTATATAACCTCGGAGAGACAATCCAGGATTACGCTTCGGAAATCAGTTCGCGTCGGTTTCGGTTCATGTCTAAGGAACTGTCTGTGTGTGTCGGAAAGAAGAGGAGGTGTCGTATGAGAAAGGGATTGTCGGTCGCAATCGCGGGTCTGCTGCTGACCGCGGCGGTGCTTGTCGTTTCCATGAAGGAATCGAAGGCGCAGGTGCCGGTGACGGATGGGAACCTTATTCTCCTGACGAGTTCAGACGGGAATCAGGACACCGTTATCGTGTACCACAAGCCGAGCTCCGCGTTCCTGGTGTACGGCCACACCGGAGATGGGCTGTCACTCGTCAAGATCCGCAAGCTCGAGGCGGATTTCGAGCTCGCCGGCCTGGTGGCTGAGGTGGACTATGCCAGGAACGGGTACTCGGTGGAGTACATAAAGAAACAGCTCGACAAGCTGAAGAGGAGGGCGGCCAGCAGGACCCCGGCCACACCGGTCAGCCCGGCCACGTCGGCCGGCCCTGCCGCGCCGACCAGAAGAGCACCGTAGAAATTCTTGTGTCCGGGCCGCGGGGAGTTCCCTTCACTCATTCCCGGTGCGCAGGGAACTCCCCGCAACCCTGTTCTGTACGAACGTTTCCGTCCCTGGTAGTATACGATCGCACACTTGGTCGTTCATTGGGAGGGAAACACGTGGGACAGGAATCCGATATCCGCCCGAACATAGTGCTGATGGTCGCCGACGACCACGGGCGGGAGGCCGCCGGCTGTTACGGCAACACGGTCATAAAAACCCCGGGAATGGACGCGCTGGCCCGGGAGGGCGTTCGCTTCACCAACAGCTGCTGCACCACCGCCTCCTGCGCCGCGAGCCGCGCGGTGATTCTCACCGGTCTTCAGAACCACACGACCGGCACCTACGGTCACACGCACGGAGCGCACCACTTCTCGTGCTTCAGCGACGTCGTGACACTTCCCGTCCTGCTCAACCAGGCGGGCTACCGCACGGGGCGGGTCGGCAAGAGACACTACGCTCCGGAATCCCTCTTTCCGTTCCAATGGGGCATGCCGGAATCGGAATTCGGCCGCGACGACGTCCGCATGTCGGAATTCTGCCGGGAGTTTATCAGAGAGGACGGTCCGTTCTTTCTGTACTGGTGTTCCAAGAACCCGCACCGCTCCGGGGTCGATAAGAAGCATCCCCTCAGGATTGATCGCTTCGGGAACCCTTCGGAGGCGTTCCCCGGTGACGAGGAGCGGTGCTACTCGGAGGACGAGGTCGTTATCCCGTCCTTCCTGAGCGATACGCCGGAGGTGCGGGCGGAGCTCGCGCAGTACTACCAGTCCATCTCGCGCATGGACCGCGGGATCGTCCGGCTCATGGACGTGCTCAAGGAAGAAGGGGAGTATAACCACACGGTAGTCATCTACATCTCCGACAACGGCGCCGCATTTCCCGAATCCAAGACCACGCTGTACGAGCCGGGGATGCGCCTGCCGTGCATAGTCCGAAGCCCGCTGCACGAAAAGCGGGGGACGACCTGTGACGGGCTCGTTTCCTGGGCGGACCTGACGCCGACGATTCTCGACTTCGCCGGCGCCGTCCCCAACGCCGCCGGTGCCGCCATGAATGCCGCTGTCGCCACCGCTTCCCTCGCCGGCTCACATGCCGGTTCCAACGCCGGACCGGGCCAGTTTCATGGACGCTCGTTCAGGAATATCATAGACGAGGAATCCCCGGATGACTGGCGCGACGAGCTCTACGCGGCCCACACCTTCCACGAGATTACCAACTACTACCCCATGCGGGTGGTCCGTACGAAACGGTACAAGTTTATCTACAACATCGCGTGGAAACTCGACTACTCATTCGCGGGGGACCTGTGGATCTCGGCTGCGTGGCAGGGGGCGCTCCGCGACAAGCGGGACACCTTCGGCGCGAGGACGGTGGACGCGTACCTGCACCGTCCGAGGTTCGAGCTGTACGACCTGGAGAACGACCCGGACGAGACCGCCAATCTCGCCGGCAGACCGGAGCACCGGGAGCTCGTCGAATCCTTCACGCAGAAGCTCAAGGCGTTTCAGGCGGAGACGTCCGATCCCTGGCTGCACAAGTGGGAGTACGAGTAGGGGGCTCTGGTGCGCCCTGAAGGATTCGAACCTTCGACCTCCGGATTAAGAATCCGCTGCTCTACCGGACTGAGCTAAGGGCGCGCGGTTCGGGCAATTATCCAAAGATACGCGCGTATGTCAAGCATGAAGTGAGAGTCTCGTGAAACGGCGTCTCCGCTTCGTCACTTCGTCTCCAGCTTGACCACGCCGTTCCAGTCGTCGCCGGGCGGCTCGGCGAGGTACTCCCTGCAGACGCCGGCGTAGAACTCTGAGGGACCGTCGATTCCATCGATGGAATTCGCCTTTTCAAAGAGCGGGATCGCCTTGTCCCATTCCCGCTTGTAGAAGAGGTCCAGCCCTTCGTTGTAGTCTCCGACGATCTCCTTCTTCTTCTCGGAAAGCGTTCCCTTCTCCGTAAGGAGCTCGAAGGTCTTGACCGGCTCGACTTTCCCCTTCACCGTAAGTAATGCCAGCTGCCTGGTTTCGAACTCGAGCGCGGCCTGTTCCTGCGTTTCCGGCCCGATCATCAGGCGGGTACCGAACACCTTGTTGGCGCCCTCGAGCCGCGACGCGAGGTTCACCGTGTCTCCGATTACCGTATAGTCCAGGCGCCGTTCCGATCCCATATTGCCCACCACCATCGGGCCGGTGTTGAGGCCGATACGCATGTTCAGCTTAGGCAGGCCGCGTGCCTCCCAGTCCTTCCACATCTTCGGGAGCGCCCTGCGGTTTGCCAGGGACGCGCGACAGGCCCGGATGGCGTGATTGCCGTGATCGATTGGCACGCCGAACACCGCCATGATGGCGTCACCCTCGTACTTGTCCAGGTAGGCCTCTTCGTCCATGATGATATCCGTCATGACGGAGAGGTACTCGTTGAGGAAGGGCACGAGTTCTTCGGGCGACATGGACTCCGATATGGTGGTGAAGCCCTCGACGTCGGAGAAAAAGACGGTGGCAATTCTCTTCTCGCCTCCGAGCTTGACCTCGGAGGAACTCAGGATCTCATTTACCATGGAAGGGGTCATGTACCGTTGGAAGACATTCCTCACCATCTTCTTCTGTCTCTCCTCCGTCAGGTAGCGGTAGAACACCATCCCGCAGTAGCAGGAAATCATGCCGACGCTTGCGCACGACAC
>CAYMFW010000142.1:0-12777 GCA_964389785.1 uncultured Planctomycetota bacterium
GGCTCAGAAAGATCGAGAAACAGAAGGACGGATCCTGGCTGGTGACGACGGCGGCGGGCACCGGATCGAAGAAACTGGAGTCCGGCCAGACCGGCAAGCTGGCCGACCTCGGCGCGCTCGGCAAGGGCCTTGCGATCGACTCGAAGGGAAACCTGTACTTCACCATGGGCGGCGGCCTGCTCAAGGCCGACCCGGAGGGCAGCGTGTCGTGGATGATCACCCGGGACAAGGTGAACGCCGATTTCGCGAAGGTGTACGCCCAGAAGTGGCCGGGGGAGAAGATTCCCCGTGGTGCTCTCGGGCAGGGCGAGGGCGTGGGTCTCTACGCACATTCCGACGGTTCCGTGTTCGGCGGCGGGCGCACCTGGCCGTCCACGTGGAAGGTGATGGCGGACGGCACGTTCGTGCCGCTGGTGAACTACGCGCCGAAGAACAAGGTGCTTTCCGTCAGATGGGGACCGGGTGACCCGGCGTGCTACGCGCCGCACTGCTGCATGGGCTGGGGCGTCACCGCCGAAGGCTACGTGTGGCACCAGAACGAGATCCCGTTCGCGCGCAGCCGGTACGAGTTCGACAAGAACCAGGTGACCGTCCTCAAGAAGGACATGACGTGGGGCATCCTCCCGGGCAACACGAAGGACTTCTTCAAGATGCCCCCGTCGATGGGGATGGACGGCGCCTGCACCAAGGCGGAGGGGAACGCCCCGGGGCCGTTCCACTCGCGGAGCATGTGGGTCCGGATGAGAAGGGAGCAGTAACCATGAAACTCGCCACAGTCTGTTCGATGCTTCTTGTTCTCGCCGCAGTCGTTCCCGCCGCCGCGGGCGAGCTGGCGGCGGGAACGCCGTTCGACGTCACGCCGGGCCTGGCCCGGGGCGACCAGCGCTGGCCCGCGATCGCAGCCGGCAAGGACATGTACCTCGTCGTGTGGCAGGAGGGCGAGGCGATGGCGGGCGTGAAGGACACGAATATCTTCGCCGCGCGGGTGTCGGCCGACGGCAAGTCCCTCGACGCCAAGGGGATACCGGTCTGCGCCGCCCCCGGGTTTCAGGCGTACCCGATGGCTTCCTTCGACGGCACGAACTTCGTCGTGGCGTGGCAGGACTACCGTCCGGTGGAGGGCCGGGAACAGGACTGGGACCTCTACGCCGGCCGCGTGTCCGTGGAGGGCAAGTCCCTCGACGCCGACGGGTTCGCGGTGGCGGCGGTCGCGGGCAACCAGATCTATCCCGCGCTCGCCTCGAACGGGAAGGGCGAGACACTGGTGGTATGGTCGGACGTGCGCGTGGAGAATAAGCCGGAGCTGTACCGGCTGTACGGCACACTGGTTACAGACGGAAAGCCGAAGGAGCCGGGCGGACGGGAGCTGGCCAAGGACAGGAGCTCGCTCCTGCGGCCGTACGCGGCGTGGGACGGCGACGGGTACGGTATAGTCGCCGGCCACGCGCTCACCGGCTGGTCGCCCGCTCGTCCGTACGGCGTTCGCGTCGGCGCGGACGGCACGGCGAAGCCGTGGAAGATCCCGAACTTTCTGGGACAGACATACTCCTTCGCGGCGGACCCCGCGGGGAAGCGGGCGCTGGTGTGGGGCAACGAGCGTTTCGAGCACGGCTCTTACAGTTCCGTGTACCTGGCGACGCTGATCCGCGACGTGAACGCCGGTACGGGCACCCGCAATCTGGTGAACCGGCTGCAGCAGAAATACCCGCCCCGCAATGACCTGTGGTGCGCCACGGCGTTCGACGGCACGAATTTCGTGGCCGTGGTCGAGCAGTCTCCCGCGCTCGCTTCACCTCGGCGGGACCCCGGGGTGAAGATAGCCGTCGAGCTCGCGGCGTTTCGCATCGATCCGGCGTCCGGCGCCGCGATCGGCGCCGGCTCAGCACCGGCGGGCGAGAGCAACGATCTCCGCAGGGCGGTGAAGACCAAGGAGTACAAGGACGCGGGTTCTCAGCCGTTCGAGGGCGTGAAAGTTTCGGAGAAGGACGTGTCCCTGCGCCATCCGGCGCTGGCCTCGACGGGCGGGGGGAAATGCCTGCTGGTGTACTCCCGCCGCGCCGGCGTCGACAAGTACAAGATCCACGCGGCACTGCTCGGCGAATAAAGCAGCAAATAGAATGACGGGTTACTCTATTTGTCCAGCCGCCCGGCGCCGCCGCGCCGGCGCCTCGAGGAAAATGGTAGCTGTCCCTGTTTTCTGCTATCATGCGATTTCTCGACATTGAGGAGATTGCAGCTATGGCACGTAAGCTGGCGGTGATACCGGAGCTGTGCTCCGGGTGCAGGATGTGCGAGCTGGCGTGCGCCGTCGAGCACTTCGGGGTGAACAATCCCAAGAAGAGCGCGGTGCGTGTGCTGGTGACGTACCCCCACCCGGTAGTGCGGATGCCCGTCGTGTGCAGTCAGTGCAAATCGCCCGTCTGCGCCGAGGCGTGCCCGGTCGACGCGCTCACCCGCATCAACGGCGTGGTGAAGCTCGACACGGACACGTGCGTCTCGTGCCAGAAATGCATCGAGGCGTGCCCGTTCGGCGCCATCTACGCGCACAGCGACGTGGACCAGCCGATAAAATGCGACCTGTGCAACGGCGCGCCGAAGTGCGTCGAGGCATGTCCCAAGGGCGCGATCCGGCTCATCCCCGAGGAGGCCCTCGGCGAGGCCAGGCGGGTCAGCAACGCGCTGAGCTACGCCCACATGAAGGAGATCGAGTTCTGGGACAAGGGCGAGAAGAAAACGATCCACTACGCCGAGATCGGCAAGGAAGAACTGTGAGCATAGAATCCGGCTACTTCAGGCAATATCTCCGCGCGGATCTGTCCGCCAGCACGTGCGACCGCGTGGACCTGTCCGACGACTTCCTGGAGAAGTACGTCGGCGGCCGCGGCTTCGGCGCGAAGCTCGTCTGGGACAACCTGGAAGCACACGGCTTCTCGCTCGACCCGCTCGGCCCGGAGAACCTCATCGTCATCGCACCCGGCCCGCTCACCGGGACGTACCTCCCCTCGTCGGGGAAGTGCTCCTTCGTCGCAATCTCACCCGCCACGGGGATCTACGGTGATTCTTCCATCGGCGGCACGTTCGGCGTCGAGATCCGTCAGGCCGGGCTGGACGCGGTCGCGGTCACCGGCAAGGCCCCCGCGCTCTCCATATTGTTCATCGAAGAGGACCGCGCACAGATCATCCCGATGCCGGAGCTGGCGGGAAAGACCTGCCTGGAGAGCGAAGGCCTCATCAAGAACAGGCTCGGCACCCACGAGGTGCACGTCGCGACGATAGGCGTCGCCGGCGAGAACCTGGTGAAGTTCGCCTGCGTCAACACCGACTGGTCCCGCAACGCCGGACGCACCGGCTTCGGCGCCATCATGGGATCCAAGAACCTGAAGGCCGTCGTGGTGCGCGGCGGGCGCGACCTGCCGGTGCACGACCTGCCGGGCCTGATGAAGGAGTCGAAGAAGGCCTACTCCTACATGAGCGGCCACAAGTTCTTCAGGATGTGGCAGCAGGAAGGCCTGATGAACGTCATGCAGTACGCCAACGAGATGGGGATCCTTCCCGCGTACAATTTCCGCGACACCGTGTTCCCCAAGATCGATCACGTCGACGGCGACACGATGCTGGAGAGCTACAAGATCGGCGACAGCGCCTGCTTCGCCTGCTCGATGAGCTGCGGCAATATCTGCCTGGTCAAGAAGGGAAAGTACACCGGCGCGGTGGTCGAGGGCCCGGAGTACGAGACCTGCGCGATGCTCGGACCGAACGTCGGCATCGAGGACTTCGGCGCGGTGCTCAAGGCGTCCCAGCTCTGCGACGAGCTGGGCATCGACACGATATCCACCGGCAACCTGATCGGCGCCCTCATCGAGGGCTACGAAAAAGGCATCATCTCGCTGGAGGACCTCGACGGCCGCCCCATCGCGTGGGGCGACGAGGACGCTATTGTGGAAATGGTGGAGAAGATCGCCCGGCGTCAGGGCATCGGCGACATCCTGGCGGACGGCTCGCGCCGGGTGATAGAGACATGGCCCGAGATGGACAAGGAGATACTGCAGGTGAAGGGGCTGGAGCAGAGCGCGTACGACAGCAGGGCCGGCGCGTCCATGGCGCTCGCGTACGCCACCAGCGACATCGGCGCGCACCACACCCGGGCGTGGACCATCGCGAAGGAGGTAGAGCTCGGGCAGGAGTGGACGGACGAGGACCGCGTTGACATCGTCATCTATCACCAGACCATCCGTCCGCTGTTCGACATGCTGGGCGTGTGCCGCCTGCCCTGGATCGAGCTGGGCCTGCACGAAAAGCACTACGAGGAATTCTACCGGTGCATCACCGGTCACGAACTGACGATGGATGACCTGTGCGCCCGCTCCCGCGAGGTGTACGACCTCACCAGGCGCATCAACACGAAGCTGGGGATGGACCGCACGAACGACACGATCCCGCACAAGGTGCATGCCTCGGCGGTGCGCGCCGGCGCGACCGCGGGAAAGAAGATTGACCGGGAGGAATTCGAACGCCTCCTCGACCTGTACTACGAGAAGCGCGGCTGGAGCAAGGACGGCATCCCTACGAGCTAATCAGATAGCGCCGGCCCACTACGGCATAGGCGGAGGCCCCGGCAGCACCTGCACCGACGTCTCCTGTATGTCTTCCTTTATCACGCTCTGCGTCTCCTCGGTCAGCACCTCCTGGGTGGTGTCTGCGGTAATATCGTCCATCGCCCCGGTCACCGCGTCCCCTGCCACGTCACCGGTCACGTCCGCGCCCACGTCTCCCACGTCGGTGCCGACCGCGTCCGTCGCGCCCGCGTCGGCGGCACCCACGTCATCGGTCGCCACATCCGCCTCGACGGCCGTCCCTTCCACCTCTCCCGTCGCGGCGGTATCGGTCCCCGTATCGGCAGCGGCGGCCCCGGCGTCCGCGTCCCCGGCACCGGCATTCGCGTCGGCCTCAGCGGCGGCTTCTCCACCTTCGGCGTCGGCGTCGGCCGCGCCTGCGTCGGCATCGGCATCCGCGTCGGCCTCACCGCCCTCGGCGTCCCCCTCTTCTGCTCCGGCATCCGCCTCCGCCTCGGCCTCGCCTTCACCCTCGTCGCCGCCCCCGCCCTCGTCCTCGCCGCCCTCGGCGCCCTCGTCGGCCGCGGCCTCTCCTTCTCCTTCGTCCTCTCCTTCGCCCTCGTCCTCTCCTTCGCCCTCGCCGGCGGCGGCCCCCTCGTCACCGCCCTCCGCGCCCGCGTCGGCCTCCATCGTCATATCCTGTTCCATCTTCTCCAGCTCGCCCGCCGGAACTTCCATCGGCGCCTCCGGCGCCTTGGCCGCGCCGACGTTGGTGGAATGCTTCGCGGGCACCTCGACCACGCCGGCCACCTCCCCCATCACGTTCGACACCGCGACCAGGCCCTTGAACACCAGCACCTTCGTGGCCTTGCCGATGGGACAGTCCACCAGAAAATCGGTCCCGCGCACGCCGGCCACCGCGGTCGGGGTGGTCACCTGGAAGATGCCGCGCGCCACCTTGCCGGCGCTCACCTTCACCCGCACCTTCCCCTCGAACAGGTGCAGCTTGGTCGCCTTCTTCGCGGAAGGGCTCTTCTTGCGTATCACGCACCTGCTCATCTCACCGACC
This sequence comes from uncultured Planctomycetota bacterium, assembly GCA_964389785.1. Taxonomy (GTDB): domain Bacteria; phylum Planctomycetota; class CAYMFW01; order CAYMFW01; family CAYMFW01; genus CAYMFW01. The sequence continues at coordinate 5,623 of CAYMFW010000142.1, forward strand.
TTCATCACCGAACCGTCCGTGAAATCGACCCTGGCGCTGCTGTCGTTGTCCGTCGCGACCATGTCGCCCTGACGCAGCTCCTTTCCCTCCGCGATCTTCTCGAGGTCCTTCTCCGGGTCCTTCCCCTCCTGCATCCACCACACCGTTCCGGTCACGCCCCCCACCTTGCCGACCACCGGCTTCTCGCCCCCGGCGGGCTTTCCCAGCGCCGTGTCCGTCGCGACGGGCACGAGCAGTACCACCAGCAATACCGGCAGCAGCCATGCGTGTCTCTTCATCTCATCCTCCTAAAAAGAAGCGCTCACGGTAAACGATACTACGTTCCTGCTGTAATCGGCAACGGGATCGTTCGAGTCGTTGTCGTTCCCTGTGTATCCCAGGGAGACGCTCCAGTTCTCGCTGACGGGCTTCGTGAAATTGATGCCGTACGCCCATCCGTCGTCGTCCCGTCCCCCGTCGTATTCCTTGTGCGTGTAGTCCACGCTTATCTCCGCGATGATGCCGCTGCCGCCCATCGGAGCCCTCAGGCCCACCCCTATCTGGTGGGCATCGTAGCTCTGGTCGTCGTCATCCGTGTCCGTCGTGGAGTACTTGTAGCTGAAGTTCACCCGCTTCTTCTTCGCCTCGTCCAGAAACTGGAAGTGCCTGAGCTGGATCGACCAGTCGGACCCGTCCAGCGTCTCCATCGTCGGATACTCGTTCAGGGAGTACGCGAAACGGAGCATCTCGATGTTCTTCCCGCCGGGCGCGTAAAACAGCAGCGGCGCGATCGTGTGCTTCCGCAGGTACACGTCGTTATCCAGCTCGTACCTGCTGTACATGTAATCGAGCCGGAAGGAAGTCGGCGTCTTTATCCTGCCGTAGTACAGGTCCAGCGTGTGTCCCAGGATGTTCCGCTCGTTCTGATCCGAGTAGAACTCCCCGTACAAGCTGTACTGGCCTCCCACCTCGTGGGGCCCGCTCTTCTTGAACGTCTTGCCCATGGTGAGCTTGAAGATGTCCGCCCAGTCGTCCTCCTCGTCGGAGGGAGCGACCGCCGGATTGCTGTCGTAATTGATCGTGTTTTCCAGCTTGATGAACCAGTCCCGCTTCGGCTTGTCGGCGTCGTCCGAAGGGACCCGGTCTTCGATGTCGTCCTGCCGTTCCGTTTCCAGCTCGCCGCCGGGCTCGAAGCTCGCGGAGTCCTCCGCGACGCACAGGCCGGCGATCCCGGCCGCCAGAATGATCAGAAGCAGTGCTCTCAGTGTAGTTTTCACCTGGTCGGCCTCCGCTTTCTCGAGTTCAGCAAGTACCGGTCCGCTCCCTCCCCGGCGGTCGTGATGAAGCACCCGCCGGTCCTGCTGCTGTCGCCCAGTCGCGGCGGCGGCCCGGGCGGCTGTTCGTCCGTGGCCTCGTTCGCTTTGGCCAGACGGATCTGGTCCTCGTCCGCCGGCTTCGGCACCCCCGCGGGCGCCGGCACCACCAGGTACGCCTCGTACGGAGAGTTGTTCCGTATCCAGTAGCCCTCGAGCGGCACCATGTCCACCGCCGCGGCGTACTGTCCGCCTGCTCCCCACTCCCACAGCGTGGTATCGGTCACCGGGTTCGCCGGGTCCACCACGCTGAAGGACGCGCCGGTGTCGTCCTCCACCGTCACGTCGGCCCACGCCACCGCCTGCTGGTACGGGTTCGCCACCTGGTTCCAGCCCGGATAGAGCCGGATCGTGTACGTCGCCTCCGCGTCCACGCTGTACCCGCTGAAGTCCACCGTCACGTCGTTGCGGCATATCAGCCAGTACGCGAGTCCCGGCCTGCACGGCTCCGCGCGCGAGCCCTCCCGGTACTCGCCCGGCGCCCGGCGGAACAGCCGCCACTGCATCGGGTTGTACGCGCCGCACGCCGCGCCCAGCTGGGACAGCAGGCTCGTCTGCGGCACGAACGGCAGAGAGATCATCGTGTAGTCCAACATGGTGTCGCCGCCGGTGATCGTCTTGCTCGCCGTCGTGCTCACGCCGGCCGCGATGGATATCACCCGCCCGTTCGTCTCCCGGGCCTGGTCGTCGTACGTCGACACCTTGAACGTATGGGTCGCCGTCGGCGACGTGCCCCACACCGTCCAGGACCTTCGGCCGCCCACGTCGAGCGGCACGCTGTACGTCGCGCCGCCGTCGGTGCTCTCGTACAGCTTGTAGCCGGCCGCCTCCGGCGACAGGCTCGGCGACCAGTAGATGGCCGTGGAGTTCGCGCCGGACGACGCGTAGAGCGACGTCACGTCCAGCAGGTCACCCGCGCCCCAGTCGCCGCTGACGATGCCGCTCGCGGTGCAGGCCCGGCTCGTCCCCGCCGCGTTCTTCAGGTCGTTCGTGCCGTCGGCCAGTATCGTGATCCCATCGCCTATCATCAGGGTCCCGCCGAAGTCCATCACCATGATCTCCAGCGTCCTCGCGTCGAGCCACGTACCCATGTAGCTCATCCCGAGCGTCCTTCCGCCGAAATCGATCAGCCCGTCGATATCGGCCATCGTCGCCACCGTCGGCTGGTTCGTGTCCAGCCCGAAGGTGATCGTCAGCGTGTCGCCGGGGCCGAGCCAGGTGTCCAGGTCCGCCGGGTCGTTCGCCACCACGCTCACGATGTACGGCACGCCGCCCCAGTCACCGGTGATTATCCCGTAGGAGGTGGACGCCAGGGACGAGCTGTTCGAGTTCTTCAGATCGTTCGTCCCGTCCTCCTTGATGAAGATGCCCTGGCCGATCTGTACCGTCCCTCCGGTGCCGTCCGCGATGGTGATACGCAGCGTCTGCGCGTTGATCCACGAACCGGTGTAGTCCGCCCCCAGCACGTATTCGCCGAAATCGATCAGGTCGTCGATGTCCGCGACCGTCGCGACTGCGGGCTGGTTCGTGTCGGAATCGAACAGTATCGTCATCGTGTCGCCCGCGCTCAGCACCTCGTCGGCGTCGTCCGGGTCGTCCGCCACCACGGATACGATATTGGGCGGCGGGGAGACGCTTCCCCAGTCACCGGTCACCACGCCTGAGCTGGTGGACGCCATGCTCAGCCCCGCGGTGTTCGTCAGGTCGTCCGTCCCGTCCGCGATGATCCGTATGCTGTCGGATATCATCAGCGTCCCGCCGGTGATGTCCGTTACCGTGATCTGGAGCTTCCGGACGGTGATCCACTCGCCGGTGTAGTCCGCGCCCAGCACCTTCGAGCCGAAATCCACCAGCCCGTCGATCTCCGTCTTGGTGGATACCGGCGGCTCGTTCGTGTTGGTGTCGAAGGCGATCGTGATCGTGTCGTCGTTGCTGAACACCACGTCGGCGTCATCCGGGTCGTCCGCCACCACGCTGTCGATGTCCGGCACCGCCGTGGTGTCGCCCCAGTTACCGCTTACCAGCCCCTGGGACTGCGAAGGCGAGCTGGTGCCGAACGCGTTCTTCAGGTCGTACGTGCCGTCCGCCTTGATGAAGAGCGCGTCGCTTATCGCCAGCGTGCCGCCGGTCGAATCGCTCACCGTCACCTTCAGCGTCTTCGCGTCCGCCCACTTCCCGCTGTAGCCGGCGCCCAGCACCTTGCCGCGCCAGTCTATCAGCCCGTCCACGTCCGTCTTCGTATCCACCAGCGGCTGGTTGGTGTTGGTGTCGAAGATGAACGTCAGCGTGTCGCCGTCGGAGAGCACGTTGTCCGCGTCGTCCGGGTCCTCGGCCGCGACGGACACCATGCTCGGTATCGCCGTCGTGCTTCCCCAGTTGCCGGTCACGATTCCCCACGACATGGACGGCTGGCCGGTGCCCGCCGCGTTGGTCAGGTCGTTCGTGCCGTCCGCCTTGATGAATATGCTGCTGCTGGTCGACAGCGTCCCCCCGGTGCCGTCCGTCACGGTTATCTTCAGCGTCTTCGCGTCCATCCACACGCCGACGTACGACGTGCCCAGCGACATCCCGCCGAAGTCGATCAGCCCGTCCACGTCCGTGGTCGATCCCACCGCGGGCTGGTTGGTGTTGGTGTCGAACGTGATGGTCAGCGTGTCGCCTGTCGAGAGCGACGTGTCCAGGTCGTCCGGGTCATCCGCCACCGCCTCTTCTATATATGGAATAGCCGCGGAGATGCCCCAGTCACCCGACACGCTGCCGGAGGAGCTGGACGCCACCCCGCTGCCGGCGGAGTTCTTCAGATCGTTGGTGCCGTCCGCAATAATGAAGACCGGATCGGCAATCGCCAGGTCCCCGCCCGTCGAATCCATGATGTAGATCTCCAGCGTCTTGGGGTCCATCCACCACGCGTGGTACCAGGTCCCAAGCGACTTGCCGCCGAAGTCGATCAGCCCGTCCACGTCCGCCTTCGTCGCCATCGGCGGCTGGTTGGTATTGCTGTCGAAGACGATGCGGAGCACGTCGCCGTCACTCAGCACCTCGTCCAGGTCGTCCGGGTCGTCCGCCATGATCTTCTCGATCCGGGGCGTCGAATCGGTGCTCCCCCAGTCGCCGGACACGATCGCGATATCCATGCAGGGCTGGCCGGTGCCGGCTGCGTTCATCAGGTCGCCGGTGCCGTCGGCCAGGAAATAGATCGGGTCGGCGATCGCCAGCGTCCCCGCGGTCGCGTCCATGATCTCGATCACCAGCGTCTTGGCGTCCCTCCACCAGGCCATGTAATACGTGCCCAGCGACTTCCCGCCGAAGTCGAGCAGATCATCCAGCATCACCTCCGTCGACACCGGCGGCTGGTTCGTGTTGGTGTCGAACGTTATCGTCAGCCGGTCACCGCTCGAGAGCACCGTGTCCAGGTCGTCCGGGTCGTCGGCGACGGCGCTGACCACGCGCGGCGTCCCCATGGTGCTTCCCCAATCGCCCGTCACCGTTCCGGAATCCGTGCACGGCTGGCTGGTTCCTGCAGCGTTCTTCAGGTCCATCGTGCCGTCCGCCCTTATCCAGATCGGGTCGGCGATGGCGAGCGTCGCGCCCGTCGCGTCCATGACGTTGATCTCGATAGTCTTGCCGTCCCACCACCACGCGTGGTAGTACGCGCCCAGCGACTTCCCGCCGAAGTCGATCAGTCCATCCACGTCCGTCATGGTTGCCATCGGCGGCTGGTTGGTGTTGACGTCGAATTCGATGCGCAGCGTGTCGCCGTTCGACAGCACCGCGTCCAGGTCGTCCGGGTCGTCCGCGACCACCTTCATCAGCCGCGGGGTGCCCGATGTCTTGCCCCAGTCGCCCATCACGATGCCGGAATCCGCGCTCGCCTGGCTGGTGCCCGCCGAGTTCCTCAGGTTGCCCGTCGCCTTGATGAATATCGGGTCGGATATGGACAGCGTCCCCGCCGTCGCGTCCCAGATGTCGATCAGCAGCGTCCTCGAGTCCCACCACCAGCCCATGTAGTACGTGCCGAGAGACTTCCCGCCGAAGTCTATCAGGCTGTCCACCATCACGCCCGTCGACACCGGCGGCTGGTTCGTGTTGATGTCGAACTCGATGCGCAGCGTGTCGCCGCTCGAGAGCACCGTGTCCCTGTCGTCCGGATCGTCGGCGATGACGCTCACGATCTGCGGCGTCCCCGAGGTCGCCCCCCAGTCCCCCATCACGATGCCGGAATCGATGCACGGCTGGCTGGTGCCGGCGGAATTCCTGAGATTCCCGGTCGACCGTATCCAGATCGGGTCCGATATCGCCAGGGTCCCCGCGGTGGCGTCCATGATGTCGATCAGCAGCGTCCTCGAGTCCCACCACCAGGCCATGTAGTACGTGCCCAGCGACTTCCCGCCGAAATCGATCAGGCTGTCCACCATCGCCATCGTCGACACCGGCGGCTGATTGGTGTTGACGTCGAACTCGATGCGCAGCGTGTCGCCGCTCGAGAGCACCGTGTCCAGGTCGTCCGGGTCGTCCGCGACCACCTTCATCACGCGCGGCGTCCCGGAGATCGAACCCCAGTCGCCGGTCACCGTGCCCGACGCGGTGCTTGCCTGGCTGGTGCCGGTCGAGTTCCTCAGGTTCCCGGTCGCCCTGATGAATATCGGATCCGAGATTGCCAGGGTTCCGGCCGTCGCGTCCATCACGCTGATCTCGATGGTCCGGGGGTCCATCCACCACGCGTGGTAGTAGGTACCCAGCGTCTTGCCGCCGAAATCGATCAGGTTGTTCACGTCCGTCATCGTCGCCAGCGGCGGCTGATTCGTATTGATGTCGAACTTTATCTTCAGCATGTCGCCGTCACTCAGCACCGTATCGAGATCGTCCGGATCGTCCGCCGTCACGCTCAGGATCTGCGGCACGGTGGACGTGCCGCCCCAGTCGCCGGTCACCACGCCGGAGGCGGTGCTGGCCTCGCTCGTCCCGGCCGCGTTCCGGAGATTCCCGGTCGCCTTGACGAATATCGAGTCGGATATCGCGAGCGTTCCGGCCGTGGCGTCCGAGATGTCGATCACGAGCGTCCGCGGGTCCTGCCACCACCCCATGTAGTACATGCCCAGCGACTTACCGCCGAAGTCGATAAGGCTGTCCACCATCACCCCCGTCGAGACCGGCGGCTGGTTCGTGTTGATGTCGAACTCGATCTTCAGCGTGTCGCCGCTCGAGAGCACCGAGTCAAGGTCGTCCGGGTCGTCGGCCGTCACGGAATTGATCTTCGGAGTCTGGGATATGCTCCCCCAATCGCCGCTTACCGCGGCCGAGGCGGCACAGGCCGGACTCGTCCCGGCCGCGTTCCGGAGATTCCCGGTCGCCAGAATGAATATCGAATCGGATATCGCGAGCGTCCCCGCGGTGGCGTCCGAGATGTCGATTATTAGCGTCCGCGGGTCCATCCACCACGCCATGTAGTACGTGCCGAGCGATTTCCCGCCGAAATCCACGAGACTGTCGACCATTGCCATGGTGGATACCGGCGGCTGGTTCGTGTTGATGTCAAACCTTATCCTCAGCGTGTCGCCGCTCGAGAGCACCGAGTCAAGGTCGTTCGGGTCGTCGGCGACCACGGCCATGATCTGCGGTATCGCCGCCGTGCTCCCCCAGTCGCCGTTTACCGTGCCGGAAGACGAGCTTGCCGAACTGGTGCCCGCCGCGTTCCTCAGGTTGCCGGTGGCCAGTATCGTGACCGGGTCCGCTATCATCAGCGTCCCGGCCGTCGAGTCCATGACGTTGATCACGATGGTCTTCGGATCCATCCACCACGCGG
>CAYMFW010000143.1:0-12681 GCA_964389785.1 uncultured Planctomycetota bacterium
ACGAGATAATGATCCCGCTGCTTGCCGCGGCGCTGAGAGAGGGAGGGTAGCATGAGCTCCATGGAGACGATGAAGAATCAGTTTGTCGCCCACGCCGGTCTGATCGCCGGGGTGATGGACGACGAAGAACTCATGGCGACGGCCGCTTCGGCCGCCGACATGATGATCGAGAGCCTGAAGAAGCGGCACAAGATAATGCTCTGCGGGAACGGCGGCTCCGCCGCCGACGCCCAGCATGTGAGTGCGGAGCTGCTCGGGCGGTTCAAGATGGAACGCGACGGGCTCCCCTGCATCGCCCTCACGACCGACACCTCCATGCTCACCGCGTGGAGTAACGATTACGACTTCGACAGCGTATTCTCCAGACAGGTGGAAGCGCTGGGGTGCCGGGGAGACGTGCTGGTGTGCCTCAGCACCAGCGGCGGTTCCAGGAACATCATCGAGGCCGCCAAGGCGGCCTCAGACATGAAGGTGAGCACCATCGGCCTCCTCGGGCGGGACGGCGGCGAGCTGGCCGGCATGGTGGACATCCCCATCGTCATAGAGCACGGCGACACCGCGCGCGTCCAGGAGGTCCACCAGATAGTCTACCACGCCTGGTGCGCGGAGATAGACGCCGCCTTCGCCTCCTAGGGACGCTGGACGGGGTCAGGCTCTGCCTGGGGGCGCGCTATTTCCCCTCCCATCGCCCCGCAGCCTTCTTCAGCTCCGCCACGGCCGCGCGCTCGGCATTGACCAGCTGCTGGATCAGCTCGATGAGCTTCTTTCGCTTCTCCGCGTCAGCGAGATTCTCGTCCGCCCGCTTCCAATAGTCGGCCCACTCCGGAACGTCGTCGCCGTGGGCCTCCGTCCGTCCGAGCTCGCATACGCGGTCGAACTCTTTGGCCGGGCCGTGACGGAACTCGAAGGCCGTGAGCGCCAGACCGGCCACGTCCTCGTATTTCTTCGCGACCGCGGTGAGGGCCGGGCGTAGGTCCTTCGTTACGTGTTTCCTGGCCTGCCGGAGGAACGCGGCCGCGGCGCTTCGGCGTTTCGCGAGCAGGTTCAAATGCACAAGTTCTTCGTGCACTCCGCCGAACGGGTCGTCCCTTACCGGATTTAGCCGTTTGTATTCGTCGATGCCGTCCCCTTCCGACGCCTCGAGATCGCCGAGAAGACGATCGAGCGCGGCCAGCCCGGCCATGTACTCTCCGCCTCCGTATTTCTTCAGCTTCACCGGTCTCTCGCGCGCAATCCTGACCGCACGCCTTATCGCCTGGCGAATCAGCTTGGACCTGTCGACTTCGTGCTTCGGTCCCCTGACGAGCAGATGCGGGCAGTCCTTTCCGGCCGGTCCGTAATGTGAGTCCGCGCCGTCGGCCGTTCTGGTGATGCCGTACCAGCAGGGGTGTCTCTCGCTGTCGCCATAGGGAAGCGGGGCGAAGCTGTCCGTCTTGCCGCCTTTTTCGAGCAGGCTGACTTCCTGCCTCTCGGTATCCACACCGTTCACGACGAACCAGTAGTGGCACCGAGAGTTGATTCCGTTCTTCGATGCCTTGATACCGGGGGCGATGACAGGCCGTCCGGCCTCGATCTCTTCCTTGATCGTGTCGAGAGTGGGCCGGATGTCGTCGGTCTCCTGATAGTCCCACGTACCGTCGAACCCCGACGCCTCGAGCGCGGCCAGCGCGGAGTCCCAGGAATGAACGAAGGGCGTGAGGGACGTGCCGTCGGGGTGGTAGTAGTAGCAGAATGCCTCTCCCGAGACACCCATGAGCCAGTCGATGTCGGCATCGACCCCGTAGTATGTGAGGACGTCGGCAATTCTGCAGATGTGAGACAGTCCTTCGTGGACGCTCTCGTCGATGTCCGAGGCATAGTCGATCCAGGCGCGCGATCCTTCATGTCTTACCTTTGCAGGCATCTCTTCCTCCTTGAGGGGATTATGCAGGCCGAGTGAGGGTTTTGGAAGGCGTTTTCTCGTGAAGTGGGGAAACGTGACTCACAACAGTGGCTGGAGCGAAAAAAAAACGCAGGCTACCCCTTACGCGAGTCACATGTGACGGGTATAATACCTCAAGTATTGTCGCCTCATCACATGTGGAGAAACATCATGGCCGAGAAGCCGAGAGTGACCATTCCCTGTGCCACCGACCATCTGCAGTACCTTCGGGAATCCGTTCGTGATTTTTTCTCGGGGCTGGAAGTGCCCCGCACGGCTGTCCGGGAGATCGTGCTGGGTGTGGATGAAGCGGTTTCGAACGTGCTCCTTCATTCCTGCCCCGGGAAGGCAGGAGAAGAGATACACGTAGACCTCGCGCTGGAGAAGGATGACGTGCGGGTGACTGTCACGAGTCGGGGACCCTACTTCGATCCTACGGTGTTCCCCGAACCGGACATCGAAGACTCCATGGAGAGGGGCTCACGCCCGTCTCTGGGGATATTCCTGATGCGGAAGATCTTCGACGACATGACGTACCTCTGCGTTCACGAGGGCACGAATCACCTGGTGCTTACGAAGGGGCTTGCCCCCGCGACGATGGCCAGTGCCGGCGCGTGCCGAATCCTGCCTGGCTGAGGGAGCTTCATACACGACTCGTCCGTGTGCGCGTCCTCGCCTTGACTTTTTGCCTTTGGTGGTTACTATGCTTGCGTATGACTGAGAGAGAGTCCAGCGATTACATCAGCCACATCAAGCGCCTCATACGCGGCCTGGGGGAGAAGACCCCGGAGAAGCAGGAGCCAGCCAAGCGGCTGCGCGCGAAGATCGACGAGGTGTCTGGGTGAGGGGAGCCGGTTCGCAGCCGTTCGAATCCTGCCAATTCGTGGAGGGCTGCAGCTTCACCTGTAAGGACCTGGACAACCCATGAGCGAGCCGCTGAAGATGCACGCTGGACTGTTTTCTTCCGCTATCTGCCTGGCGCTTGTGCTGTTGCCGACAGGATCGGCGCCGGCGGCTGAAGCGGTGCAGCCCGAACATGAGCCCACCATGCTCGGGTGCAAATACGAGCAGACGGCAACGGTGTTCGACCTGTGGGAGATGACCCTCACTCTCCCGGAGGGGCTGAAGGTGATCGGTAGCCTGCCCGACACGCAGATTCACGATGCTTACGACGCGGATCGGAACAACCAGTATGTTCGCCTGTGGGCGGAGCTGCGCCACGCGGACGGCACCATCGTGACGGTGCCCGCATTCGCCATGAGGGAGAAGCCGGGAGGACCGTGGCAGTGGAAGGTGCGCTGGTCTCCCCGGCGCGGGGGCGAATGGAGCGTGGAAGTCCGTTTCAGCGGGCGGGCGGGCGAGTCGGGTGTTGAGACCAACGTGGGTCTCCGGGCAGAGTCGAAGGTAATTGCCAGGGCAGCGCCCGGCATCACCGGCCCGCTGGTGCGTCCGGGGAAGGGACAGCCCCCCGGCTACCTGCGGCGGCTTCGTGCGGACGGCACGTCGGAGGGGGTGTGGCTTTTCGGCGCCTGCCGCGCGTGGGTGGTGAAATCCCAGGACCCGAACAACGACTGGTACCCTCACGAGTGGCTGGACCGGGAGACGGAGCTTTTCGCCCCCATGCGCGACGGAGGATTCAACCTGCTGAATCAGTGGATGGCGCCGTGGGAGTTCCTCATCGTGCATCACGACCGGGCCGAGTTCTGGAGGAAGCCGGAGGGCGACTGGAAGCGGGTGCCGCTGCCGAAGGAAGGGGATTGGACGTCGTACCAGTGCTACGACCAGGGGCGCGCGCTGGCGTTCGACAATCTTTTGAGGCAGGCCGAGGGGGACACGAAGAAGGCGACGGTGCATCTTTTGCTTTCGTCCCTGCCTCACCAGTGTCTGCAGTTGAAGGAGCATCCGTGGGGGGGACAGGAGAGCGGCTGGAGCCCCGAGAACGACGCGGGCAGGCAGACTCCGGAGCGCCTGAACGGGCTGAGCGGCTTCAAGAAGGATATGTCGGTGTGGGATTTTTTCGAGGCCGACCCTTCCGGGGCGCGCGGTGACTGGCGCTCTCGGCTCTTCGACCACCAGGCCAACTTTTTTCGGTACGTGATCGCGCGGTGGGGATACTCCCGGGCGCTGGGCGTGTGGGTGCTTGTCGACGAGCTGGACGCGGTGGGTGAGGAGGTGGGAGTGATGTCGGCGAAGAAGGGGTGGTGGGCGCACCCGGAGTGCGACCGCTGGCTGGCCGATATCGTCAGGATGTTCCGGGGCGAGCTGACCGGCCAGGATGGGGCGAAGTATCAGGGCGATCCGTTCGGGCATCCGCTGCACGCCGCCACCACAAGCTACGGCGGAGGTGCGGGGAAGGGGAGCAACCTGGAATGGCGGGGCGGCCCGGAGGGGGTGGGGCCCGACCTGTTCGGCTGGCACTGGTACCCATACTGGGGAAAGGCGATGCCCTGGGCCGATATCTGGGAATTTACGATCGACGGGGTGGCGCGCTACGCGAGCGCGCCCATCGGCAGACAGGCGAGATTGATAAGCGAGTTCGGCGTGCCGGACAGGGGAAAGTCGAAGGACCCTCCGTCGCCTCTTCTCCCCAGCATCTATCATTTCGCGGCATGGGCGGGCATCTTTTCCGGACAGGCGGGCACGCCGATGGACTGGGACGACGGAAAGCAGTTCGGAGAACTGAAGTGGCGGTCGCGCGAAGGGATCTTCCACAAATCCGTGTATCCGATCGACCATGTGGAGCAGATCAAGGCGCTGAGGACGTTCCTTTCGGCAGTGACGCCGGATGATGTCGTTCATGATGCGGCGCAGCGGTGTGAGGCCGACAGGGGCATGCGGGCGTTCGCGCTTTTCACACGGGAGAAGGACCCGGCGGTGCTTGGGTGGCTGTTCTCCAGGGTTGTTAAGGGGCGTTTCCGCGTGACGGGGCTCAAGCCGGGATCGTACAGGATTTCGTGGTACGATCCGTGGACGGGCAAGGCGCTGGCCGGCGAGAAGCCGGTGTCGGCAGCGGCGGACAAGAAGGGGGTGCTGGAGGTGGACCCGGAGCAGGTGTTCAAGCGGATACGGGAGAAGCTTCAGCCGTTTCCTGGGAAGACCCGGTTTTCGCAGGGGTGCGATCTGGCGTTCGAGATCGCGGCGGAGGGGAAATGAGACGCTGGGCCTGGCTGGCGGTATGCCTGGCGTGTCTTTCGTGCTCGCCCGGGGAGCAGGGGCAGCCGTCGGGGGAATCGGACCAGAATGACAAGGCCGGCGAGAGAGCGGACGCGGCCGGCGACGGAAAGGTGGCGAAGTGGGGGAGATTGGTGCGCTTCGCGTCGTCGGCCTCCCTGAAGATAGAAGGTGACCCCGATCCCTACGATCCCGACGAGGTCCGGGTGGATCTCTCCGTATCGTGTCCGGATGGAACGAAGAAGACCTGGCCCGCGTTCTGGTTCGTGCCGCACGAGCCGTTCTACGTCACCGGTTCCACGGAGAGTGGTGACAAGGAGGGCAAGTGGGAGCGCTACCGGCCGACGGGAAAAGGCCGGTGGTGCGTGCGCATATCTCCTCAGCAGGCGGGCGTGCATACATACGTCTGGCAGGTGACGCGGAAGGACCGCTCCTGGGCGGTTCCCGGAGGAGAATTTGAGTGTGTGGATGACCCCAAGCGTCTCGGCCCGATCACCGTGGGATCCGGTTCCCTGTACTTCCGGCGTGTTTCCGGCGGGCCGTTCATACCCATCGGGCAGAACCTCTGCTGGCCCGAGGAGAACGGCACCGTGAACTACGGCATGTGGCTGAGGCGGCTCTCGGAGGCCGGCGCCAATTGCGCACGTCTGTGGCTGGTGCACTACATGTGCGGCACGGCGGTCGAATGGTCGTCGAAGGAGGTGCATCCTCCGTATCAGGGCGTCGGGAAATACAGCCAGGAGGCGTCCGCGCGCGTTGACAGCATCCTGAACACCGCGGATTCGCTCGGCATCGCGGTAATTCTCAGTTTCTATTCGTTTGGCGACACGAACTGGGACTGGAAGAACAATCCCTACAGCTTTCACGCGGGCGGCTGGCTGACTCATCCCACGGAATTCTTCACGGACGAGAGAGCCAGACGTCACACGCGGAATCGGCTGCGCTATGCGATCGCCCGGTACGGGTGGTTCAATTCGTTGTGGGCCTGGGAGTTATGGAATGAGGTCGAGACGTCGCACGGCTACGTGGAGGATGCGGTGACACGCTGGCACGAGGAAATGGCGGCCTTCGTGCGGCAGACGGACCCGCACGGCCGTCTCATCACGACATCCTACCGGTTTGTCCCGCCCACGACGCCGTGCCTCGCCTACAGGAACACGAATATTGACTTCGTCAACGTGCATACGTATCTGCCCGATATTACGCTGTTGTTCAGCAGCCGGGTCGATTCGCTCGCGTCGTTCGGAAAGCCGGTGGTGATTTCCGAATTCGGTCTGGACGTGAGCCCAACGTATTTCGAAGCCGACAAGACGGGCCTGCACGTTCACGACGGTCTCTGGGCGGGGGTGTTCAGCGGCTCCGCGGGCGGCGGGATGACGTGGTGGTGGGAGCGCTATATACATCCGAAGAACCTGTGCTTCCATTACACGGGGATCTCGCGCTTTCTGAAGGGAGAGGATCTGCGGGGCGTGCGCTCGTGCACGGTATCCGTGGATCCTCCGGGAAGCTGCTTCGGCTTCGCCCTCCGGACCGAGACCGGGCTTCTGGCGTGGGCCGGCACGAAGCGAAATATCGGCCGCGAGAGCGGCGACGATCGAGGCAAGGTTATTTCTTACAGCTGTGTGCGGAACGGCGGACCGGTGACACTGGTGATCGCCGGGGACTGGTCCAGACTCAAGAATGTGGTAATCTACGACACGTACGACGGTTTGCCTGTTTCGGAAGGCGAGTGGATCGCGTCGGCCGATAACGTCCGAGTGAAGATCCCTTCGGTCAGGCACGACGTCGCTATCAAGGGATTCTATGACACGAAGGATGTTCCGCGATTCGAGAGAGGCGACGTGACGCCGATTCACGATCACTTCGAAGGTCTGCAATGAGCACGATCACCACCATCCTGTTCGACCTGTCGGAAGTGCTGATATCCGGGCTGGTCGGGTTCGAAAAGAAGTTCGCCGCGATGGTGGGTGTGCCGGCGGAGTCGCTTCGCTCCCGGTTCAGGATCGAGGACGTCAAGCGGGTGTGCCGCGGGGAGATGACCGAGAACGAGTATCTGGGAGGGGTGCTGGAGCGTGAGGGGTGGAGCGTTCCTCTCGAGGCGTTCAAGGAGGTCATCCGCGGCAATTTTCACCGTGAGGAAGAGGGAATGATTCCCTTGGTCGAGGAGCTCTCATCACGATACTCCGTGGTGCTGTTGTCCGACCACGTGCGCGAGTGGGTGGAGTACATCGAAGGCATCCATCCGTTCCTCGAGGCGTTCGAGCGGAAGCTGTTCTCTTTCGACATCGGAAAGACGAAGGACGACCCGTCGTGCTTTCCCGCGGTTCTCTCGCTCCTGGGAAAGGAGGGCGGCGAGTGCATATTCGTGGACGACACTCCAGTGAATGTCGAGAACGCGCGGCTTGCCGGCATGCACGGGATCGTATTCAAGGGGCGGGAGGCGCTCGAGGCGGATTTCGCGGCGCTGGGGATAGAGGTGGAAGGATGAGGGAAAGGAGCAGGCAATGCATGCGCAATTGATGGTGGTGCTTGCGCTGGCGATACTGATTCCGCCGACGGGCACGAAGGCGGTGTCGTTCTTCTACTCGTCGGAGAGGGACAACTACCTGGGGCCGTGCGAGTTCGTGGTGCGTCAGGCGGGCGGGGCGAAGAAGTTCCAGCTCTCCTTCTACGACCGGGCCGGGACGCCGAGGAAGGTGCTCGAGAAGGGGACGCCGATCGACATCCAGCACACCGGGAAGTACGTGTTCAAGCTGACCCGGGGCTCCGCGGCCGAGCACAGGTACATGTACGGGGCGGAGCACGAGATCGATCTGGCGCTGTCCGTGAAGACGCCCAGGGCGGTGAGCGTGCGAAACAAGAACGAGCTGGAGCTGATCGGTTCGACCAAGGGCGCGAAGAAGGTGATAACGATTGGCCGGGACATCAACAAGGGACAGGTGACCCTTACGTGGCCGGGGCAGAAGGCCCACTGGGTGATCGACTACAAGAACCTGAGCCGGGAGAGATTCGGGCCCGCGCCGGAGATGGAGGGCGAGGCCGGAGGAGAAGCGGGGAAGACGGGCGGGGCGGAGACGAAGGTCGAGGCGAAGGCTGTTGTGGACACGTCCGGCGGCGCTGGGGTAACGATCATAATCGAAGGCGAGAAGGCGTCGGAGATGAAGGCGCAGACGAAGGTGCTTCCGCTGGTGAAGGGGGAGAAGGTGGGCCAGGGCAGCACGATTTCGTTCACCGTCGTTGACAAAAAGCTGGCGGGGACGAAGTTTCTGCAGCTGCCTGCCAAGACGGATGTACCCTACGGGATAAGCGTGTCAAAGCAGGGCACGCTCTGGCTGCTGGTTCACTCGGGGGCGAAGATAAAGGGGCTCCGGGGCTGGAGGAAGACAGACCTGAAGGTGATCACCGGCATGGGGAGCCTGATCGTTCTCCAGATGGACGTGGTGGCGAGCGGCGGCTACAAGGTGCTGGGCGACAAGCGGATGTCGCCTATCGTGGTCGCGTCGGAGATTGCGCTGCAGTAGACGGGCGGAGCGCTACAGGACCTTGAGCTTCTTGTTGGTTATCATGTCGAGGATGCGTTTCAACTGCTCGTCTTCCTCCGGGTCGATCTTGCCGTTCTCCTTGACCGCTGCAAGAAGGTCCTTGTACTCCCAGTCGGTCAGGTAGCCGTCTCTTACGATGCGATCTATCATCTCCTTGATGTTCATCGGTGTTCCTTCCTCTTCTCGTCCGCGCCGCCGGTACTATAGCAGAGGTGGCCGCTATTCCAAAGCAGGACTCAGCGGCCAAGGTGCGGTGCCGGAGATGATGAAGATGAGGCGGCAGTGGTGCCAGGTGACCCGAACGTCGTCGAGGCGGTCGGAGAGAAGGCGGAGTATTTCCCGCCGGTAGTTGACGTAGCCGCGGCGGATGAGATTGGAGAGCATTATCCCCGGTCCCGCGTACCAGCCCGACGGCAGCACGTCGTCGGAGAGCACCAGCCGTCCCCCGGGCTTCAGTGTGTGGAGCAGGCCGTCGATGGCGCGCTCGTACTCCGGGACGGTGGTCAGAAGGTAGGTGGCGATCACCGCGTCGAAGTGCCGGAGAGGGAAGGCGATTTCGCCGGCGGCGCCCTGGACGAGACGCACCCGGTTTTCCGCTTCGCATTGCTCCGCCTGCCGACGGGCCCGCCGGAGCATGCCGTGGCTGAGGTCGACGCCGGTGACGCTTCCGGAGCCGATGCGGTCCAGGACGAGCGGCAGGTTGAGGCCGGTGCCGCATCCCATGTCGAGCACGCGGTCGCCCTCCTTCAGGTGAAGGCGTTCGACGGCGAGGCGCCGGTAGCGGCCGTCGAGGCCGAACGTGGCCAGCTTGACGAAGGCGTTGTACCGGCGGGAGCGGCGGTCGTAGATCTTCCTGATGCGTTCCGGGTTCATGACGCCGTTTCCGAGGAGCGGAGAACGCGGAGCGCGTTCCCGCCGAGGATCTTGCGGACCAGCTCCTCGCCGAGACCGCGCGCCAGGAGGGCCTTGGTGAGCCGGGGGAGCGCGGCCACGTCCCGCAGTCCCTTCACGGGGATTATATACCCGTCGAAGTCGGAGCCGAGTGCGGGGCAGTTTTCGCCGCCCACGTCCACACAGTGGCGGAAGTGGTCCACCAGCGCGTCGAGCGTTCCCTTTCCCAGAAACCAGCCGAAGAAGGCAATGCCGACGCAGCCACCGGTGTCGGCGACGGCTTTCACCTGCTCGTCGTCGATGTTGCGCCAGAGCGGGCGCAGGCCGCTGAGACCGGTGTGGCTGACCAGCACCGGGCGGGAGGAACGCTCGCACACCTCCATGAAGCCGGGCCGGTTGAGATGCGCGAGATCCAGGACGATGCCTTTTTCGTTGCACGCCTCGATGAGCGTTCTTCCGAAGTCGGTCAGTCCTTCGGTGCGGGAGCTGCCTCTGCCCTCGGCGGGGAAGCCCGCTTCGTTGGCGGCGAAGTGGGATATGCCCAGCGTCCTGATGCCCAGCCGGACGAGGCGCTCGAAGTTCGCCATATCTCCCCTGAGGGCGTCGACGCCTTCCAGTGTGAGAAGCGCGGTCGGGACGGCGTCTTTCTTGGCCTGTTCTATCTCGTCCGCGCGGGTGACGAATCTCAGCTTGTCGGGGCGGTGCCGCGACGCGTCGATGATCAGCTCCATCTGCTTCACGGTGGATTCGATCCGCGTGGTGCCCACGAGCGACGTGCCGCCCGCCGCGAAGAGCTGGGCGGTGAGGCCGCCTTCCTCCATGCGCGGCACGTCCACATGGAAGGCCAGCGCGGCGCGGGGGAGAGGGGGGCGGTGACGACGGAATATGTTGTAGCCCCAGCGCATCAGGTTGGGAGTATCGGCGTGGAGGTCGATCACGATGGAGGAATGGTGGAGGTCGTTAGAGCAGCACATAGGCGAGGAAAGAGGGGATGAGCTGCATGGTAAGGTTGTCCCAGCCGTGCGGCGATACGGCTTCCGTGAGGGTCGCCGCCGCGGCGATGCCCGCCGCCTTGGCAAGGGGCCAGATGCCTCCATCGAGGCCGGTGCGCAGGAGCGCGGCGGCCGCCGCGCAGGCGAATGAGGCGACGCAGACCGCGGCGGATCCTTCGTAGCTTCGCGTCGCCGTCACGCGGAGGGACGGGACCCTGTACTGGTGCCGGCCGAAGCGCGATCCCACCTGCTCCGCGAACGCGTCCGCCAGGCCGGTGACGAGATAGCCGACGATCGCCGCCTTGCCGAAGAGTATGTTGCTCGCGATTCCCCCGACGAGCGTGGCGATGTAGGGCGCGACTATATAGAAGGTCCTCTTCGGCGCGTCCCTTTCGCGGGCGATGGCCTCGTAGAGAATGTGGCCGTCTCCGCGGATGATGGCGTAGAGGACGACGAGCGACGCCATGCCGCCGAACAGGCAGGTGCTCGGAAGTCCGAGGGTCAGCTGTATCGCGGCCGCGGTGAAGAAGATGAGGAAGTGGAATATCTTGCGGGTGTAGCCGGTCTTGAGGCCTTTGTTCTTGTTGAGCCGGCCGGCGAGCCAGAGACACGCGAAGGCCCACGCGATACCCGCGAGTGCCTGGGTGGCGATCACCCGGGGGGCCGGGAAATTGTCGACGAAGAAGGAGACGATGGTTTCCATCTAGCTGTCCAGGATGTCGGGCCAGTACGTCGATTGGCATTTCTTCCGCCAGCCCTTCTGAGTCTTCCGCATCGATGCAGGAAGGTTCAGGCCGCTCAGTTCGTCGAGGAAAGCGACCACCTCTTCCAGTCTGCCCACGATGAGATTGACGCCCGCGGGGCGGATGGGCTGGTCAGGGTCGTTCTTCTTTGAGTAATGGAACTCGTGAATCACCCGGTCGATGGCGAGAACCTTCTCTTGTGGAGAGCGCGCCCGCTCGTACTGCTGAACGAACGCCTCGAAGTAGTCAACGGCGCCCCCCGGGTTGAGCTGTCTGCGCTGGAACGTACTCTGGTACTGGTGCCAGGTGAGCGACCATTTGCATTCGGGACACTCGAGCAGTTCGTCGCGGGGTCCGTGCCGGTCAATCAGGCTGAGTTCACCCCGCGTGTCGCACCGGGGACAGGCGACTTTTCGCTCGGATTTCGCGCGATGGATGCTCAGGATGTCCCTGCAGCGCATGTAAAGTATCATTCCGACGTCGTCTATCAGCTCGTCGTCCCAGATGCCCTGGCAGGCGAGTTCGTACAGCCGCCGGAGCATCCGCTTCGGCACTCGGGGGGACCATTTGACGTCCTTGCGATTGTCGGGCATGCGGGATTGTATCACATCAGGGACGAGGGCGGCGTAAAGCCGGTCCTGCGGAAAGCGGCAGCTGGAGTACCCTGTCACTCCAATTGGCTACGAATAGAGGAAGCAGGAGGCGGAGTGGGTGGCGGAGAAGCTGCTGGCGCCCGGGTAGGTGGTTCTGCAGCGGTCCGTCGCCTGAGGGCAGCGGGGGTGGAAGTGGCAGCCCCTGGGCGGGTTGGACGGTGACGGCACGTCGCCTTCCGGGAATATCTTCTTCAGGCCGGAATCCTTGTCGATCTTCGGGATGGCGGCGAAGAGCGCCTGCGTGTACGGGTGCCTCGGGTCGTCGAATACCTCGGTGACGGTTCCCCGCTCGACGATTCTTCCCAGGTACATGACGGCCACCGCGTCGGCCAGGTACTCGACGACGGCGAGGTCGTGTGTGATGAAGAGGTACGTGAGCGACATCTCCATCTGAAGCTTTTTGAGCAGGTTGAGTATCTGCGCCTGTATGGACACGTCGAGCGCGCTGGTGGGCTCGTCGCAGACGATGAACTCCGGGTCCACGGCCAGGGCGCGGGCGACGCTGATGCGCTGGCGCTGGCCGCCGGAAAACTCGTGCGGGTAGCGGAACATCATCTCCGGGGAGAGGCCGACCGTTTTCATGATGTTCTCTATCGTCCCTTCGCGCTGTTTCCTGCCGCCGCCGATGCCGTGCGCCTTCATTCCCTCCTCGATGATCTCGCCGATCATCATCCGGGGGTTGAGGGAGGAGTAGGGGTCCTGGAAGATGATCTGCATCCTGCTGCGGTACGGCTGGAGCTGGGAGCGGCGCAGGATCGTGAGGGTGAC
>CAYMFW010000144.1:0-12580 GCA_964389785.1 uncultured Planctomycetota bacterium
TATCCCGGAATCGGTGGCCGGTTTATCCCGGAATGCCCGGCCGAATTATCCCGGATTACGCACTCACGAACGAGGCCGTGCTGTAGCACAGCCTCATGCAGAACAGCAGCACCTTTCTCAGCGCGCCCCGTTCGATGATCCAGCCGTCTCCCCAGTCTATCTGGGCCTCTTCGCCGGGATCGAATTGGAGCGGCATGTAGACCTCGCCGGTGGACGCCTTTTTCTGCGCCACATACTTGCGCACCGTGATCTCGGCGCCCTCGAAGCCGTATTCGTCCCGAAGACGCTGATAGATCCTCGATGCGGTATGCCGCTGCTTGCGGGGGCGGTGCGTATCCTCCTCCAGCCAGGCGTCTATGATCGCGCTGACCGGGTCCATGACCGGTTTGGCGACGGTCTTCGTGCGCGTGTAAGGCGGCGGTGTGGGGTTTTCTATCGCCTTCCTGATCATCTTGCGTGCGTGGCCGAGTTCCCGGGCGGCTTCCCGCTGGCTGCTGCCCTCGACTATGACCTTCCTGCGAATCCGTACGTATCCTTCCACCGTAAGCATCCTCCTGCCCTCCGTGCTTCCCGGGAAAAACTCCCAGAATACACTTCAGGGCTCTTACGGTGGCCCCCTTTTCCTATATCGAAATTCCCCTCAACTGGCTCCCTTTTGGAGTATCGTCTCCATGGGGAGGTGTAAGCCAGGAGCAGCTGCTCCTGAAATTCCGGCCCTTAGCCGGTTCCTGAATGACGAATCTCATGGACCAACGTCCCGTGTTCATCCAAAAGCAGTGTGTACACTCCCACAGTCTTCTTCTCAACGGTTCCGTCCTGCAGCGTGCCAGAAGGTTTTGCCAGAATGAGGCCATCGACGAGAATGAAAAAGCGTGGGGATGGGCGTTCACCAGGTTCGGAGGCACGCCTTGGCCAGAGCGCTTTGATCATGTAGAGAAGCCCCGTCTCATAGATCTCGATTTCTGGGTCGGCAGTAACGAAATCTATCTTCTTTAGCCAGGAATCGACCTCCGCCTTGTCGCTGATTCTCCGGATACCGGCTTTTTCAAGGAGATCGTTACGAGACAAAGGAACCAGACCAAGGATTGCCTGAACTTCAAGGATGAGCTCTCGCGCCGGACCTTTGTATCCGTCTTGATACTCGATTTCGCTGTGATAAGAACTGAGTCTGTCCGCCAGCTCTTGGACGGTCCTGCCTCTTCGCTTCGCTCCATGCTCCACCTCATTCTTACTCTCGCAACTAACTGTGATGCACAGGGCAATAATCCAGACGATGGCCATTGTTGCTCTTGCCATATTGTACGTTCTGCCCACTAGCGGTCCCTTCTATCTGAAATTCTCAAGTCCAAAACTACCTCGACGCGTCTTGCTGAGGTCCGTGGTGATGCTGGCGAGAGGCTTGTACCCAGTGATCGTATAATCCCAATATGCATGGGTAACCTCACTTCGATTGCGATTGTAGACAGCATACCATGCCTTGCATAGGGGAGCAACCGACTCGTTGGTGAGGGAGCCCAACGACGGATGTACGGGCGAGGTATTGAATATGGTGTCCGGGCCAACAACGCTGCCTTCTGGCATGGTCGCAACAGACCTACATTGGGTGCTCCCTACGATCACGTAATAGGTCTCCCCCTTGTAGATCCGGTGGACATATTCGCGCTTGACAATATGGAATGCAAGTCCTGTACCGGGAATGGTAATTAGGGGAGACCAAGTCTCTCTGTCGGGTCTGTACTCTGCTTTTGTGACTCCGTTCAATTTCGCTTCGAACATGCCATACGGAGTCACCCAGCCCTTTATTACCGCATTGTAGTACCGCAATTCCCATGTTCCTACCTGTCCTGAGATGGCTGACACAGCGCAGTTGCTATTCTGAGGCACTTCAAGAACCTGTGGCTGTCCGGTTTCAGGGATATGGAATCTTATTACTTCGTTTTCGTTGAGCCGCCTGCTGGTGCTTATGTAAACACTAAAGTTCTCACGAGCGATCTTATGGATATTGTTTTCCGCTGCTATCGTTCCTGTCCCTAGGGTAGTAGTCTGGCCAGCCGCCTCCTGTGTCAGCTTGTAAGAGGCGCCTACCATTGTAAAGCCGCTGTTCGATTGCGAAGAAAACGTCAGGTTATAGATTGCTTGATCCAATCCGCCAGTGTATGTATCGCTGCAGTTCTTGCCCGTGAAATCCACGAAATTGTATCTCCGATCCAGGGGCCATCGTGCTCCTTTGCCCACGACTCTTGGTGAAGCCGGAGCATAAGAGGCAAGCCAGCAGTCAAAGGGAGTGTAGATTCCATGCATTGGGGAGCACAACCGTACCCTTGATAAGGTGCTCGTTCCCCCTGATTGTAGGGCGATAGTTTGTTGGCTCAGGACTTCCAGCGACAGCGTCCTCGTGGCCCCGCTCGGATGTGTCCAAAGGTATTCGAACTTGTTGGTTGTCGGGCCTGTTTCGGTCAGTTGGATGCCAATCCTTTGAACTGAGCCGTAGCTATGCATTTCCGCGAGACCAATGGAGTCCACGTTCGGCGTGAGTGTTATAGGGCCGAGGGTTTCTATTCTTACGCCATAGATTACAGAATGGAACTCATCCGAGATCCTGTACCTGTCTACCCACGGGGTACTTTCCTTGAATCCCAGAACCGATCGCACTTGTGCAGAGGAGGTCATAGCCTTGATGCCGACCATGGGAGTCGTCCAACGCTGAGCAAGAGGCTTCCCTGCATTAAGGTCCTTCAGCCGGCCAATAAAGGCAGATCCGTAACATGATCCCATGAAGATCTTCTTGAAGGCGAAAGCAGGTGAACCGTTGGCCTGGAAGAACTGACTAGCGTCAATAAAGACCGGGGTCGCGGCATCTGACCCCATGATCCTGCCGCCTGCGGGTCCTGTACCAGTTCTCCTAGCCGGGTCTGTATTCTCTCCGTGTGTCAGGATGGCGGCAAGTGCCTGGCCGTCGCTGCGTGATATGAGGTTCGCCACGGTTAACGGATCAGCCGTCGCGTCGACATGAAGGTCCCATGGCGCGCATATCTTGTCATCTTCTGGCCTCTGCCCTCCAAAATCACGTTCCTGTATATGAAGGTCCGCTTTTCTCTGGATCACGGCGGGGGTTCCGTGATAGGCGGTTGCCAACTTGGCGTCCTCTTGCGAAATGATGGAGTAGACGCTGTCTGCGCCTTCCGTATCAGTGCTGCATACACTGCCAGCGGCGTAGTGTCCATCATGCGCTGCCGCAATGTGCCTCATGCGGTCCTCGTAGTCTAGGTCACAGTTGCCCCAGAAATAGTGCTTGATCTTCTCGAGAGTCTTCTTCCCTATTCTTTCCTTAGTAAGTCTGGCTGGGAGTTTGGCTTCACCTTCGGAAACGGCGAATATTCCAATATCCTCGTGCCCGTAGGTGAGGATCTGGTCGACATATACGTCCGAAGCTGCATCCTGCTCAGATTCAACCACGAGGAGGCGAGGAGAGAGATATGCGCCATCGGCTTGCCGACTGAAGCTGAGTATCTTCGTGGTGGAGTATTGGCCACGCAGCATCTCGACGGGCCACTTGCACTGTTCCCCTGAAAAGCGTCCTTGCACCCGGATTCTAATGCATGCTTCCTGCAATTGCTCAGATGGGCTTATCGGTTCTGGGTAGATCCACTCGCCCGTCACAGGGTTGAGGGTTGGTATGCCGCCACTAGATGGCTCTACGAGCGGGTCAGGGGCTGGCGCAGACAGCCATGAGTATGCCGCCTTTGCAGGTGCATTCGGAATGGCGTCTTCCCATGGGATCTCCTCCTCCTGGGCAGCCAAGATGAATTGGACGAGGATCATATCCTGCTCATAGACGGTTCCTTCATGTATTACTCTTGCCGTCTCGCTGATAGTTCCGTGCTCGTCACCCCCAGCAAGGAGGATGTAGTCCGAGGAGAAGAATGCCTCCACCTCGCTTTGTAGTGTTCCCCTATACAGGATGACAGGCTGTGCAGAATACAGGAGACCTCCCGCGACAACCCCCTCAGCATTGATGTTGCCAAAATCTGTTGCGAGCGTGAAATTGGCTTCTCTACCCACCTTCACGCGTGATCTGTAAAGCTGGCCTTTGAGTTCGTCCAGCAGTTTGTCTTTCTTGACGGGATCTTGCTCGGCGAAAATCGCCGTCAGGAGACCAGCGTCGACTGGGTGGAGATTCTCCAGTTCTCGCTCAAAGCGCGGCGGCTCATCCGTCGGGGTACCATCATCCTTCCGTACTACACCGACAAAACAGGCGTCATTCACCGCGAGGTCCGAATTGCCCAGGATGTCGGTTCTTCCGGCCTTCTTTAGGGCAGCAGAAACCACCTCGTATGAATGAGCCCGCGATGTTTCCTGGCAGGTTCCCTTCTGGCTGAGAAGAAGGCGGTCTCTCAAGATACTCAAGGTAGCTCGTGAGCTTCCCCTAGCATACCAACAGTCCGAATCAGCGTCCCATTCGACATCAAGAGCGATGCCATTGACCTCTATCTGATAGTCATCTGATGACCCCGAAGGATCGAATGGGGAGGTCAACCCGGAAACACGAACAGAAACGGGTTGATAGCTGCCCGGGTCGGGGTCTGTGCAGGGGTGCACTTCTGCTGACCAAGTCTTTACACCGCCGAGGACGGGTCCCGAAGCGGAGTCCGGGAGGGCGACCACTTGGTGGAACAGGGATGTATTCGGACCGGTTTCGGTCATGGTTAGCGAGAAGGTCATAGCCGATCCGGTCTCGAAACTAAAGCGGACGAAAGCTTTGAGGGAATCCTCTGAATCTGGATTCATGGGCAACGCGCTCTCACCGGGAGAAACCCATACGAATTCGCCCGGGTTAGCCAAGTCCTCAATTCGGACTGCCAGAATCGTTATGGCGGCATCTGCCCGATTACCTTGGCTGTCCGCAATTTCCCCCGTGAACCGTATACGACCATCTTCCTCCAAGGAACCAAGGAAGGTATTGTCTAATGGGAGCGCTGGCCTATCGCCAGCGAAGTACTGAACGGTATTCGAAGTCCCGCCGCCAATGCCGGATGGGGCGTAGATATTGGCGGTGAATGAACCTGGGCTGGGGCTTCCTACAGTGGCTCTGAACAGAGATGATTCGGGACTGGTCTCTGTAAACTCGAGAGAATGAGTTACTCCTGTGCCCTGGAATGTATAGGAAAGTTCAGCGAGAAACGTATCGGCAGCCTCAGTGAGTCCTCCGAACCCGGTAATACGGACGACGGTTGGCAAATTGCCCACCAAGCCGCGGAATGTGAGAGAGTCCTCCTCCCCAGCATCTTCTTGCAGAGTTGGATCTGTATGGGCGACCCCTCGTTGTCCACGGAAATATCGAAGTGAGTCTCGAGTCTCCGCATCTGGGTCTTGAGGAAGGAAGATACTGAGGACGAGCGTGCCATCATCCGTCCAACCTTGACCAGTAACACCTGAACTGCCGGGGATCTCTCGGGCTCTGAGTTCGACGGCGAATTCCGCGCCCCCTTTGATACCTGCTGCGTCAGGAGAGGTCGTGACGGTTATTGTGTGACTTCCAGCCTCGAGGGGGATTTGCAGTGTTGTTGTCGGGAACTCCGCCGAATAGGGATGCTGCCGCCAAAAGGCATCTTCAGACGCGGACCCTCCGCTGGTGAGAGGAATTGTCAGTGCGCTACTTTCGTCACGGTCTAATACTATGCATACTTCCGCAATATCGGCGCCTCCGGTTCCGACTATCCCCGAAGCACGTGGGATGTTGTCCGCGATCAGGTCGCGCACTACCCCAGAGAATGCTACAGATGCATGGTCTGTGGCAATGGTCAAGGCAGGAGCCGAAGGCGTCTGTATCTCGACTATTGGCAACGGACTGCAGACTTGCGTCACAGATATTGGCACCGGAGGAGCGTTCGGATCCTCGCCATTGGCATATGTCTCGCCTGGTGCGATGAATTCTATCTTGATTGCTCGTATCTCGATCTTCGTTCCTGAATTAGCGTACCCACCATCCGTGGTCAACTCCTCCACGGAACACGTCTGCAGCTGCAGTTGGGTGAATCCCGGCAGAATCCACCAGAGATTGGGATCGCTGATCTCAAAGGCAGTCGTCACGTTGCTGTACATCTCCTGCGCGGTCGGGCATTCGGGATCCTGGGGATCCACGAACTGTTCGAAGAATGCAGGCTCTAGCCTGGATGCCAGGATATCACCGTTGCAGCGGATCTGGCACTCGGCCGGATTCCGCAGGTGTTCGATCTTTAGCAGGGCGAAGTTCGGGTTATCGGCATCGATCTTGAATCCCGCGCCGAAGAGGTGGCTCCTGGTTGCGATCTTGCCGCCGGACAGTATCTCTGTCTTGTTCCAGAACCCGCCGGGGCAGGTGTCGTTGAGGACGACCATCTCATTTCCGTGAAGAGTATAGATGCCGGCGCCGTCCGGGACGAGAAGTCCGGTGCCGGGGAAGCCGGGCTCAATGAGAACATATGATTCGGAAACGTAACCGCAGGCCGGTAGGGTGGCGGGCGAATCGCCCAGTCTCACCTTGTTTTCCAGCGGGATGGAAGTTGCTCCCAGACTAGCGCTCGATATGTGAGAAATATGATTCGTTGCGAGCACAAACTTGTAGGGGCTGAGATGGCTTCCGATTTCGGCAAACGTCGGAGGGCATGAGAAGTCATTCTCGGGCGCCTGGGTGCTGCCGTCTCCGATGGTGATGCGTCTCGATCTTGATATGTCGTCCGCCGGGAGTGACTCGTTGCACGTTACGGTGAAGACAACGTCCGTGGCCTCCTCGGCGGTGAATACCTTGCTGAAGCTGTAGACGTACGCGCCGCGCGCGATGTAGGAGTTCTGATTGTCCACGGCCGTGAGGGGGACGGGTTCCTCGGTTCCTTCGAACCGCGACGACAGCCCGGTGTCCGGGAAGAACGAGAGGACGTATCCTGAGACGGTGATGTCGCCGGAGCCGGCGCTGGGCGCCTGGAACATGATGTATGGCCTGGGGTCGAAGAGCTTCCCGTATTTCACCGGAGTGCCGTTCATGGTGTACACGCCCACCGTCCGGACGGGCACCTCGTCGGAGTACGTGCCGCGATAGGCCTTGAATGTGCCGAGCGGTTCCGCGGCGATGACGTTTGCTCCCTCGGCGGTCGGTACCCAGGGGCAGAGGGCTCTGAACGTGTCCCCCGCGCCCATCTCATGGGAGTCGGGAGGGTACTTCTGGCCCGCGGGCGGGATGGCGAGATCGAGTGTTGCGTCACTCTGGAGGGTATCGGAGCCCTCGGGCGCGGCCGCTTTGATTGTCTTGTTGGTGTTCGCCGTGACCGTGGTGTCGGACGTGATGAGGATGCCTTCGATCTCGTCGGAGCCGACTATAGGGTGTTCGGGGAACTTCTCTCCGGGGGGTATTGTTGCCTTCAGGCCGACCACGGTGGCGGGGTCGCCGAGTATACGCCAGCCGTAGGTTCCCGCCGTGACCGGATCGGTCGCAGTCCCGTCCATATCCGCAGCGCCGACCGTCGGTACGGGGACGAACTCACGCTGGGAGACGTACCAGGATATGTTCTCCAGAGCCCAGTCTGATTGTTCGAGAGGAGATCCTTCAACAAGGTCCATTTCCTGTCCGCTGAGATTTCCACTTGTTATCAGTCCGGTAACGGTGCCGCGGCCTATGTCCCCGATGCGCGGGATATAGACCAGCTTGACTTTGTAGCTCTCCACATCGCGCGAGCCGGTCGGCTCGGCAAGTGTCTTGCCGGAGAGGACGGGCGAACCGTACGACGCAAAGGCCCCGTCCAGATTCAGTGTAACAGGGACTTGGACAGCGTCGGAATCCGTATTGTTCAGGGTGTTGACGGCAGTGGCTGTGATTCGCTGACCCATTTGGTGGAGGGGCGTGGTGGTGGTGAAGGTGCTGAGCCATGGGCCCCATCCCTCATCTGCGGGGGCGGTCACGTTTGCGGCTGGGACGAGGGCGCCGTTGACATAAACGGTCTTCACCGGCGCGACGAAGCCTCGTACCTGGCCGGATACCGTTGCGGCGTCGCCGTCTATCGTCACGCCGGTGATCTGCACCGACGGATTGGGATTGAATATGTCCGGAGCCGGATAGAAGCACACCTGGCCTTCAGGCAGCTTCACGTGAGGGAAGCAGGTATCGCCAAGGAACGCATCGTACAGGTAATTGCCGTAATGGGGCGATCCATCGTCGGCGCCGCGGTTGTATGCAGGGAACAACATTCCTCTTATTGCATCGCTCGGCCGCAGCATCTCGTATTCGTAGCCGTAGGAATGGGACCAGCAGTACTCCCTGGTTTGCAGTTGCTCGTTGTAGTACCAATAGGGGCCTTCGTTGCCGACATACACACCGAAGGGGGCGTGTTCTCCCATCAGATAATCCATGTCGAGGTCTTCGAAATGGACGTCGACGTACGTCTTAAACGCCTCGGCATCTTCATCCCAGGTGGTTTCCACATTGGCAAGGTCGAAGTAGTACGGCGGCTCAATATAGATAACGCTTCCGATTCCGGCCAGAGCCACCCATTCCCAGTAGATGGTGTTTGCGAAATCCTTCAACTCCTGGTCGGCATCCTCGGGAGGAGTGGTCATTGTGTAGCGCATTGTGTTGTTGCCGACAGGTTTCATGTCCCAGGAAAGAAGGCCTCTGCTCCAGTGTCCATAGCCGTAATCGGGGTGCGGTTGTGTCATAATCTGGTGGCGAGCCGCCTGGACCGTGTCATCCCAGTATTGGTTCCACGTGATTCCATCGGGATTACTGAAGATTGCGACATCGCGCCACTGCCCGCGGTATCTGTATCCTCCCCATGGGTACGACCGGTAGATCTTGAACTGGGCGATTTCTTCGCTCTCTTTTTCGTTACCAAGACAGTCGATGATTTTCAGCTTGAGAGCATAGGTCCCACTTGCTTCAGGCAATCCTCTGGGATATTTCTTGCCCTGGGGATTCCATGCCCAACCGGGGTCTGAGAATTCGACGGCGATAGTCTCCCCATAGAAGCCGCGCCCCATTCGCGACAAGCCGAGATACTCATCCTCGCTTTCTTCCGTGGATCTGAATAGTTCCCACGCGGCGTCTTCGGGATAGCCGGACCCCACTGTGGCGATCATCATCTCCGCACGAGCGCCCGGGAGCATCAGATCAACCAGATTCCATACGCTTGGACTCGTCACCTGGGTGGTGATGTCGTACTCATCGTATGCTCCTATCGCGGCCAGGATGTCGACGGTGAATTCTTCCCAATTCAGATCAAGGGTGTCGTCGTGTTCCACTATGATTTGATCCGAATAGGGTCCGTAGATATAGCTTGTGGTGCCGTCCAACTTCTTGACCTCGCGTACCATTCTTGCGGTGATGCCGTTGATGCAGTTGGCAAGAAGCGGGCAGCCGGAGAGAGTGGTGCTGTCGTTGTCGACAGAGAGGTTCTCCATATCCCAGGATGCAGTGTGTGTTACCTGGGGGTTATCCTTTTCTTCCAGCTTCACCTCGATACGGATATCTCTGTGGTTTTCCAGGATGTTTCCGAGTTCGAGGGAGATGCTTTGTCTCCTGGTGCGGCGGCGCAGATTGACGCCGGAGCCCATGTCCATGTCGAATTCCGGGATCGGTTCCGTTTGGGCAGGTTTCTCATTGTTCAAATGCAGCGCATCGGTAATCGATGGCGGAAGAACCAGGAAGGGGACGGCGATGCCGGGCCCCCAGATGTCGGGATCGACCTTCGCTGCCGCCTTGATTGTGGCGTATCCTTCTTCACTTGGAGGGTTGGCCAGAGGATCGGGATCCGGATGGTGAGAAACCAGGACATCTGCGGGGCTGGCACTGGTGAGTGCTTCGGGATCGTTGGGAACGGGGCCGCGCTGGTCGCTGGTGTGGTCGATTACGTAATGGATGGTGGCGTCGGGCTGGGTGAGGAGCAGGACGCGCTTGCCGACATTATAGGTGCCCCCGACGTGCGGGTGGGCCACGACCACGATCTGCACCAGGTAGTCGATATAGATATGTATCGGGTCGCCTCTGTTGCCGGCTTCGTCAATGGGAACGACGACCAGAATGTTCATCCCGGGGGTGAGATCGACCACGGGGATCAGGGCGTAGCTGTCGTCCTCGTAAGTGATGGTCTGGACGGTCGCGGTGGCGCAGGTGGCCTCGACTTCTACGGCATCGGAGGGCATGAGAACCTTGACGGTCACGCTGCCTTCCTGCGTGGCGATGATTGCCGAATCGTCGACGACAAGGGCGTCATCCACCTCGTCCGGCGCGATTACATGAGGCGGAGTAACGTCCACGATAAAGTCGATCTGGAGAAGGGGGGAAGCGTTTCCCGCTCGGTCGGAGACCTGCATCGCCAGTATATGAGTCTGCTCGGCAAGATCCTGCAGGGGGATGTACATGAAGCCTTCGGCGGTCACCTGGCACACGGAGGTGATGTCCATGCCGTCAAGGATAATCGCGGCTGTCTGAGCATCGGGGCCCGAAAGCTCGTCCGAGAACGTGCCCGAAAGAGGCTCTCTCGGGTCGTTCGTCATCGTGCCGCTCGGGGGGGTGACGTTCGATATCTCGGTCGCCGTTTTGTCGATCCGGACGTCGAGTCCCTTGGCGGTCTCTTCATTACCCGCGACGTCGACGGACCAGTACGAGACGGCGTGCGGTCCTTCTGTCGTGAGGACGACGGAGGACCCTTCCTGGGTGGCGCTGCCGTTTATCGTGAAATAGGTGTGGGCGACGCCGGATTTGTCATCCTCTGCGGCGAACTCTATGCGAACGTCCGTGTTGTTCCAGCCGTACTGGTTGGGCTCGACCGAACGTGTAGCGGTAGTCGTCGGGGCCTCGGTGTCGTCCTGCATGCGCACGATATTCAGGATCGTTGGCTCGCCTATGTTGCCGGCGCTGTCCTTCGCCCTGATGATGACCTGGTGAGTTCCGAACCCCATCCCGCTTATCGTGCATTTCCAGGGATTGTAGTAGATAACTTCGCCCACCTGGGCCGTTTCGCAGGTGACGATTATCGTGGCGTCGGGCTCGGGAAGCTCTCCGCCTATCTCGACGGAGTCCTCGAACGTCTGAAGCCAGTACTCGCCGTTTTGCGGTTCACCAACGTCGGGTGTTGGCGGTTCGGGTTCGGTGTAGTCGGTCGTGAACGTGACGGATCCCGTGGCCGAATTTCCTGCTCGGTCTATTGGGATTGCCTGTACGGTATGCTGGCCCTCGCTCAAGTCCTGCTGCGGCAGGAAGGATGCTTGCCCTGCCGTGGCGGTTGCGGCAACGGCCTGTCCGTCCACCAGAAGCGTTACGTTGTCGGCATCGATACCCGAGAGCGCGTCTTCATAGGTTACCGTCATCTCGGGACGGGGATCATTCGTTAGATCTCCTTCGGCGGGGGAGAAGGAGAGTACCGCTGGGGCCGTTCTGTCGATGGAAACGAGCATCTCTGCTGTTGTCGTATTTCCGGCAACATCCGTCGTGCTGCCCTGCAGCACCTGGTACATGCCTTCTTCCGTGACCGTCTGCGGCTCCGATACCGTGGCCACGCCACTCAGAAGATCCTCCGCGCTCCAGGATACGGTCGTATCCGTGTTGTTCCAGCCGTGTTCGTTTGCGGCTGGGTCTTTCGTGTAGGTCAGCTCAGGGGACGTCATGTCCAGATTGATGACCGCGGTCGTTTGGGCGGTGTTCCCAGCGATGTCGATGGCCGTGCCTACTACCTCCCGGCCGGCGCCTTCCTGCGTCACCTGGGTCGGCCCGCTGACGGATTCCATGCCTGAGAGGGTATCGTTTGCGGCGAAGGATACCGTCACATCCGAGTTGTGCCAGCCCGCTGCGTTGGCGTCCGGGGTGACGTGTGCGGTGATGGTCGGAACGGTCTTATCCAGGCTTATTGTCACACTCGTTTCCGACGTGTTCCCCGCGTTGTCCTTGGCGACGCCAAGGACTTCCAGGCCGGCGCCTTCTTCGGTTACCGTTACGGGCTCGGTCACGGACGCCACCCCGCTCAGCCCCGCCTGGTCCTCCGCTGAGAACGTCACGGTGGGATCGGTCTTGTGCCAGCCGGCGGCGTTGGCCTCGGGCGTGACGGCGGCGGTGATAGTGGGGGGCGTGAGGTCGACATCGATATCCGCTATCTGCTTCTCCGCATGATTGCCCGCCTTGTCGTAGACGTCGCCCTGTGCGACCTGGTCGGCACCTTCACCGAGCACGTCGTCGGCGTGGTTGCCGAGAGCCGGGTCCACCCCGGACAGCGCGTCGGCCACGGTGTACGATACCGTCGCGTCGCTTACCCACCAGCCGTTGTCGCCGGCGGTGCCGTTGGCCTGGGCCGTGATCGTCGGGGCGGTGAGATCGATATTGATGTCCCCGACGGTGAGGTCCGTGCGGTTGCCGGCAAGGTCCACCGCGTGGGCGGCCACGGACTGGCCGGCGCCCTCGGAGGAGACGGTGTCGGGGGCGTAGTCGCTGGCGGCGGCGTCGATGCCCGCGCCGGTGTCGGAGGCGCTGTAGGTGACGGTGACGGCCGAGTTGTTCCAGCCGTGGGTATTGGCGGCCGGGAGGCGGCTCTGCACGGTCAGGACGGGCGGGGTGTTGTCGAGA
>CAYMFW010000145.1:0-12331 GCA_964389785.1 uncultured Planctomycetota bacterium
GAAGGGGTCGTTCTTGATCGGCACGACGCTGGTTTCCACGCCGGGATTCGCGGCCTGGAAGCGGGAGACGGCTCCGCCGACGACGCCCTTGGTGGGGTCGTACACCTGTATGTGCCAGAACTCGAGGGACTGCTTCGTTCCGGCGGAGGCCGGCGCCCGTCCGGGCTCCTCGCTCCCGCAGCCTGCGAGCAGGGCGGCAGTGAAAAGGAGCGCGAGAAAAGCCGTAAGGTTCTTCGTCGTCTTCGTCATCATGCTCTCCTGAACAAACTGGTAAACTTGTGAACGTCCCCTACGGGAGGTCATCCTTGATCACCTTGCCGGTGGGGCTGCGGGGGAGCTCCTCCAGGAATACGACGTCGTGGGGGACCTTGTAGGAGGCGAGGCGCTCGGTGCAGTGCTTCTTGACGTCCCTCTCGGTGAGCGACGGGTCCTCCGGCACCACGTACGCCTTTACCAGTTCTCCGAGGGAGGCGCGCGCGCCCGCGGCAGGAACTCCCTTCACCGCGGCGTCGCGGACCTTGTCGTTCTCCAGTATCACGGCTTCCACTTCGGCGGCGAACACGTTCTCGCCGCCCACGATTATCATGTCCTTCTTCCGGCCCCGCACGTAGAAGAATCCTTCCTCGTCCGTGAGGGCCAGGTCGCCGGTGGCGAACCACTCTCTTCCGTCCATCACGCGCAGCGCGTCGCGCATCCTCTCCTCGTCGTGGTAGTACCCCTGTATCACGTTCTCCCGGGCGAAGAGCAGCTCGCCCTCCGTTCCCGGCGGGACCTCGCCGCCGTTCTCGTCCACGATCTTCGCCTCCACGAAGGGCAGCAGCCTTCCGATGGAATCCGGGTGCTCCAGCGCGTCCTCGCCCCTCAGCACGTGCGTCATGGAGATCGTCTCCGTCATGCCGAAGAAGTTGTGCAGTTCGATGTCCGGGAACTTCTCCTGGAGCTTCCGGATGAGACCGACCGGCATGGGCGCGCCGGCGTACGCCATCAGGCGGAGGGACGAGTAGTCGTACTTGCTGAGCGTCGGCAGGTTGGCGATGTGCTGGAACACGTACGGGGTGCTCAGGAATGTGGTGACCCGCTCGCGCTCGACGGTCTCCATCAGCTTCGCCGGCGCCGACTCGGCGGTGATCGCGAGGGCCGCCTTCTGATAGGCCGCGGCGGGCAGCATGCTGTACAGCGGGGTGCAGTGGAACATCGGGTTTATCAGCAGGTGCACGTCGGAAGGTGAGAATTGGTGAGCGTTTATAGTCGTCATGACGTTGAACAGCAGGTCCTGGTGGCGCATTATCGCGCCCTTCGGCCGGCCGGTGGTGCCGGAGGTGTGCATCACGATAGCCGGGTCCTCCGGCGCGATCTCCACCTCCGCGGCCTCCGCGCTGACGAGCAGTTCGTCGTACTCCCGTGCGCCGGCGCCGCCCTGGTCCGCCGCGAATACCGCCTTCACGGACGAATCCCGCGCGGCGGCGATCGGGGCGGCGTCCTTCGGGCCGTTTACGATGAGCAGGTCGGGCTCGACGTTCCGGATGATGGCCGCCAGCGCGCGCTCCCTGAGCCAGACGTTGAGCGGGACGATCACTCCGCCGAGGCGCATCACCGCCCAGTACACCATGTAGAACTCCAGACAGTTGGGGAGGAACACCGCCACCTTCGGCCGGGCGCGCCCGGCCGCCCCGCGCAGTCCGGCCGCCAGCCGGCGGACGATCGCGTCCGCCTCGCCGTAGGTGAGATTCATCTCGCCGTCCGAGACCGCGAGCGTTCCCGAGGCCAGGGTGAGGGCCTCGCGCCACAGGTCGTTCAGCGTCAGGAGCGGGCCCTTCCGGACCGGCAGGGCGCGGCTTCCGAGCAGGGCCTCGAGGACCGGTTCGATGGTGTCGGCGACGTACCGGTTGCCGTATTCGTTCGGATGGTTGCGGTCGCGCCAGCAGCAGCGGTTGCCGATGATGTGCTCCTGGATGTTCGCGACGTAGGCGCATTTGTACGTGCGGGCGATCTGCTGCTCCAGCTTCCGGTAGGCCTCGGCGCGCTCGTCCGTGGCGGCCGTCTTCTCGACCATCCGGCCGCCGGCGTCGCGGTGGGGGCCGAACACGCCCAGCACCGCTACCTTTGCGCCGGCGCCCACGATGCGGCGGACGAAGTCCTCCAGGTCGGCGGCCCAGTCGGTGTACGGGCGTTCGTCCCGCCACCAGTCGTTGGCGCCGAATTCGAGCAGGACGACGTCGGGGCGTTCCGCCAGCACGTCCGCGTCGATCCGCTCGCGGCCCTCGACGAACGATTCGCCTCCCGCTCCCCGGTTGACGAACACATGCGCGGGGAAGCGGACCTGAAGGATGTCGCTGAAGCGACCGTCCTCGCCCCCGCAGGACGTGAGGCTGTCACCGAAGCAGACGATCTTCATTCCCTATCTCTCCGCATACATGGCGCCGAGAATGAGCGAGGAAACGGCGCGTGCCATCTACTGCCCCATGATGGTGATCTTCTGGGCCTTTCCGCACTTCTCGCACAGGAAGGCCGAGACGATCGCCTTTCCCTTGGAGGGGCCGAGCAGGCGGTGCACCTTGCTCTCCACGTGGCCGCACGACTCGCACTTGTTCCTGTAGTAGACGTACATGCCGTCCGTCTTGACCATCACCACTCCCTCCAGCGGCTTCGAGGTGAGGCTGACCGAGGCGTCTCCGGCCGGCGTTCCGCCGGAGGACCGGGTGGACGCGCAGCCGGAAACCATGACGGCCGCGGCGAGGGCGGCGCTGAGGAGCATCTTCGTCACTGCGCTCTCCTTTTCAGCTCAGGGCTGCTTCATGACGTCGGCCAGCGCTTCGAGCGCGGCGCCGACGTCTTCACTGCTGATGCCGTAATGGGTCACCATCCGAAACGACGCGACCCCCGTTTGCAGAAGACGCACCCCTCTCTCGGCCATCCTCTCCACCAGGTCGGTTCGCCCGGAACCGTCCTCGAACTCGAAGTATACTATATTCGTTCGGAAACAGTCCGGGTCGATGGAAAGACCCGGTATGCCGGCGATTCCCTCGGCGAGACGCCGGGCGTTAGCGTGGTCCTCCGCCAGCCGGTCCACCATGCCGTCCAGCGCCTGGATACCCGCGGCGGCGATGATGCCGCACTGCCGCATCCCGCCGCCGAGCATCTTGCGCACGTGGCGGGCGTCCTCGATGAAATCCCACGCGCCGCATATAACGGAGCCGACCGGGCAGGAGAGCCCCTTCGACAGGCAGAAGGTGACCGACTGCACGCCGCGGGTGAGCTCCCGGACGTCAACCCCGAGGGCCTGCGCCGCGTTGAACACGCGCGCGCCGTCCAGATGAACGCTCAAGTGAAAGCGGTCGGCCAGTTCCGCGACGCGGTCCGTGTATTCCGGGGTGAGCGGGGAGCCGCCGCAGCGGTTGTGGGTGTTCTCCAGACAGATCAGCTTGCTCCTCGGAAAGTGAACGTCCGACCTTCTGATCGCGGCATCGATGTCCTCAAGGCGCATCGTCCCGTCCGGCTGGTTGGGTATGGTGTGGGGATGCACCCCGCCCAGCGCGGCGATGCCGCCCGCCTCGTACAGGAACGTGTGGGACCGGTCGCCCAGGATCACCTCCTCCCCGCGCGAGCAGTGGGCGAGTATGGAGGCGAGGTTTCCCATCGTGCCGCTGGGCACCAGGAGCCCGGCCTCCTTTCCGACCCGCTCGGCCGCCATCTTCTGGAGGCGGTTCGTCGTCGGATCCTCCTCGAAGACGTCGTCACCCAGCTCCGCGCCGCGGATGGCGTCGAGCATCTTTGTGGTCGGAAGGGTGACCGTATCGCTGCGAAGGTCGATGGTCTTCATCGTAAGTACAATACCCGTAAATGCTAGAATGTCAAGCGTTGACAGGGGCGCGGCGTTAGGTGACAATGAAGAGTCGCGTCATGAAGGCACACATGGGACAGAAGAAACGCGGAACACGAACGCTTCTCGTCTGGTGGCTCACGGCCGCGGCGCTGATAGTCGCGTGTTCCATCACGCAGTCCGTCATAGGCCGGCGCGGCTGGAAAGAGATCCCGCCGGTGTCTCCCCACGACCTCAACGAGACGCGGGTGCCGGTGGAATTCCGTCCGGCGCCGGGTGACGGCGTGGTGTACTCCGGCGCGCTGCTGGCGAGCGACGGCCGGGTGTATCTCGGCCTGTGTCCCGGCAAGAAGCCGGCGAAGCTGCTGGCGTACGATGTCGTCTCGGGCGAATGGCATACGGCGGCGGTGATGACCAGCGGCGCGCTCCGCGGCGGGCCGGACGGCGGGAAGCTTCCGGAAGGGACCTCGCCGGTGCTTCTCGACGAGGAGACGGAGGGACTCCGTCCGGGAAACACCTGGAAGCACGTGCAGAACAAGATCCACGCCCGGCTGTACGAGGGCCCCGACGGCAGGATCTACGGCGCCACCCACGCCAGCGTGGGAAACGAGAGGCCGAACAATACCCGGACGTACGGCGGGGGGCATTTCTTCGCGTACGATCCGAAGACCGGAGAGACGATCGACCTGGGGTGGGCGAGACGCCACGAGGGAATCATGTCCGTCTGCATGGACATGGATCGGATGATCATCTACGGGATCACCTGGCCGTGCGGCATCCTGGTGAGCTGTCACGCGGACCGGCCGGAGGACTACAGAAGGGGCAGGGGGGTGCGGACCCGGATTCTGGGACTGACCGCGAGCGATCTGGAGAGCGTGCCGCGGTACATGGAGGTGCTGGACGACGGACGGATGTTCGTGGGCGACGGCGGCTCGGGCGACGTGCTGTTATGGGTGCCCGACGACTACGAAGAGAAGATACGGCCGCGCCACTCGGTGAAGCCGGGCAGGGTGAACCGGCTGACCGGCATGAGGACGCCGCACTACCGGGACCGTCACCGGCCCCGGCGGCTGCGGGAATCCAGCACGTACCGGAACTGGTGGCAGACCGGGGCACGGTCCCCCGACGGAAAGAGATTCTTCGTGGCGACACAGAGGCGGGGACAGCTGTTCGAGATCGACGGTGCGGAGACGACCTGCGGGCGGATCATCGACCATCCCTGGGCCAAGCCGTGGGACGCGCCTGATTCCGGATGGGCGTCCGGGAGGATATTCGTGATCGCGTTCGGGAAGGACGGGCATCTGTACTACCTGGCGGACAGCCACCTGCTGAGCTACGACCCGGAGAGCGGCCGGGTGCTGGACTGGGGGGTGCTGGTGCGAGGAGACGACCCGGAGACGGACATATCCCACTGCAGGGGG
The DNA here is from genome assembly GCA_964389785.1 of uncultured Planctomycetota bacterium. Taxonomy (GTDB): domain Bacteria; phylum Planctomycetota; class CAYMFW01; order CAYMFW01; family CAYMFW01; genus CAYMFW01. The sequence continues at coordinate 5,242 of CAYMFW010000145.1, forward strand.
CCCGGCTCCGTGGCGGAGGACGGCACCATCTACTTCGCCGCGACCGTGATGGAAATGAGGCCGAAGAATGACGAGGACGGGATGAAGGAGGTCGGCGTTCCCGGCGTGGCGTGGTTCAATCCGGCCCGGATGGCCGCACCGAAGCTTCTCTACACCGAGCCGTGACAGGCCCGGCGCCTACCGGTTTATCAGGACGATCAGTCCGCAGATCGCGGTGAGGACCTGCGTGACGATCGTCAGCCTTCCGTAGCTGACACCGAACAGCGGCAGGATCCCGATGACCAGCAGGAAGACCCCGATATAAATATATATGTCGCGCTTCTTCATGGGGAAATACTACACCATCCGGAGAGGTTATGGAAGCGCCGTTGCGGGCGGCGGGACGCGGCATTGCAAGGTCACGCCGCATGGGGTAGGATTGCGGGATAGTAGCTGTTGGGGAGAAGCTCGTGGAATTCTTGAGCGGTTCGTTCGGCAAGTTCCTGGTGTACATGGCGAGGACTTCGTTCGGCGGGGTGATGTGCCTGTTCCTGTCGGGCATCCTCACCGGACTGGCCGTCGCGAGCCTGTTCAAGCGGCCGCGCGGTGACGACGAGAAGAAGGGCAAGCCGTGGCGCATCATCATCACCTTCGGCTTCGCCCTGCTGTTCCTGGTGATATCCCTCGCCTGCGGGAAGGCGGACGTGGTGGTCGGCTACTGGCCGATGTTCCTCGCCGGCCTTCTGGTCGGGCTCTTCATGCGGCTGTTTCCCATCGTCGGCTCCAGCACGGTCGGCGTGCTGGCCCTGCTGACGGCGATACTCCTGCTGTCGCTGGTGTGGACGTTCAAGGCGTTCACAGGGAAGACCGCGGTGCTCGAGGTGAGCATCAACAACGTCCGGCAGGACGGCGACGTGAAGGTGAGCATGCTCACCGTGAAGGACCTGAAGAAGGAGACGGAGAAGGACTTCAAGATCCGTGGCAACATGTGGGGGATCAGCGCGAACGTGGCGGTGATGAAGGACTGGGTGGTGCTGATGGGAGGCAGGACGTACTACCGGCTCAACTCCGTGGTCGGTCTGGAGAGGATAGGGCAGGACCGGCTGGTCATGAAGCATCACAACCTCCATCCGTCGTCGCAGCCGGCGTGGGACGAGCTGTGGACCTTCGGGGAGAAGAACGAGGGGAAGCTCCCGGGGGTGCGCGCGGTGTACGGCGAGATCGTCACGAAGACGCCGGTGGAGGGAAGGGTCTACCGCATCTACGTGGAGAACGACGGCGGAATCGTGCCGGAGCTGATCAAGGACGCGCGGTAAGCTGGCGGCGGGAGTTTTTCGAGCGGATTCTGGATTCGACCGGCTGTCCGCCGCGAGGCGGACCCCTTCATTGGCCGGTCGAAGCTTGCCTCGCCCTTCGGCAAGCTCAGGGCCCCGAGCCCCGTCGAGGGGGAAGCGCCCAATTCCGCAAAGGGTGCCGAGAATGAGCGAGAAGAACTCTCGCCGTCAGCGCTGCACGCGCGATGCTGGTGGGGAGAGCAGGATTTGAACCTGCGAAGGCATCGCCAGCAGATTTACAGTCTGCCCCCTTTGGCCGCTTGGGTATCTCCCCGGCGAATCGCAGAGTATACAAAAGCCGTTCGGGGGACACAATACCTATATCGAGGGCTTGCTCACTGACTTGCCATGTTAATCCCGTCCCTGGAAGTCAGGCGGCTACGGCTGGACCTTTCCGATGAGCAGCTTGATTTCCTCCTTGGCGCGCTTGGCGTAGGCGTGCTCCGCGGGAAGCAGGTCGATCACCGTCTGATACAGCCGAACGGCCTCGGCCGGCTTGGAGTGCAGGTTCATCGCCTTCTGGAACAGGTTCTCCGCCTTCTCCTGGTAGTCCTTCAGCTTGTCCAGACCGGGCTTGTAATCCGGCACCAGCAGGAAGATCGCCTGGATCTGCTTCCGGGCCTCGACGTAGTTTTCCTTCGCCTCCGCCGCCTCGACCTTGGGCCACCTGAGCTCGGCGATCTTTTCCGGCTTGTCCTTCCACACCGCCAGCCGTTTCTGCGCCTGCAGATTGAAGAAGTTCTGCGGGTCCTTCTCCAGCGCGACGACCTGTTCCCAGAGCCCGATGGCTTCCTCGATCTTCTGCTCCTCGTAGGCCTTTTCCGACGCGTCGTACGCCTTCTTCACTGACTTGATGTGCTCGGCGAGCTTCGTGCACGCGGGGTTGTCGACGCTGGCCAGCAGCTCCAGCGCGCCCTTCCAGTCTCCCCGGGCGTAGAACACCTTGGCGTCGTTGACGACGCTGTCGAACCTGATCCTGCCGCGGAGCGCGACTCCGTCGGCATGGTACGGGCTGCCCTGCCCGATCATCTCGATGAAGGCGAGCGCGGAGGGATACTGGCCCTTTTCGTAGGCGCCGTTGGCCTTCGCCAGCCGGTCCTTGTCACGCTCGTTCCGGCGGCACATCTCCAGCTTCGTTTTCACCTGCGCGGTCGGGGCGCCGTTCCTCTGGGCCTCGAGCAGGTGATTTACCGCCGCCGACCAGTCCTGCTTGGCGATGGCGCCGTTGGCCATGTCGAGCGAGGCGGTCCATATGGTTCCCTGGATCTCGGCGATCATCTTCTGTGCCTGGGTGTGCAGCTTGCTCTTCTGGGGTATCCTGGACAGTAGCTCCGCCGCCGGCTTCAGCTGGCCGGCGTTGATGAGCTGCTGGGCCTCCGAGAACATCTCTTCGAACCGGTACTCGGTCTTGAGCGCCCTCAGCCGGCTGCTCGCCCACGCGGCTATGTCCTTGAAATCCTTCCCGGCGTACCTGCCGACCTGGCTGAGCGCTCTCTGCATCTTCGGCAGGCTCCTCCGGCTCTGCGCGTCCTTGAAGACGCCGACCAGGTCGAGAAGCGTCTTGGCGAGCTCGGCATCCCCGTACTTGCTGGCCGCGGTGGAGAGGAAGTACTCCGCTCTCGCGTACTCTCCGGCGTCGATCTCGACGACGGAGCGCCTGACCGCGCTGGCGTACTTGGGGAAATGCCAGGCGCCGGGCGGCGGGGGAGGGATGATGAGAATGCTGCGTAGCACGAAGACGAATATGGCGCCGACCACCAGTATCGCGACCGCCGCGGCGAGGGTGTTGGCGTGCATGAAGTCCTTCACCTGGCCGCTGACCTCGGCGGCGGACGGGGCGGGCCTGCCCTTGCGCACCGGGACGATCTCAACCTCCTTGCCGGAGGTCTTTTCGCGCAGGTACCACTTGCCGTCACGGGCGAGCAGCTCCGGCCTGGGTGAATCCGACTGCTGTTCCTCCGGCGCGAAGCTCTCGTCCACCGGGGTGGGCTCGTCGTCCGTGGCCGGGCCGTCTTCCGCCTCTCCGATGGGGGCCAATATCTGGCTTTCCTCGGATACTCCTTCCGGGGGAGCGGACGTGTCGCCGCACGAGAATATGACGGATATGCCGCCGAGCCGCACCCGGTCGCCGTCGGTCAGCTCGCGCTCGCCGATCCTTTCCTCGTTCACGAACGTGCCGTTCGTGGAATTGAGGTCGGTGAGCGTCACCTTTTCCCCGTCCACGCCGAACTGGGCGTGCCGGGTGGACACGCTCGGGTCGTGGAGCCGGAACTCGCAGTTGGGTCCCCGCCCGACCACAATGGTCGCTTCGAGCGGTATCTCCTCCGCTCTTCCCTTCGCGTAGATGATGAGCTTCATGTACCTACCCCCCTCGACGCAGCCTTCTCTCCAGTCTCTCGAGGTACAGGCTCGCCCGCTGGTGCCTGTAGTCCTCGGGATCGGGGACCAGCTCTTTCATTCTCGTCAGGCGCTGCACCGCGCCGTCCAGGTTGCGGGCCCGATAGGCCAGCACGTATTCCTTCGAGAGCTCCTCGAACTGGGCGTCGATCCTGTCGCGCAGCTTTCCCGCCCGTTCGGACGCCTGGCGATACTCCTTCATGCGCGGATGGACATTGTCCAGCGCATAGGCGGCCAGGTCAAGCTTTTTCATCGCCTCGTACGGGCTGTGGGACTCGATATCGTTCGCGAGCGCTATCATCTGGAGCGCGTACGCCCTCTTTTCCGGGTCGGAGAACGCGTCGATCTTCCATTTCTCGTCCGCCCTGATTCTCACCACTATGTTTATAATCGTTCTCCCGCCCGCCCGGTTCGTTCCCTCCGCCTTCGTGATGCCGGTCTTCTTGCCCGTCACCTTGACGATGAAGCCGTCCGCGCTGTCCACCTCCACGTCGGCGATCGTGGGGTCCATCACGCGGTATCCGACAGCGGGGAGAACGCTGACGGCCGGGCTGACCGGTACCGCCTTGGCGATGCCCTCGCAGACGACGGCGTCGACCCGGTGGGTGCCCGGTCCGCCCCAGAAGAACGGGGCGACGGCGTACACAGCCGCGGCGCCGAGCAGAAGGCTGCCCAGCACCGTCAGCACCTTCCTGACCTTCTCCCGGTGCTGTCCCCTGGCCTCGAAGAACTCGTCCATCGGGGCGCCGTCGGACACCTCGACCGCCATCTCGCCGCCGGGGGCGGAGACGATGGTCTGCTGGGCGGTGCGCTCCTCCGGGGTGGGGGCCAGGATCTTCATCCTGACGTTGCCGAGACAGAACTCCTCGCCGAATGCCAGCTCGCACCGGCGCACCTTCGCCTTGCCGACCTTTATCCGGTTCCTGCTCCCCAGGTCGGTGACGGTGAACTTGTCGCCGGCCGGCTCGATGCGCGCGTGCACACGCGACACGGAGTGATCGTCTATGGTGACCTCGTTCTCGTCGCTCCGGCCCATGGTCATCGGGCCGTTCACGGAAAACACCTTGCCCTTCTCACCGCCGGTGAGCACGACAAGCAGGCCGGAGAGGTTCTGTTCGTCAGTCATCGGAATGCGTAGTCCAGGTAACCCGCCACCATCGGTCCGAATATCACGATGAGACTCGTCGGGAACAGGAACGCTATCAGCGGGAGCAGCATCTTCACCGGGGCTTCCATCGCCATCTTCTCCGCGAGCTGGAAGCGCCTGGTCCGTATCTGCTCGGACTGCACCCGGAGTATCGGTCCCAGGTTCGCGCCCAGCTCGTCCGCCTGGATGATGGCCGCCGTGACCGACGCCATGTCCGGTATCGGCGCCCGTTTCGCCAGGTCCCTCAGCGCCTCGCTTCGCACCTTTCCCATCTGTATCGCCCGCAGCGTCCGGCGAAGCTCCATCGCCAGCGCCGGCACCTTGAGCTTCTCGCTGACTATCTGCATCGCCGTCGTGAAGTCCATCCCCGCCTCCACTGCCAGGGTGGTGAGGTCGAGGCAGTAGGGGAGGCCGCGGCGGATCTGCTTCTGCCTGTCCTTGATGAGGTCGGAGAGCCACACGAACGGCAGGAACAGCCCGATGATCCATCCGGACAGCAGCGTCACGCCCGCGTAGTTCCTGACCATCGAGAAGATGATGACCGCGAACAGCAGCCCCAGCGCGGACGTGACGAGGGACAACCCGGTGAAGTCGGTGCCGGTGATGCCGGCCGGCTCGCCCGCCATCAGCATCATGTGCGAGATCCTCTCCCTGTATTTCTTCGTCAGGTCCCTGTCCTCGCCGAGCAGGTCGAACGCGAGCCGTCCCGCGGCGTATCCGTACGGCAGGAGGGCCCTGATCCAGAACGGGGCCTCCTCGAAGTCCATGTCGGCGGCGGCGGAGTAGCGGGAGAAATCGAACCGGCTGTACAGGTTGGCCAGCAGCCACGTGACGATCGCCACGCTCAGCCCGACCAGGCCGTATATCAGCAGTTCATTCGTTGTTACGCCGCCCATGGCTACACGTCTATGCTCACTATCTTGTATATGAAGAACGCTCCCAGCGCCTCCAGTATAGCGATAAGTCCGATCAAACCCCAGCCCCAGAACGTGGTGAACAGCGGCCTCATCCAGCCGGGGTTGAAAATGTTGATGAATATGCCCGCGGCGATCGGCAGGACGCACATCACCATGCCCTGCGCCTTTCCCTGCGCGGTGAGCGCCCTGATGCGGCCCTCGATACGGAACCGCTCCCTGATGGTCTCCGCGATGTTGTCGAAGACCTCGGTGAGGTTTCCGCCGATTTCGCGGGATATGCTCACCGCGGTGACGAACAGGTCCACGTCCTCCGTCGGCATGCGGGTGTACAGGTTCCTCAGCGCGTCCTCCTCCGTGAGGCCGAGCTGCATCTCCTGGACGGTGATGCGGAACTCCTGCCTGATCGGGTCCTGCATCTCGCGCGGAATCAATTGCACGGCCTGCTGGAGGCTCAATCCGGCGCGGAGGGAGTTGCCCATCATCACCAGCGAGTCGACCAGCTGCACGCTGAACTGATGGTCCCTCTTCTTCTTCAGCATGAATATGACGAGCCGCGGCAGGAAGAACGCCGGCACGGTGACCGGCAGGCCGTACATCAGCTCCCCCCCGGCGATGATCACCGTGATGATCCCGGCGGTGAGGGAGCACATCAGGGACAGGAACACTATCTGCTGGGGGGTGAGACTGAGGTAGACCGAGTCGAGCGACTTCTCCGTGCTCTCCACGTAGCGCTTCTCGTAGCTCTCCCATCCGCGGGTGAAGAGCCGGAGTCCGATGTAGGCGAACAGGCCCGTCGCGGCGAACACGAGAAGCATCACGACCATGTCGCGAAGGTCCATTACTTCCTCTTGTTGCTGAACAGGCCAATGTCCACCGGGATGCCCCTCTCCTTGATCTTGTGGATGAAGTAGGGGATGATCCCGGAGGGCTCGAAGGAGCCGACCACCCGGTGTTCCTTGTCGAACCCTTTCTGCTTGTACTCGAACACCTTCTGGGACACGATGGTGTCTCCCTCCATGCCGGTGATCTCTATTATCTCCACCAGCTTCCTGGTGCCGTCGGGCATTCGGGAGAGCTGGATGACGAAGTCGATGGCGGAGGATATCTGCTCCCTGATGGCCCGGGACGGGAGCTCCAGCCCGGCCATCAGCACCATCGTCTCGAGCCTGGCCAGCGCGTCCCTCGTCGTGTTGGCGTGCACGGTGGTGAGCGAGCCGTCGTGGCCGGTGTTCATCGCCTGGAGCATGTCCAGGGCCTCGCCGCCGCGGCACTCGCCGACGATTATCCGGTCCGGCCTCATTCGCAGGCTGTTGATC
>CAYMFW010000146.1:0-12161 GCA_964389785.1 uncultured Planctomycetota bacterium
TCACGGACATGGTTCCGGACGATCTGGACGTCAACGTCGCGCTGAACACCTCCGTCACCGCGACGTTCAGCGAGGCGATGACCGCCGCCACCATCACCACCGCGTCCTTCACGCTCAACGACGGCACCAGCGACGTCACCGGTGCGGTAAGCTACGACACCGGGTCGATGACCGCGACCTTCACCCCGGGAGCGAACCTCACCGCCAGCGGCACGTACACCGCGACCATCACGACGGCGGCGCAGGATGCCGCGGGCAACGCGCTGGCGGCGAACCACACCTGGACGTTCGACACCGGCACCACTGCCGACACCACCAAGCCCCAGGTACTGGTACGGGTCCCGGACGACACCACCACCGGCGTCGCCCTCAGAACGCTGGTCACCGCCGAGTTCAGCGAGCCGATGAAGGCGGCCACCATCACCACCGCCACGTTCACCCTCAGCGACGGCGCCGCCCCGGTCGCGGGCACCGTCACGTACGACCCGGTCGATCTCACCGCGACCTTCACGCCGTCCGCCCCGCTCGACGGCTCGACCGAGTACACCGCTACCGTCACCACCGGCGCGCAGGACCTGGCCAACAACGGCCTCGCCGCGAATGACACCTGGACGTTCGTCACCACCGGCGCGTGGGAACAGCTCGGCCTGCAGGTCAGCCCCGCCGGCGCGGAGTCGGAAGACCCGACGATGCTCATCATAGACGACACCCCCGCGGTCGGCTACCGGCACGCGAGCTTCGAGGTGAACCTGCACGTATGGGACGAGGGCGGCGCCACCTGGGGCGACACGGAAATCGACCCCTCCGATGGAAACTGCAACTCCTCGGCACATTCCACGCCCGCCTTCTGCTCGAACGGCGACGGCATATTCATGGCGTATTCCCGTGCCGGTGACGGCGCCGCCGACGGCGCGGCCTTCTACGACCGCATCTTCGTCCGCTACTGGACTCCGGGCGGCGGCTGGTCGCCCGCGGGAATGAACAACGGCGACGAGGTGAGCGTGCCCTACGACGAGGTGGAAAGCGTGGGCGCGAACGCATGGGAGCCGGCCATCGCCGTGAGAGACGGCGTGAACACGCCCATCGTCGGGTGGGTCGAGACGGATGCCTCCGATCCGGAGGGGGACGACGACGTGTGGGTCGCGTCCGTCGCAGACAACTGGGTGGTCCGCTCCAGCCCGCTGAGCCGGAACGAATCAGACGGAGACTACGCCACCGGCGTCCGATGCCTCGGCATGACGATACGACTGAACACCGGCTATATCGCCCACTGGGAACAGCACCACGAAGAACAATACCGCAGCGACCTGTACGTGTCGTCATGGGACGGAATGAATTTCACGGACCTCGGCGACGCTATCGCCTCCGACTACGACTCGAACGTCCTCTCAGTGCCGTCCCTGGCCACGCAGGGGAACCGGGTGTACGTCGCCTACGCCGTGACCAACAGCAGCGACGTGCGGAACGTCTACGTCAAGCAATGGCAGAACGGCGCGTGGTCGACCGTGGGAGGCGGACCGGTCTCTGCCTACACGACCGCGGCGCACTACGATTCGGCCAACCCGAGCCTGCTCGTGGTGAACGGCACGCTGACCGTCGCGTGGGAGGAGAGCAGTCAAACCGACGGCTACTTCATCTACACCGCGACGTACGACGCGGACCGGGAGGAGTGGCTGCTGGACGGCGACCAGCTGAATGTGAACACCGCGAACTCCGCGCACGACCCGAGTCTGGCGTACGACGCCGCGAACGGCTATCTCTACGTCACGTTCGAGGAGTTCACGGACGGCTGGGCCCACATATTCGTGAAGCGCAAGGAGCTCGCCCCCGCCGCCCCCTGAGAGGAAAACCGCCGGATGATACGGGCCGTGACGCTCACCAAGACCTACGATGCCGTCGTGGCGGTCTCCGAGCTGTCGCTTACCGTCGAGAAGGGCCGGACGATGGGGGTGATCGGCCCCAACGGGTCGGGCAAGACGACGCTCCTCCGCATGATCTCCACCCTCGCCAAGCCGAACGGCGGCGCCCTTTCCGTCTGCGGCTTCGACGCGCTGCGCCTGCCCCGGGAGGTGCGCCGGCGGATATCCTTCATGCCGGCCGAATCCTCCCTGCCGCTCAACATGACCATCGGCGAGTACATGAGCTACTTCGCGTGCGCCTGCGCCGTGCCGTTCCGGGAGCGCACCGCGGTGATAGGCCGGGCGCTGCAGCTGACCGACATGAACGGCCGGGAGGAGGTGACGGTCCGGAGTCTCTCCACCGGCAACCGCCAGCGTCTGCTTCTGGCCAAAACGCTTCTGCCGGACCCGGAGCTCCTGGTGCTGGACGAACCGGCGGCGGGATTGGACCCGCGGGCGCGCATCGAAATCCGCACGTTCCTCAAGGAGCTGGCGGGCATGGGCAAGACCATCATCGTCAGTTCGCACATCCTCGCGGACATCGAAAGCATCTGCACCGACATATGCATCCTGGAGGCGGGCAAGGAGAAACTGGCCGGCACGATCGAAGAGCTCCGGGACCGTTTCGCCAGCGCCCAGAAGCTGATCCGTATCCGGGTGCCGGAGGAGAACGTGAAGGACGGCTGCGCCCGACTCGACCGGATCGAGCAGGTAACCGCCTGCAGGACGGAAGGAAACGTGCTCTGTGTCACCTCCAGCTCCCCCGACTGCAACGCCCTTCTGAAGGCGCTGATAGACTCGGAAATCCAGGTGCTCGAGGTGCGCGAGGAACGGCCGGACCTGGAAGACATCTTCATGGAAAGCACGAAGGGAGTCGTCAGTTGAACCGGCCGAAACAGCTCCTGCCCCGCCTCCGGGAGCTCTGCGACAGCCCCACCCTCCTGCACGACATGGGCAACGTGCTTTCCGCGTACCGCGTCGGCACATGGTTCACCTTCACCACCCTCTCGCTCGGCGGCCTGCTCGGGCTGATGGTCTATCTGGCGGCGGCCGGGGGCGACTCGACCCTGTCCATGGTGAGCTCCCAGCTCGGCCTGGGACAGTACCTGGCGTGCGTCCTGCTGCTGGGCCTGGGGGTTATTTTCACCGTACTCGTTCCGATACGGGTCTCCGGCATCTTCGAAGGCCCCCGGTGGGGGCGGTACTTCGACCAGCTGGTGCTCACCGGCATCGCCCCGGCGCGCTACTTCGCGGGCAAGATACTGTCCGCGAACATGTTCTTCCTGCTCATCGTCGTCGCGTCCCTGCCCTTTGCGGTGTTCTGCCTGAGCCTGGGCGGCGCCCGCATCGGCTACGTGTTCTGGGGCATGGTCTCGCTGTGGCTGTACGTGAACCTGCTGGCCGTCTGCGTTCTCGCCATGGCCACCTTCTCGCACGACGTGGCCGCCGTCGCCAGCGCCGTCGTGCTCTTCGGCGCGGTCTACGGGATAGGCCTCGCCCCCCTGCCGCTGGTCGCCACCGCGTGCGTCCCGAGCAGCTTCCTGATGAATCCGTTCTACGACGCTCTCGTCACACAGCTCGGCGCGCCCCCCTGGGAGCTGAACACCATCACTCTCGACCTCGGTCCGCTCACCCTGCGGATCGGCGGTTTCGCGTACTTCCTGCTCTGGTCGCTGGGCGTCGGAACCATCGCGCTCGGCGTGGCGCTCATGGGACCCATCCACTGCCTGATGGGAGAGAACAGCACCTTCGGCGAGGTGGTGATGAAGGGCGACTCCAGGCGGTCAAGCCTGTTCCGGCGCCGTTACAGCCTGCGCAGGCGTTCAGAAATGTCGTTCTTCTACGAAAACCGCACCCCGTGGCTCACCCGCTGGGAGGCCCCGCTCCGCTACGGCGGACTGATCGCGCTGATGGCGGCGCTGTGCGCCTTTTCGTTCGGCATCCTGCATTACCAGTCGACGGGCCTGGACGAGGATGAATTCGCCGCCGCGAGCGCGGCGATACTCGGCGGATGCCTGCTGATCGCGGCGTGGCTGTTCTCCCACGACAGGAGCACGCTGTGGCGGCCGCTGCAGGCCGGCTCACAGAAGCTGACGGTATCCTTCTGCGACACCACGTCGTTCGTCGTAACGCTCATCATGCTCTTTTCCGCCACCATGGTACTGCCTCTGTTCCGCGACGTCATCCAGGGCAACGCGTGGCTCGCGAAGTACGGGTCCGGCGGGGGAATGCTCGGACAGCCGCGCCTGTACGCGCTGGCGCCCTTCGTCATCCTGCTCGGCGTACAGCACTACGCGCTGATACGAATCCTCTGCTGCAGGTACTGGACCCGGGGGACCCCCGCGGCCATCGCGAGCGCGTACATGGTGCTGCTGTGGATCGTCCCGTTCGCGGGGATTCAGATGATGGAATCCCTGCCCCGCATGAACCTCACGCTGGCGGCCGTGCTCGGCTACCTCTCGCCGGTGTCGTACCTGGCGTACGTGTTCAGGGAGACCCACATGGTATCGAGGAACCTGTACGAGACGTACCATCCGGTGATGTCTCTGCTGTTCCACGGCCCGCTCACCGCGCTGCTGGTGTACGAAGCGTACCGGAAGTACTGGCAGATCAAGCGGTATCAGGAGGGAACATGCGACGACGCGCCGTGAGCGTGATGCTCGCCGCGCTGCTTCTGGCGGCGGCGCCCGCGTACGCCGCGAAGGGCAAGGCAGGCCGGCGCGACCCGCGCACCGTTCCCCTCGCCGCCGACGGCTTCGTCGTGGAGGTCAGGCGGGGGTTCTCCGGAAGATACGACCCGACGCTGCCGGTGCCCGTCCTGATAACCGCGGAGAACACCACGGACGAGCCGGTCGCGGGGGTGTGGGAGATCGAGGAATTCACGGACGGCGATCCGTGGAGAACGGTGCGCGTCATGTTCCAGGAGATGTTCGTCGGACCGATGTCCGCCAAGCGTCTGCGCCTCTGCCTCGGGATGAAAGACGGGTCCCACCTTGCCCTGCGGTTCCGGACGGAAGAGAAGCTGATCTGGCAGAATACCTTCGAGATGGGCTCCGGACTTCCGTTCTCCGCGTCCGGCATGCTCTCTCCGCTGGACATTGCCGCGATCAACGTCCTTACCCTTTCCGGAAGCGGCACGCGGCCCCCGTACGCCCTCTCCAGAAAAGGTCCTGACCTGGACGAAACACGTTCCGCATATGCCTCCGGCGAGCGCCCGGTGACGACCACCCACATCGGCACGTGGGAGCTGCCGTATGCCGCCGAGACGCTGATGGCATTCCACGCCGTGGTGATCTCGCACCGCCCGCTCGATGAGCCTCTGGAGAGCGAGCACGCGAGGGTGCTGGCCGACTACCTGTGCTGGGGAGGAACGCTGGTAATCTCCCGAAAGGACCGGACCTCGCTCGAGAGGATCCGGGCCGCGCTGCCGGAAGAGATCCGATTCGGTCCGCCGGATCCGCGGGAGACGACCGCGACGCTCACACTCGTGCCGGCGTATTCCGGCGCGCTCATCCTGGCGCCCGCCGCGCTCTTCGACAAGGGCCCCGGGACCGACGCGCTCGGCCGGGAGCTGATACGGCTCCTCGAGTCCATGGCCGAGCCGGCGTTCCCTCGGTTTCTGGGCCGGCCGATATCGTACCGGTGGAACCAGGACACCCCGAACGCGACCACGTCCATGACGCACGCGGCGTTCTTCTTCCTCCTGTACGTACTGCTCACCGGCCCGGCCGTGCTGATGGTCCTGCGCAATCGCCGGAAGAAGGTGGTAGCGTGGTACGTCGGCATCACCGTCGGCCTCTTCTCCGTCTTCGCGGGCGTGCTGGGACCGGTGCTCGGCTACCGCCGGGGAGACATGGAGTGGCTGACGGTCACCGAGCTCACCCCCACCGGCGGCGTTCAGTGGGGAATGACGACGCTCACGTCGGGAGGCGCCCGGCACTACCCGCTCCGGATTCCCGAGCGGACCCGGGCATGGCTCCTGCCGCCCGGGGTCGCGGATCGCGATTACGCGTACGGATGGTCGTACGGAAACATGTCCCCGTACGGCCGTCCGGGCAACCTGTCGATCGACGTGGAGTCCGGAGCCCATCTGAAGACGGAGCTGGCCATCGGGATGGCCCCCTGGGGATACCGGATGGCGCTCGCGCAGACCTTCTGGCCGGAGGGACGCCCCCTTCCCGTCGAGGTGTCGTTCGATTCCGAGGCGAACCGGATCCAGGCCGCGGTGACGAACCACCTTCCCGTCACCATAGTGAACATGCAGCTGGTGCTGGGGTGCTGGAAGGAAGACGACAGGTACGGAAGGAGATCGAAGAACGTGCGCAAGTCCGATTTCTACGAATACGTGAGCCTCTCCCGAACCGGACAGGGCCCCCGGTTCACCGGCGCGACACCGAATGAGTTCCGGAACCACGTGTACAGCGTGCAGCACCAGATCGAACCCGACGGGGGACCCGGCAGGTCGAAGGGGCTGGCCCAGGTCCTGCCGCCGAGGGCGCGGTACCGGGAACAGCTGTTCGGCTATCTGGTGATACAGGTGAAGAAGAGCCCGCGCCTCCGCTTCGACGGGGAGAGCTTCGAGCCCAACAAGGGATCGCACCTTATCGTCCAGAGGATACCGCCCGAAAAGCTCCCGACCGTTTCCGCGCTGGAGGCCGCGCGTCCCGCCCGCTGATTGATGGGGACAGGTTACTCCAATTACGCTAGTCGGTCTCTTCGACGTTGACCACGCTGTCGTAGAACGCGGCGAAGTCGTCCTTCTGTTCCGACTTCATCCACGCCATCGCGCTCCGCGGGTGCTCGTTCATCACGCCGGTCACCATGTACGGCATGTGGTAGCCCCACGCGATCTTCTGCTGAAGCGGAATCAGGTGCGACCCGATCACGCTGAGGATCGGACGGAGATCGAACTTCGGATTCTTCAGGAACGCCATCAAAAGCTCCAGCGGGCAGTTCCCCGCCCCGCGGCCGATTCCCAGCAGACTCCCGTCCAGCATGTTGCAGTTGCGGATGATCGCCTCGATGGTGTTCGCGAAGCCGAGCTGCTGGTTGTTGTGGCCGTGGAACCCTATCGTTTTGCCCGGCAGCGCCGCGATGTACTTTTTCGTGAGCGATTCCACCTGTTCGCAGTACATCGCGCCGAAGCTGTCCACGAGGTAGAGCACCGGCACCCTGCTCCTCGCCACGTCGTCCAGCGCCTCGTCCAGGTCCCGCTCCATCACCTTCGAGACCGCCATCAGGTTGATGGTGACTTCGTACCCCTTGTCCAGGCAGTGCTCGGCCAGCGCGATCGCCTTGTCCATCTGGTGTACGTAGCAGGCGACGCGGATCATATCGAGCACGCTGTCGTCCGCGGCCGGGATGTCGTCGAAATCGATCCGGCCGATGTCCGCCATGGCGGAGAGCTTCATGTCCGAGTGATTGTCGCCGACGATCCGGCGGATATCCTTGTCGTCACAGAACTTCCACGGTCCGTTGTCGTCGCGCGAGAACGCCGACTCGGAGCTCCGGTAGCCGATCTCCATGTAGTCCACCCCGGCCGCCGCCAGCGCCTTGTACACCGCGCCGACGAAGTCGTCGTCGAACTGCCAGGCATTCATCAGCCCGCCGTCCCGAATCGTGCAGTCGAGCACTTTAATCTCAGGTCTGAACATGCTTCCTCCTATCCGGCTCCCAGTTCCGAGAGCGTCTCCTCAATGACGGTCGCCGGCACCTCCACGGCGTATCCGCCGCCGGCCGGGTCCGTCTCGCCGATGTCTCTCACCAGAACGAACCGCGCCTGCCCGCCGACGCTCTTCTTGTCCCGCCGCATCGTATCCAGAATCGGCTCCTTCGATATGCCTTCGATCGCCTCCGGCATGCCGAGCTTCTCCAGCACCGTCCTCGCGCGCGACGTCGTTTCTCCCGTGCCTGTGCCCAGCGCCTCGCCGATCCGGCACGCGCCCACGATGCCTATCGCCACCGCCTCGCCGTGCAGCAGCGCGTACCCGCTCAGCGATTCCACCGCGTGCCCTATCGTATGACCGTAATTCAGTATCCGCCGAAGCCCCTGTTCTTTCGGGTCCTCCGCCACCACGTGTCCCTTTATCGCGCAGTTCTTCTCCGCCAGATGCAGCAGTGCCGCGTCGTCGCGCGCCAGTATCCCGTCCATGTGCGACTCGATATACTCGAAGTACTCCGCGTCCATTATCATCCCGTGCTTCACCGACTCCACCAGCCCGGCGCGGTAGTCACGCTCGGAAAGCGTCTTCAGCGTGGCGCAGTCCACGTACACCCGGACCGGGTTATGAAACGCGCCGTATGCGTTCTTGGAGAGCCGGGAGTCCACCCCGGTCTTTCCCCCGATTGCCGAATCCGCCTGCGCCACCGTCGTGGTGGGAATCTGCACGCACGGAACGCCGCGCTTGTAGATCGCCGCCGCGAACCCGGCCACGTCCCCCACCGTACCGCCGCCCAGCGCCAGCACCACCGTGTCCCGCCCGAAGCGTTTCTGCTCCATCGCGTCGATGATCTTCTCCACCGTTTCGATCGTCTTCGAGGTCTCGCCCGGCGGGTCTATGGAATACACGTCCTCGAAGGCCTCCCCGGCCATCGCGGCCAGGTGCCCCGCCTCCCGCAGGTTGGCGTCCGTCACCACGAACGGGCGCGCCCCGGGCAGCAGCACGGCCACCTCGGCCGGTATCCGCGCCAGCAGACCGGAACCTATCCGGACCTCGTACCCATCCTCCGCGCCGGCGGGGACGGTTACTCTCACGATAGAACCTTCCATATTCCCTTCCATCCGGAGCCGAAAGCCCCCTATGCTACATTCTGGACGGACGGAATTGCAAGGAGGAGTAATTACCCAAACGCTTGACTGGATGAACGGACACCTCGTATCATACGCAGGAAAGAGGAAAGGGGATTAACTCTCCGCAGTAACCGGAAATCTCCATGGGATCGGCGACGGGGTAGAATTATGGCAACGATCACGCAAGAAAAACTCCTGCAGATGCTCGTGCAGGGCAGCTTCCTCTCGGAGAAACAGGCCCGGGACTGCGTCGAGGTCCAGAAGAAGGCGCAGGAGCTCGGGCTGAAACAGAACGTGCTCGACGTGGCGGTACAGAAGGGCTATATGACGGAGATGCAGAAGAAGGAGGCCCTGCGGCGCGCCGCGTCCGCCGCGGAGGACCGCCCGCCCGTCAGCATCCCGGGGTACACCATGGAGGGCAAGATCGGACAGGGCGGGATGGGGGTGGTGTACAAGGGCACACAGATCAGCCTCGACAGGGCCGTCGCGGTGAAGATCCTGGCGAAGAGGCTCGCCGATGATCCGGCCTTCGTCCAGCGGTTTCTGAGAGAGGCGAAGTCCGCCGCCAAGATAGACAGCCGTCACGTGGTCAGGGCCATAGACGCCGGCGCGATTCAGGGGACGTATTATTTCGTCATGGAGTACGTCCCGGGACAGACCGTCAGGAACATGCTCGCGCGGCAGGGGGCGCTCCCGGAAGACGCGGCGCTCCGCATCGTTGAACAGATAGCGGGCGCCCTTGCGCACGCCGAGCAGCTCGGCATCATCCACCGGGACATCAAGCCCGACAACATAATGGTCACCCCCGACGGAACGGCCAAGCTGAGCGACCTCGGCTTGGCCAAGGAGATTCTCGATTCATCGGTCACCATGGCCGGGAGCGTCTTCGGAACCCCCTATTACATGTCTCCCGAACAGATAGAGGGCGTCGAGAACCTCGACGTCCGAAGCGACATCTACTCCCTCGGGGCCACCCTCTATCAGATGCTCACCAACGAGTACCCCTTTCATTCCACCTCGCCGACCGCCGTGATCGCGAAGCACCTGAAGGATCCCAGGCCGGACCCGTCACATAAGAACCCCGCCGTGTCCAGAAAGACGTCCGCACTGGTCCGCAAGATGATGGCTCGCGACAGGCAGAAGCGCCCCCAGAGCGCCGCGGAGCTGCGGGAGCTGGTGGCCGGCTGCCGGGGCGATTCGGCGCGCACGCCCGCGACACCCGCAGCCGCCGTCGACGCCGGCGGGCCCTCCCCGGCCAATCCGCTGCTCAGTACCCCGGTCATCGCCGGCGGGGCCGCGGCGCTCGCGGCGATTATCATAACGCTCATCCTGGTGTTCGGGCGGGGCCGGGAACCGGCCCCTGCCCCGGCGCCACCCGTGGCCGTCGCGGTGCCGGAAACGCCGGCCGCGTCCCCCGAGACCCCCGCGGTGCCCGAGACCCCCGCGGTTCCCGAGGCCACCCCGATTCCCGAGGCCACCCCGGTCGAGAAGGGACCGCCCGTAAGGCCCCCTTCCGACGAGCGGATGAAGCTCGAGCGAGAGGCCCAGGCGATGCTCCGCGACGCCCGGCGGGCGGGATTCGGCAATCGTCAGGACCCGCAGGCAATGCTGGATGCTCTGGGCAAGGTGGCCGCGAAGCACCCGAACACGGCGGCCGGCGCGCAGGCCTCCCGTGAAGCGGACCGAATCAGAACCGGCACGGACGACATGTTGTCCAAGGCGATACAGCGCGCGGACGCGGCGCTGGCGAACTCCGACTTCAAAACGGGCGAGAAAGCCCTGCTCGACCTGACCACCAGGGTGAAGAGCGACCCGTGGAGGACGAAGGCCGACAGCAAGCTGAAAGAGGTACGCAAGGCCGCCGAAGAGGCGTTCGCGAAGACCGGAAAGCAGGTGGACACGCTCAGCTCCGCGGGCAGGTTCGCCGAGGCGCACAGCATCCTCATGAAAGCCACCGCGAAGACTACCGCCGACATCGCCAAGACGGCGGCGGAGACCATCAAGTCCCTGGAGAAGAAGCGGCAGCAGGCGGAGAGAAAGAGGGAACAGCAGGAGGCCCTCGTCGCCCGTGCCCGCGGCGAGGCACTGGCACATCTCGAGAAGAGCGATTTCCCGTCGCTCCTGCGCACCTACCGGGGCTTCCAGGAAAACCCGGAGTTCGCCGACGTGAAGTCCCGGCTCCGGAGCGAGCTCGAGGAATTCAAGAGGGTGGAGGAGATCCTGAAGAAAGCGGAGACGCAGGCGGCCGCCAGCATAGGAAAGGACTTCACCATACAGGGAATCGCGGGCAAGATAGCCGGCGTGCAGGACGGCAGGATACGAATCAAGAGCGGCGGGGCGGAATTTTCACAGCCGCTGTGGAACCTCAAGACGAGCGAGATCCTCGAGCTCGCGAAGCTCCGCGAGGACGGCATCGGCAATCCGCTGGGCGTCGCCATGCTCTATCTCTCCCGGGGCGAAACCGGGGAAGCGGGAAAGATCCTCGACGGGCAGGAGAAGACGGGCACCCCCGTCGTCATTCATCGATCCCTCCTCGAGGAGATGGACACGCGGCTGGCGGAAAAGAAGGCCGAGGACCTGATCGCGTCGGTGCAGAAGCTGGCGCTGACGAAGAAGTGGCCCCGCGCGTTCGAGACCTTCGAAACCCTCAGGAACGACTACGCGGACACGCAGGCCTTCGCCACGTCGAAGAAGACGCTCGACAGCCTTCGGTCCGTCATCGAACGGGAGGCGGCCCGGGCCGAAGAGAAGAAAACCGGCGGCGGGACATCCGTTACGAGCGTCAGCCCCCTGCCCGGGATCGAGGGAACCGTGCGCCGGGTGGCCGGCGTCAACGCGTTCCGGGTGGATTACTCGTTCGACAAGAAGGAAGAGCTCAACGACTGGGAGCCGACAGGCTCCAGCTCCAGAAGCAAAGACGGCTGGCGCGTGGAGAACGGGAACCTGTCCGGAAAGAGGTACTGCGGACTCAAGAACAAGATCCGCTTCGTGGGAGACATCTCCTTCGAAGCAAAGATCACGGGCGGCTCCAACTTCTCGGTGTACATCGGCGAGTACCGCTTCTCGTGGTACCGGTACTCGTACTACTACGGGAGCAGCGGAGCCGACATAAGCGTATCGAAACAGGGGATGGTCATGCCCGGCGGCGAGAACTATCTGTACAACGTCCCGCTGGAGATGATCCCGATGCGGTGGCTCCGGAAGAAGGATACGCTGACCTGGTACTGGGGAACCAAGAAGATACTCAAGGTGACGGACAAGGGCGAGATGGGCCAGGACAGCACCATCCGGATCGAGACCAGAAGCTCCTACAGCACCATGTCCGGCTCGAGCGAGAACCGCTACACCGCCAGGCTCGACGACATCCGGCTCTACGGGATGGTCGACGGGGAGTGGCTCAAGGAGACCCGCAGCAAGACCCCCGAGAAGAAGTAGTCTATCCCCGAACGCCGCTACTTTATCTGCGCGGTCTC
>CAYMFW010000147.1:0-12158 GCA_964389785.1 uncultured Planctomycetota bacterium
CCCGGGTGGGCGTCACCGGCAACTCCGGCGGCGGCACGCAGACAACGTACGTCACCGCGCTCGACCCCCGGGTGACGATGGCCTCACCCAACTGCTACATATGTTCGTATCTCGCCAACCTGGAGAACGAGGAGCCGGCGGACGCGGAACAGGACCCGCCCGGCATACTGGCGTCCGGACTGGACCACG
Organism: uncultured Planctomycetota bacterium; assembly: GCA_964389785.1. Classification (GTDB taxonomy): domain Bacteria; phylum Planctomycetota; class CAYMFW01; order CAYMFW01; family CAYMFW01; genus CAYMFW01. The sequence goes on from CAYMFW010000147.1 coordinate 190, forward strand.
CGGACCTTCTCCTCACGTACGCGCCGCGGCCGACGATCATCATCGCCACCGACGACGACTTCTTCGACATACGCGCCGCCCGCGCCGCCTACGAGGACGTCCGGAAGGTCCACCGCCTGCTCGGCTCGAACGGCTCGGCGGCGTTCTTCGCGGGGAAGGGGCCGCACTCCTATTCGAAGGAGTGCCGGGAGGCGATGTACGGCTTCTTCATGAAGCACGCGGGCGTGCGCGCCCCGATTCGGGAGACCGGCGTGAAGCTCGTCGAGAAGGAGAAGCTCTACGCCCTTCCTCCGAAGGGTGAGACGCACCCGTTCGGGAGCCGCCGGGCGTTCGAGTTCACGGCGGACACCGCGGCAAAGCTGGAGCGCCGGCGCGGGACGCCGGGCGCGAAGAAGGTGATATCCGCGGCACGGAAGGTGCTGAGCATCCCGAAGGCGATGCCGGTCCCCCACCATCGGATGATCCGGGACCGGGGCGGCGCGACCGGCCCGCTCGGCCTCCAGCGGCAGTTCGCGGTGGAAACCGCGCCCGGCATCCAGGCGATCGTCACCGCGCACGGGAAGGACATTCCGCTCACGTATCCCCCGAAGGGACCTGCGAAGCTCTATATCGGAAACACATCGAGCCTGGAGGATCTGGAGCTGAGGGACGTGCGAAAGCTCGCGCGCGGAAGGACGTCCTTCATCACGGTGGACCCGCGGGGGATGGGACAGTCGTTCCCCAAGACCAGCGGCAACGTCGATTTCTTCCTGCCCTACAACGCCGACTTCATGTACGCCCAGTACTCGGACATGCTCGGGGAGGACTACCTGGGAGGCAGAGTCCTGGACGTGCTGAGAACGATGGATTTCCTTCTGGCGAATGGAGTTACGAAGATCGAGCTGGCCGGCAGGGGGCTGGGGTCCGTCATCGCCTCGTTCGCGGCGCTGCTGCACCCGTCGGGGCCCAGAGTCGAGATACTGCACTATCTTCCCAGCTACCGCCTGCTGGCGGACAGCCCGGTTCACACATGGCCCCGTTCGGTGATGCCGAGAGGGATATTGAAGCATTTCGACCTGCCGGACGTGTACCGGGTGCTCGGAAGACGGCTGAGGAAGAGCCGCCCGTGGGGGCCGATGATGAAGCCGCTCAGAACACGTACTCCCCGCTCTTGACACCGTTTTTCATGAGCGTATGATTTTTTCTTTATAGGGCAATCCGTTTCCATATCACGGAAGGAGATACTTATGGCGAGAAAGGTGACGCTCTTTACCGGACAGTGGGCCGACCTGAAGCTGAAGGACCTGGCCAAGATGGCCGCCGGCTTCGGGTACGACGGGCTGGAGCTCGCGTGCTGGGGCGACCACATGGACGTCGCCAAGGGCGCCAAGAGCAAGAGCTACTGCGAGGACCAGCTCGCGATACTGGACAAACACGGCCTGAAGTGCTGGGCGATCAGCAACCACCTCGCCGGCCAGCTGGTGTGCGACCCGAACGCGGACGACCGGAGCGACGGCTTCGTCCCCAGGAAGCTGCACGGCAAGGCGGAGGCGAAGCGCAAGTGGGCGGTGCAGGCGATGAAGGACTCCGCGAAGGCCGCCAAGAACCTTGGCGTGAAGGTCGTGAACGGCTTCACCGGCTCCGGCATCTGGCACGCGGTCTACGCCTTCCCCCCCATCAGCGACCGGTTTATCGACGACGGCTTCAAGTACTTCGCGAAGATGTGGAACCCGATACTGGACGTGTTCGACGCGTGCGGCGTGAAGTTCGCACTGGAGGTGCACCCCACCGAGATCGCGTTCGACATCCACACCGCGGCGCGCGCGGTGGAGGCGGTGAAGAACCGCAAGGCGTTCGGTTTCAACTTCGATCCGTCCCACCTGCAGTGGCAGATGGTCGACCCGGTGAAGTTTATTCGCAGGTTCGGGAAGCGCATCTACCACTGCCACATGAAGGACGCTGCGGTGACGCTCGACGGCGAGAGCGGCATTCTCAGCTCGCACCTGAACTTCGGCGACCCGCGGCGGGGATGGGACTTCCGCAGCCTCGGGCGCGGCGACGTGGACTTCGAGGGCATCATCCGCGCGCTGAACGACACCGGGTACAAGGGCCCGCTGTCGGTGGAGTGGGAGGACTGCGGGATGGCACGGGAGCACGGCGCGCGCGAGGCGTGCGAGTTCGTGCGCAGCGTCGACTTCGAAGCGTCCGGCGTCCAGTTCGACGCGGCTTTTGATAGGTAGCGAAAATGGGAGGAGATCGACCCGGGGTATTCACGAACGGGTTCGTGGTGAGACCGACGGGCCGCAGGCCCTTCCTTGGTCGGTCGAAGCGCGTCCTCGGAGGCGCCCATCTCCGCATCCATGGGCGCCGAGAATGAGCGAGTGTATACCCCGGGTCGAGAACACGCGATGAAGAACGCACTGATGGTCTGGGGCGGCTGGGACGGCCACGAGCCGAAGCAGTGCGTGGACATCTTCGCGCCCTGGCTGGAGGAGCAGGGCTTCCAGGTCGTCGTATCCGACACGCTCGATTCGTACCTGGACGAGGATCTGATGAAGGAGCTGACGGTGATCATCCAGGTGTGGACGATGGGAACGATAGAGAAGGAGCAGGAGAAGGCCCTGCTCGCGGCGGTGAAGGGAGGGGTCGCGTTCGCCGGCTGGCACGGCGGGATGTGCGATTCGTTCAGACAGAATTGCGAGTACCAGTTCATGACGGGCGGCCAGTGGGTCGTCCATCCGGGAGGTGTGATCGATTACAGGGTCAATATCACGAATCACGACGATCCGATAACGGCCGGGCTCGAGGACTTCGACATGCACAGCGAGCAGTACTACATGCATGTGGACCCGAGTAACGAGGTGCTGGCGACCACCACGTTCACCGGCGAGCACGGCGGCGTCGACTGGATAAAGGGCACGGTGATGCCCGTGGTGTGGAAGCGGACGTACGGCAGGGGAAGGGTGTTCTTCTCTTCCCTGGGACACGTAGCGAAAGATTTCGAGGTGCCCGAGGCGAAGGAGATTGCGAAACGCGGCATCCTCTGGACTGCAGGAGAGGAATCATGAAACGATTCAAGAGGGCGAAGGATATCAGGACGGCGGTGATAGGGTTCGGGATGATGGGCCACGCGCACGTGAACGACATGCTGGCCGCCGGGATGACCCCGGTGGCGATCGTGGACGCGCTGAAACCGGCCCGCGAGAAGGCCCGGGCGGCGTTCCCGGAGAAGGACTATCCGAGCATCAAGCTTTATTCATCCATCGACGCGATGCTGAAGAAGTCGGGGGCGGACCTGGTGGCGCTGGTGACGGCGCACAACACCCACCGGAAGCTCGGGGTGGGCATCATGAACCGGAAGCGGCACCTGGTGGTGGACAAACCGATGGCGATCACCACCGAGGAGTGCGACGCGATGATCGCGTCGTCGAAGCGGAACAAGGTGATGCTCTCAATCTATCACAACCGACACTGGGACGGCTGTGTGGTGACGGCGCTGAAGAAGCTCAGGTCGAAGCCGATCGGCGACATTGCGCGCGTCGAGGCGCACATGGGCGGCTACGGACAGCCCAAAGAGTGGTGGCGGACCAGCAAGTCCATCGGCGGGGGGATCCTCTACGACTGGGGCGCGCACGTCGTGGAGTGGGCGCTGCAGATAATCGATTCCGAGGCCGTCGAGGTCACCGGCTTCAACCACTGGGGGTTCTGGGCGAAGAAATCGAAGTACCGGAAGGACGCAATCGAAGACGAGGCGACGGCGATCGTCCGGTTCAAGAACGGGGTTCTGCTCAACTTCCGCATCACGAACATCGACGCCGATCCCAGGCCCGGCACCATCGAGATCTTCGGCACGAAGGGCATGTACAAGATGGGGCACGGAGACTGGAGGATGATACGGCCCCGCAACGACGGTTCCCAGCTCGTCTCCACGGGCAGGAACCAGAAGGCCGAATGGATCCGCTTCTACAGGAACGTGGCGGCGCACCTGACGAAGGGCACGGACCTCGTCATCACGCCGCAGTACGCCAGGCGGCCGATACACCTGATGCACCTGGCCGACAGGAGCGCGAAACAGGGAAAGGCCCTGAAGGTGACCTACAGATAGGGGGATTCGGATGCTCAACCGAAAGCTGAGAGGCGGGATGGTCGGCGGCGCCGCCGGCTCGTTCATAGGCCCGGTGCACCGGATGGCCGCCATCATGGACGGCGAGGCGGAATGGACGGCGGGATCGTTTTCGTCGAAGCCGTCGAAATCGAAGAAGACCGGCAAGGCGATATACCTGGACCCGAAGCGGGTCTACAGCACCTACCGGGAGATGGTGAAGAAGGAAGCGAAGCTCCCCGACGACGAGCGGACAGACTTCGTCTCCATCGTCACGCCCAACTCGTCCCACGTGAAGATCGCCCGGGCCTTCCTGGAGGCCGGCTTCAACGTCATCCTGGACAAGCCGATGGCGATGAGCCTGAAGGAGGCGAAGGAGCTCAGGAAGGTGGTCGGGAAATCGAAGAAGGTCTTCGCCCTCACCCACAACTACACCGGCTACCCGATGGTGAAGCAGGCCCGGTGGATGATACGGAAGGGTATGATCGGTCCGACCCGGAAGATCATGGTGGAATACCCCCAGGGGTGGATGAGCCGGTTCACGCCGAACGCGGCCAGGAAGCGCTGGCGGACCGACCCGAAGGTCGCCGGATCGTCCTGCTGCATGGGCGATATCGGCACCCACGCCGAAAATCTCGTCCGTTATATCACCGGCCTCGAGATCGAGGAGGTCTGCGCCGACCTCACCAGCCATATCCCCCGCTGCAGGCTGGACCACGACGGAAACGTGCTGGTGCGGTACAAGGGCGGCGCGAAGGGGGTGCTGGTGGCGTCCCAGATATCCACCGGCGAGGAAAATGGGTTCAACATACGGATCTACGGTACGAAGGCGGGCCTCTACTGGAACCAGGAGGACCCCAACTATCTCCATATGAAGGAGCCGTGGGGAACAAAGACGATCTACTCCAAGGGCAACCCGTGCCTGTGCGACGAAGCGCAGGCCGCCGGTCGGCTTCCGTTCGGCCACCCGGACGGGTTCATCGAGGCGTTCGCCAACATATACCTGGAGGCGTTCCGGGCGATACGGGCGGAGCTGGCCGGGAAGAGGATTCCGAAGTGTGACTTCCCCACCGTCGAGGACGGCGTAATCGGCAACGCGTTCATCGAGACAGTGGTCGCCAGCGCGCACAGCGGCAGGAAGTGGACCAAGATGAAGTCATGAGCGACACGCTCGACGGCTTCTTCAAGCTCCGGGAGCACCACACCACCGTCCGTACCGAGGTAATGGGCGGCGTCACCACCTTCCTCACCATGGCCTACATCATATTCGTCAACCCGGCCGTCATCACCGGGGTGATGTTCAACAGTCCCAACGGCATGGACCTCGGGGCGGTGACGGTGGCCACCTGCCTGTCCGCCTTCGTCGCGACGCTCATCATGGGCCTGTGGGCGAACTATCCGATTGCGCTCGCGCCGGGCATGGGTGAGAACTTCTTCTTCGTCTTCACCGTCATCCCAGCCGCCGCGGCCCTGGGCGTCGGGGTGCCGTGGCAGATTGCGCTCGGGGTCGTGTTCGTGTCCGGGGTGCTCTTCTTCCTCCTGTCCGTCCTCAAGGTCCGCGAGGCGATCATCAACGCGATAAGCCCGAGCATGAAGAACGGCATCGCGGTCGGCATCGGCCTCTTTATCGCCTTCATCGGGATGAAGAACGCCGGAGTGATCGTCGGCAATCCCGGAACGCTGGTCCAGCTCGCCGGGAAGATCCGCTCGTCCGAGGTGCTGCCCAATCTCGTTGTCTTCTCCGCCGGCATGACCGTTGCCGCCGTCCTCCACGTATGGAGGGTGCGAGGCTCCATCCTGATAGGCATCGTCGTCGCCGCGCTCACCGCCCTTATTCTGCGCCAGACTGAAATGACGGGGATGGTCAGCAGGCCGCCGTCGCTGAAGCCGACACTCTTCATGATGGATCTCAAGAATGTCTTTGTGCACATCAAGCAGCTCTGGGCGCTGATACTGGTATTCCTCTTCATGGATGTGTTCGACACCGTCGGCACCCTGGTCGGGGTCGGCGAGCAGGCCGGTCTGATGAAAGACAACAAACTCCCCCGCGCCAACCGCGCGCTCCTGGCCGACGCCACCGGCACCGTGGTCGGCGCCGCGGTCGGCACCAGCACGGTGACCTCCTATATAGAAAGCGCGACCGGCGTGGAGTACGGCGCCCGAACCGGGCTCGCCTCCGTCGTCACCGCGCTGCTCTTCCTGGTAGCCCCGTTCTTCACTCCCCTCGTCACCATGGTCGCCGGCTGCCCCGCGGTCACCGCCCCCGCGCTGGTGCTGGTCGGGGCGCTGATGATACGGAACGTGACGAAGATAGAGTGGAAAGACTACTCGGAATCCATCCCTGCATTCCTGAGCATGCTGTGCATCCCGCTCACGTTCTCGATTTCCGACGGACTGGCGATCGGCTTCATCAGCTACGGCGTGATAAAGATCGTCTCCGGCAAGGCGGAGAAGAAGCAGTGGCTCAGCTACGTGCTCGCCGCGGCGATGCTGGTGTACCTGCTGTTCCTGAAGGGCTAGATCCCCTTCGCGGCCCTCATCCCCTCGGCGATGGCCTGCACCGCGGTGGTGCCGCCGTTGACCGCGTCCCCCACCGCGTAGATGCCCGGCACGTTCGTGGCGCAGGTCTCCCGGTCGATCTCTATCAGCCCGTTCGATCCGAGCTTCACGCCCGCCTTCTTCAGCTCCATCGCCACCTCGCCGGAGAGCGTCTGTCCGACCGCCTCGATCACCATGTCCACGGACAGGACCGACTCGCTGTCTGGAACGATCTCCGGGCGCCTTCTTCCCGAATCGTCGGGATCGCCCAGCTCGGTGCGCGCGATCCGCAGGCCGGTGAGCTCCCCGCTCTGGTTCGTCACGTAACCGACGGGCTGGGTGAGGGCGAGTATGTGCCCGCCGGAGCGGATGTACCGGTCCACCTCCTCCTTCCACGCCGGCATCTGGACGAAGGACCGGCGGTAGACCACGTACACGTCGCGCGCGCCCAGCTCGACGACGGCGGAGGCGGCGTCCATGGCCGTGTTCCCCCCGCCGAGGACGGCCACCCTGCCCTCGATCCCGGCGACGCGGCCGTTCTTGACCTCGGCCAGGAAGGCGAGCGCGTCCACCACGCCGTCCGCGGAACCGAGGCTCACCGAATCCGACAGCCCCGTCGCGATCACGACGGTGTCCGACTCCTTTCGAAGGTCGTCCAGGGAAACGGATGAGCCGAGCCTGAACCGATAGCGCACCTCCAGCCGTCCCGCGTCGACGGCCGGCCGGAGCACCGCTTCGATCTCCGCGCCCGCCTCCTCGATTCCCATGCGGCAGTCCGGCACCAGGTCGCGCGGCGTCCCCCCCAGCGCATCGCCCGCCTCGTAGAGCGTGACGACCAGTCCCCTTTCCAGCAGCGCCACGGCGCAGGCGACGCCGGCCGGTCCGCCCCCGACGATGCTCACGATCCTCTCGGATACCTTCTCGGGAATCCGGACGCCGGTGATGCCCTTCAGCCGCGCGGCGCGGGAAACGAAGAGCTGTATGTCGCGGACGGCGACCGAGTTCCCGCAGAATATCGTCTCGAGGCACTTCCCCTCGCACTGCTCCTCGGCCGGGCACACGTAGGCGCACATCTCGGGGAGAACGTTGGATTCCTTCAGCGTCCGGTACGCCAGGTCTATGTCGTCGTTCAGGAACGCCTTTATGAACTTCGGCACGTCCACACCCGCCGGGCAGCCCCGGGTGCAGGTGGCGAACAGGCAGTCGCGGCACCGGGCAGCCTCGTCCTTCAGCCGGTCCAGCGAGTACCGCCTGGCCAGGCGGTACTCCGGACCGTATATCTCGCTGTCGCGGACGACGCACCCGGTCCGCCCGCCGTCGCGCATTATCTGGGTGCACGCGGAGCAGGTGACGCAGGCTTTCGCCGGGTCCATGCCGTCCTTCTTCAGGATGTCGTTGACCGATTCCGGATACGCGAACGCGCCCCTGCCCTGGCCTATCAGCGTGGCGCCGCCGGTCCTGACGACGGCCGCCGCCGCGTACGGCATCAGGTGACGAAGCCAGGTGTATCCGCTGCCTATCACGGGCAGGTCGGGGTGCGCCTCCTGTATCCGCCTGGTGACCCCCAGGAACCGGGCGACGCTCCGGAGCGGGTGCTCGTCGGGAACGTCCAGTCCCTTTATCGGGAAGTCGAACGGCCGGCCGTACTGCGGCTGGTAGTACGGGTTCCCTATCGTCACGTTCAGCACCGGCGCACCGGCCTCTTTCAGAATGCCGGCCAGCTCTATCGGCTCGTCCAGGTCCGGCACCTTCACGTCGTTCTTGTCCACGCCGAACCCGTACGGGTATTCGATGGCGTCGTACACGTTCATCCGGGTGGTGACGAATATGCCGTCCACCCGCTCCCGTATCCTCGCCGCCGTCTCCAGCAGCATCCTGGTGCGGTTGTTGAACGAGCCACCGTACTTGCCCCTCCTCTCGAATGACGCGAGAAGCTCGGACACCAGATACCGGTGGCACGACTTTATGTCCACCCCGTCGAACCCGGCCCCGGCCGCCAGCTGCGCCGCCTGGACGTACCTCTCCTGCAACGCGTCGAGGTAGTCGTCCGTCACCAGCGGATAGTCGCCGGAAAGACCGTGCAGCGGGTCGAGGATGGGACTGCGGTGCGCGATCATCGGCTCCGGCACGCCCGTCGGCTTGGAATACCTTCCGGAATGCGTCATCTGGAGGATCAGGAGCACCTCGTGGCCGTTCCTGTCGCGGGCGGTCTGTCGGGTGTGCTCGACGAGGTCCGCAAAGACCCCGGCGTTGTCCCTGTTGATCCAGAACTGCCCCGGGTTGCTTCTCCCCTCCCGGACCACCGCCGTGGCCTCAAACCATATCAGGCCGCTGCCACCGGCCGCGTACCTGCCGTATCTTCTGAATGACAGCTCGCCCGGCGCGCCGGCCGCGTTACTGTCGAAGCCCTCCATCGGATGCACCGCGAAGCGGTTGGGAAGCTCCCGGCCCGCTATCTCGATCGGCGCGCCCAGCACGGAGAGGTCCATGTCGAGGGGAATCTCCACGCCCAGCTCCGCCAGCTCGGCCTTCAGGTCCCGCAGGTCCTTCAGTCTGAAACGTCTATGAGGCACCGCTATTCCTCCTGCGCGTCCTTCTTCTCCGGAAACATCTTCTTCGCCATCTCCATGCTCATCTTCTGCGTCGCGCGCTGGTTGGTCTGGAACGTCTTAAACGCGTCGTACTGCGCCGGAGTGAGTATGCCGGAGGCCCTGGTGAGAATCCTGCCGTCCAGCTGTTCCTTCTCCCTGAAGTAGGTCTCCATCACCTTCTCCTGGAACACGGAGGGGTCGAACTCCCGGTTGTTTCCCAGGTTCCTGGTGAAGCTGAAGGCCTCCCGCTCCTCCTTCATGGCGTCCATCATCTGGGTGTACTGGAGATCGCTCAGCGCGGTGTCCAGATACTGGGTCTGGCGCTTGAACTGGCCCAGGGTCATCCGCTCCTGGAGCGACTTGTTGTACGTCTCGTACTGCGCGAACCGGTCCTCGCCGAGAAACGCCTTGATCTGTTCCTCGTACTTCTCGGTCTCCGTCTTGATCTTCGCCGGGGCCTCCTCCCGCTCGGCCTCGTCCGCGGTGGTGTCCATCAGCGTTATGGAAAGCTCCATCACCGACATCTGCCGGTCTATCAGCAGCTTCTTCAGCGCGGCCCCGTCCTCCTCGGAGAGACCCAGCTCCGTGACGAGGTCCCCGTACATCATCGTGATTCCCATCTCCTGCTGGGACCGCATCATCTCCTTCATCTTGGGATCCTTCATCATGCCGCTCAGCATCCTGCCGAACGAGCCCGCCTCCGCGGCCTTTCCCGGTTCCTCCGCGGCTTCGTCCGCGAGTTCTCCAGCCGGCGCCTCAGCAACAGCGGCTGCGTCGGCGGAAGCCGCCGTCTCGTCCGGCGCAGTCGAGGCAGGTGTAGCCAGGGTCTCCTCGGCCGTTCCCGCGGCCGCGATCCGCCGTTTCATCTCCGCGATGTTCCGGGTCAGCGCGTTCCTCTCCGCCTCCAGGGCGGCGTTCCGCTCCTCCAGGGACCGTATCTGGGCCGCGAGCATTTCGGAACGGACACCGTGCTCCGTGCGCGCGTCCTTCAGTTCATCGACGTTCACGACCTCCCGTGCCGGCTGATGCTCCCTCATCAGGAACAGCCCGAGAAGCACGGCGGCCGCGCAGACAAGGATAGCGATCGCGCCAGTCTTCATTTCGTTGCCTCCTTCAGCGCGCATGCTACCAGACCCGGGGGACGGAGTTAAGCAATTAAGTCGAAAGTCTGCGCGCGGACCGTGCCGGGGAAGAACGGCCCTCAGTTCGTGTCGAACGACTTCTCGAAGTCCGGGATGAGCTCGACACCCTCGCTCCAGTTGCTCTTGAAGCGCCAGCCGTAGGGGCGGCCCCACCAGGAGGGGTCCGATTGGTCGAGCGAGGGAATGAGCCAGTCCGTGACGAGCTCGGGCGTCCGCCACATGTCGTCGTGAACGTGCCCGTCCAGGTGCAGCACATTGAACCGGTACAGCCCGGGTATCGTCTGGGCCGCGCCGAAGTGGCCGGTGTTCTTTCTCCAGAGGGTCCCGACCGTCCCGGTCATCGAGGGCAGGCAGGCCGCGAGCCAGACCGAGCCGGGATTGGACGTGCGCACCGGCCTGCTCTTCGTCATGTGGCGGAACGGCTCCTCGTCGTTCTTGAGCCACCCGTAAGGCAGCACGTGCGTGGTGTTCCCCGCCGACTGGTACTGGTAGCACCCGACGTATCCCACGAAGAGCGTGTAGCCGAACGCGCCGCCGCAGTTCCGCGCCGCCTTGTCGCGGAGCTGTTCGGTATCGCAGGGGTAACGATGGCCCGACTCATCGGCGCCGAACATCCATCCCCTCACCTTAATGATGGGGTCGAACAGCAGCTCTATCGGCACCCCGTACAGCCCCGGAAGGCGTGGGTGCCCGGTCCAGTACTGCTGCCAGTTGTTGTCCCAGTTCCAGCCGGCGCCGTACGGGCCGTCCTTACCCTCCAGATCGTAGAACTGGCTGAGAAAGTGCTGCTGCACGTTCCAACCGCTGCCCGACCACTTGGTCAGCGTCTCTATTGCCCCTATCCGGCGGCCTCTGATCCCGTAGTCGAAGGTGCCGCATCTGTCCACGTCCGGGAACCCTCCCCTGAAGTCGCCGGCGTAGATGGTCAGTCCTATGCCCAGCTGCCGGAGATTGTTCTTGCAGGACGTGAAGTACGCGTACTCGCGCGCGCGGGAAAGGCCGGGAAGCACGAACGCCGCCAACAGCGCGATAATCGCGATGACCACCAGCAACTCCACGAGAGAGAAGCCTTTCCGCATACTGCCTCCCGCAATCGTCTTCCCTGCGCCGGGAACATGGGACGCGTTCCTCGGAAGGGATTATATCCCCGCACGGCCGTCAGTCAATCCCCTCGAAGCGGCCTATCCCGACCTTGAAACCTGCTGTCCGGTGCCGGATAATAGGCGGTTTCGAGGTATCAGCAGAGGAGACAAGGCATGATGAAGATCAGGAAAGACCTCAAACCGAAGGACCTCGCGAGGAAGCTGGACCGGTTCTGGAAGCTCTCCGGCCGGAAGATCAAGTCGATCGAGAAGGGCTGGAACCCGAAGAAGGGCTCGCCGGTCTTCACGGTGCGGGGGAAGTACACCGCGAAGGGCTGGACGGAATGGACCCAGGGCTTCCAGTACGGTGCGGCGCTGCTGCAGTTCGACGCCACCGGCGACAAGACGTTCCTGAAGCTCGGGCGGGAGGGCACCCGCCGGGTGATGGCGAGCCACGTCACCCACATGGGGGTGCACGACCACGGCTTCAACAACGTCAGCACGTACGGCAACCTGCGCCGGCTGATGCTGGAGG
>CAYMFW010000148.1:0-8310 GCA_964389785.1 uncultured Planctomycetota bacterium
CAAGACAATGAACAGAATCAACCTACGCATAGATTCCTCCCCATATATTAACGCAACATGGAGACATCAGTTTGAATTAGCGTTCTGGAACCGGAAGGGGCGGTCGAGGCACCTAAGCCACATCTTCTGATCAGGCTGCTGCCTCTAAACATCCTTAGCTTAAGCCCCTCCACTCCAACATACGACTAAACTACCACACCATCCCATCTCATCTCACCTCTTATACTCCCACGCCTCATCCGCTGAATTGCCCACGGAGCGCACCCCCTCCATCTCCTCTGCCGTCATCGGATTGAATCTCCGCGCCGCCGCCACGTTCTGCTCGAAGTGCGCCACCTTACGTCTTCATGGCGATGAATCAGGTATCGGCACCTTCACCCCGGTGCTGCCCAGCGGCCGCAGGGCAATGGCCCCCTGCGATGGGGGAGCTTCCGCGGCGGACAGCATTCCCGGCAGGAGCGCCGCTCCCGCGGCCGCGCCCTTCAGGAAGTCGCGACGGGTTAGTGGGTGCATAGGGCGCATTATACAGCGTGCATCTGGCAGGGGCGAGCAGGGGAATCCGGACAACGCGCAGGAACGGACAGCCGTTTGACCGCGGGAAGCCAGCGAGCTAGAATGAGACATCCGTTCATTCAATCGGAGAAAGACAGTCATGTTTCCACGACATTCTCGCGCGGCCGCGGCATTCCTGCTGGCGCTCCTTGTGGCAGCCGCCGCGTTCGCCGCGGACAGGGAGATCACTACGCTCACGCTTCAGGAAGAGACCGGCACCGTCCGCCTGAACGAGCCGGTGACGATGGGAATTCCGCTCTCCGAGGGCACGGTACCGGACGCGAAAACCCTCGTGCTGAAGGACGCCGCGCGCAACGTGATCCCGTGCCAGTTCTTCGAGGTGTCGAAATGGCACACGGAGAAGGGCGGGGTGCGCTGGGTGCACGCCGACTTCCAGGCGTCCGTCGCACCGAACGGGAAGACTGTAGTGAAACTGGTCGATACCGGCGCGCCCGTCGAGGCGCCGGAAACGAAACTCTCGGCGACCGAAGCGGACGGAAAGGTGACGGTGGTGACCGGGCCGCTGAAGTTCGTGGTGCGCGGCCCCAATTTCAACGGATTCGACGGCGCCTGGTTCGACCCCTCCGGCAAGGGCGACTTCTCCGACGCGACGCTCGTGATACCGCCGGGCGGCAAGGGCGGCAGCGTCGTCACGGCCGACGGCAAGACGGTCTCATCCTCCGGCGACCCCGACGGGAAGGTGGCAATAGAACGCTCCGGCCCGATGCGGGTGACGGTGAAGGCCACCGGCACCCACAAGAACGAGGCGGGCGACCGGGTGTTCGATTATATAGTACGGTTCCACGCGTATGCCGGTTCCCCCGTCGTGCGGATCACCCACACGTTCGTGAACCGTCAGGGCGAGGGGGTGGGCAGCAGGTTCCTGATGAAGGACCTCGCGTTCGAGATCCCGACCGTGATGGCAAACCCCTCCGTGGCGATCGGCACCGACGCCGCGCCGTGGACGGGCAGCGTCACCGCCGGTAGCGCCGCGGCCCTGCAGAGGGAGGCCGACGACTTCGTCGTACTGCTCGGCAATGAGGAGAAGGCGAAGGGCAAGGGGATGAGCAACAAGTCCCTTTCTCTCGGGTGGATCGATCTCGGCGGCGGCACGAAACACCTGGCCGCCGGCATACGGTGGTTCTGGCAGATGAATCCGAAGGCGGTGGTTGCCAAAGTCGACGGAACCCTCCGGCTGGGCTTCTTTCCGGAAGAGAGCAACCTCGATCACGAGGTGTTCCGCGGGCAGTCGCGGACGCACGACATCACCCTTCGTTTCCACAGTGGCGTCGGCCCGGAAGTACTCAACCAGTTCTTCGCCGGCACACAGCTTCCCCTGCGCGCCTTCGCACCAAGCGCCTACTACTGCCGGGAGGCCAAAGCGTTCGGACCCATCGCGGAGAGCAATCCAAAGCTTTTCGGCGACGACTGGCCCAAAGTGCTGGAACACGATAAGAAGATGAGCGACAGCATGGAGAAAATCATCAAGAAGCTCGACGGTAAACGCTACGGCGCCCCCGGCCCGGTGGATTCATATGGGTTCTATCCGTGGGGGGACCAGTATCACTGGTACTTCAGCAAAAAGGAAAACAGCCCCAACGACCGGCCCGAATGGCACTATTCCTGGGCGGGGAACTATTACGAGTATCCCAATACGTGTCTTCTGCAGTTTCTGCGCACAGGCGACAACCGGTTCCGCGACCGCTGGGAGTCCTCCGCCCGCCACGTGGGCGACGTCTTTATCTGCCACTGGCACCACAAGGCCAAGTACATAGGCGCGTGCCGGTACTGCCCGGCGCGCAACCACGTGGCGCTCGATAACGGCTCTCCCTACGTATCCATCGAGTTCAACCACGCCAAGAGCCAGTGCGTGTTCAACCTGTACTATCTCTACGGCGACCTTCGCAGTCTGGACAACGCCATGCTCCTGGCCAACAACGCGCTCAATAACCATTCGGCTGACAAGGGGTGGGCGGCGCGGGGGCTCGGGGCGCACCTGGCGCAGATCTGGTGCGCGTGGGAGCTGACCGGGGAGAAGAAGTATCTGGATCGTCTGAAGTATATGGCGAAAAGGGGAATGGGCCCGACCAAATCCGGAAGGTACTACAAGGGCGACAAGTTCATGTGGGGAATCGCCTATGAGGGTATGGTGTACGCCTACTGGGCGACAGGGAATGAAGAAATCATCGATGCCCTGAAGGGCGCGTACGAGAAGCGGCTTGCCGACGAGTACATGATCTCCAATCTCGTTCTGGGGGTGGCCTTGCTGTATCACAAGACGGGTGAGGAGAAGTATAAGGATTATGCCTGGAAGGTGCTGGCAACGGCGGATTCCCTTCCGAGGCCCAAGATATTCGGACTCAAGTGGCGCAACTCGGCGTACGCGTTGTACTACCTGTCGAACGCGGCGGAGAAGGAGCAGTAGGGGAGATGCTTCGCATCGGCATCTGCTCAAGTTCTTGAAACGTGACTCACATTCCTGCTACGATGCCTTTACTGAGCTGAGTGGGGTTGCAGGAAGTCATTCAACTGGAGGCAGTGAATCATGTCTCGGAATCATTCTCGAATAACGATACCGGTTGCGTTGCCTGTTCTGGCGGTTCTCTTCTTCCTGGCGGGGACTCTTGGTGCAGAGGAGGATATGTGTAACTGTCACTACAGGTATCCTCTCGACAAGAAGCTGCCGAGCGACCCGGAGATTCGCGTATACGAGGCCACGGCGACGGTCGTCTTCAAAAAAACGGGACCGAATCGAAAAAGTTTCGAGCTGATAGCCAACGAAGAGGTGGACATGGGAGTGTATGCTCTGTCTGCCGTCAAAGAAGTGAAGTTTTCTTTTGCCACCGTTGACGTAGACTTGCGTCATACTTGCGACATCGGCCTCTACGAGCCATATGCTCATTTTGCCGACAAGAGCAAGATGAATCTTCATGTAAACGATGAGAATGCCTCCAACCCTATGAAGGCAGGGGAATACGTTGGGGACGAGAAGGAAAAGGGCTTGGATTGGTCGTACACATGGACTCCCAGTGCCGGCGGCACGCAGACCTTCTTCATGAGCTGCAATATTGATGACAAGAAGCCTGATGATGAGCACAAGGACAGTGACGACGATCCCTTGGCCTACAGTGCGTCGGAAGAGAAGTACAAGTCGAAGATAACGCTTGTGGGGGTGGAAATCATCCAAGGGACAGACCGTTATGCGCCGGTTGGGGACCAGGGTGGAGCTAATGAACTCGTTGCCAAAGGAACGCCTGGAAAAGGCTCTTACAAGTGGAGTGTAGAGGGCATCAAAGGGGACTTTGGCGACAAGGCCGCAGCATCCACGTATTTCGAAGGGAAAGAGGTCGGGGACGGGTACGCGAAGGTGGAATACACCCTTGGGGGCGTCACGTGCGAGGATCAGATAGATATCCATACTTGGAAGGTGTTGCGGGTGGAACTCGACGACTCTTCCTCCGAGACCGCCGCTGAAGCCGGGGAGAATGTTGGGCGGCTGACAGCAGCTTCGGAGACGAACGATTCCGAGAAGGATATCCCGCACTACTACATCCCCTTCGACGAGGGGGAGAAGAGCCTGAAGGCGATTATTGACGGCAAGGTTGCTGAGACGCTTGCGGAAGGTGCGCTGACCGCTCTGGACAAATGGGCGGTAGTCGCCGGCGATTCGGTTGGTTTGACGGACGAGAAAAAGGACGATGGCAAAGTGAATATCTACCCTGTCTGGAAGAACAAGGCGGGTGACATAGTATGTGGAACAACAACGACCATTTCTTATGAGGCGAAGGATGCTGACGGCGAAGACAATGAGATTGCGGAGGGAATCAACCCGACAAAAAACATCAAGGTCACGCCGATCGGCGTGCTTCTCTGGCCGCAGAGCGAGAAGTACTGGCCGAGAAACAGCAAGATATTCGCCGCGGGGGAACATCTGCTCAAGGCCTTTCAGTATCCGAAGGGGGGAACCTGCACTTGGTCCTTCGATAAGGCGACCTTCACACCAAACGGGAAAAAGCAGGAGACCACTACGATTACTGCGCCGAAGAATCTGACGGCCAAGCTTCCGCTGCAGGTTGTGTATACTTATGGAACTGGAACCTGTATGGACTCCGAGCCGCTTCAGGTCACCGGCCCCAGAGGCAGCTTGCTCATCTGGCCCCTGAAGAAGAACAACCCGCTGACGTCGGACGCAATGAAAGACAACTACACATCGAAGAAGATGACGTACAAGACCAAGAAGGATTGGAAGAAGATCACCAATCCCAAGAGAAAAGCTTCCTCGCACAGGATTATCGATATTGGCGATCTGAAATCCCGCTTCCAGAAGCCCTTTGAATACGAAATCCTCGATCAGACCAAGAAGAACATATTTCTGGGGGACAGAGGCGGATGCAAGATCATGCTATACGAGGACACGCCAACCGCAACATCGGATCGGCCAATCATACAGAAGATGCTCAACGATTCCTTCAAGAACAATCCGAAGAAGACGCACAATTCCAAGGACAATCCGGTGGAGGAGATAGCCTCGCCGTTTGAGGACGGCAACAGGATCCCGGTTATTAAAGCCTACCTGTGGTACGATAAGGACGGCAAGTATAAGCCCCTGAAGGAGAAGGAGACGGTGTTCGAAGTCAAGCACCACTGGCGGGCATTCGTTGATAGAGCGGAGAAGGAAACGACGCCCAAGGATCCGATAATTGGAGACAATACCCTAAAGGCCTGGGTGGAAGATCTCGACGAGGACAAGGGAGAAATGTTGATCAAGTGGTCCATCACGTTTGTGTTGAAAACTCCGTAGGAGCAGCCATGAACTTCATCAAGAACCCTTTCACGGTCACCGTGTTTGCATTGCTTCTCTTGGTGGCTGTGCCTCATGTAATTCCGGGGGAGGATCTCGAGTTCGATCTGGACGCGACAGTGTCGTCCGTGTACGTGCCGCCGGGAAGCGCCTACAACTTTCTCGGGATTCTTTTCTGCGAACTGGGGATCAACGGAGGGGCCGAACTTGGGAATCTCGATCAGGAGCTCCGCGATAGAAAACGAAGCCCCGATACGGATGATGAGAAGCGGGTGTCGAGCCCGGGAGACGCGGACTACTTCCCCGAGTTTGTTGAGAAGCAGATCTCGATCCGTGACGCCCTTACGAAATACTGCAAGGTCAGTAAGCAGTTGGAATGGCGCCTGGAGAATAGGGTAGTGAACGTGCGGTCAGTCGATCTTAAGAGCAGGAGGAAGAATCCGCTGGATATCGTCCTGAAGAACATCGAGTTCAAGCAGGGCAGCCCATTGAAGGACTGTCGTGCCGAGATAGTGGCCCAGATAAGGAAGCCGGCGAAGGACATGGGGGTATTCGTCTATTCTCGGCTTCCAGCGGACCCGTTTATATTGCCGGACAGCCTTTGCGTAATGTCTAACACGTGCCTGCGTACCGGGAAGAAGTATACTGATACCAAGGTGAGAGATATCCTGAACGATTTGGTGAAGCCGTTCTACAACGTAGTGTGGGTCTCGGCGCTCTCCGGGAAAGAAACCGATAAGGAGTGCTACATGTCGTTCTACTTCGGGAGCTGGCGGAAGAAGGGCGTGGAGGGGGCCGAAAGATGCGTCGAGAGACTGATCAAAGCAATCAGGCATTCTTCCCTGAATCAGGTATTCGAGGGCCCACTTGCCATCGGCACGAAAAGAGAATGTTTGCTCCTGCTGTACGCCAAGTACAGGAGCGAACCGGCAGATGTTCTCAAGGCGCTCAACAAGGCCGCAGAAAGCGAAGACAACAAGGACGTCCGAGACGACCTGGAGGAAATCCGAGAATACCTGAAGAAGAGCTTTCACGAGTACGCCCACGACATCATCGGCGTGGAGTATTAGTCTCGCCTTGCTTACGGCCCGTTCTCAAGCTCACCACAAAACAGGATGACAAGACCTCGGCGTTGAGAATGCGCATGTACGAGATTCTGGCGTCCATGAAGGACGCGCCGCACGTCAAGCTATCCAGGGAGGTCGCAGACGAGGTCCTTCGTGATCTCGAATCTGCTCTGGCTGCCGGTGGCATCGAAGGACGGGAATACGGCGCGGGACGCGATACGGGCGTTGTTCCTGCAGCACGGTCCGCCGCTTGCCGTGAAGGCCGATAACGACGGACCGTTTCGGGGCTCCGAGTTCGAGAGCGAGCTTGGTGAGTGGGACGTGATGCTGCTCCCTTCTCCCGTGGAGATGCCGTGGTATAATGGATCCTGCGAGGCGGGGGTAGGCAGCGCCAAAACGCATACTCGCCACGAAGCTGCTCGACACGGAAGACCAGGAGAGTGGACGTGCGATGATGTTGAGACGGCACGACTTAAATCCAACGAGATCTCCCGACCCTTCGGAGGCCGAGGCCCGACCGCGGAGGAGGTATGGCGGAGGCGAAAAGCCATCACCGAAGACGAGCGGGAGGAGTTCCGTGCGGCCGTCGCACACCACGTCGACGAGATTCGAGAGGAGAAAGCGGGAAGCATTGATCGGATGGGCTGGCAGGGACGTGCCGCGATCGAACGACAGGGGATCGTGCGCGCCCTGGTCCGGCTTGGGTATCTTGAGATCCGGTCCGGGCGACCCCGACTACATGCCCGAGTTTGTCGCGGAAGATACGACTCTGGGAGAGGTCCTGAAGAAGTACTGCGCCGCCGGCAGGCATATCGTGTGGAGCTTGGAGAACGACGTAGTCAACATCCGTTCCGTCGATCTGAAGACCAGGAAGAAGAATCCCCTGGACATCGTCGTCAGGGAACTCGAGCTCAAGCAGGGTACCTCTCTGCAGGACTGCCGCGCTGCGTTGGTCGGGCTGCTCAAGGAACGCGGGGAGAAGATGGGGGTTTTCGTATACGCCAGGCCGCCCGAGGGCACCGTAGTGCTGGACGACAACGTGCATGCGATGCAGACGACGTGTCTGAGCAGGACACGCACCTACAAAGACATGACGGTCCGCGCTATCCTGAACGATCTCGTGAGGCCCTTTGCCAACGTTGTGTGGATCAGCACGCTTACGGGCAGGGAGGAAGACGAAAAGTGCTATCTCACGCTTTCCTTCGGGAGCTGGCGGATGAAGAGCCGGGATGAGCTCGGGAGGAGCGTTAGCAGGCTGGTTAGCTCAATGAAGTATGCGGCTGTTGCGCACAAAATCCCGGGCGGAGGCTTCGCCAGCAAGAAGGAATGCCTGATGGACCTGTACGTCGCCTACCAGAAGAATCCGGACGAGACGATGAAGAAACTGTCGGACGCCATAAGCGACGAGAAGGACGCGAACCTGCAGAAAGAACTGGAAGAGATCAAGAAGTACCTCGTGGGCGCTTTCCACCGGTATGCGCACTTCATACTCCGAGTGTCATACTGATCGCAGACGGGGGTAAGCTATCCAGCTCTCTCACAACCACCACTACGGAGTCGGTGTTTCGCTATATTGATTCCAGGAAGGAGAAGGCGTTGAGAAAGTCGCATGTTGTCCCGGTTTTCACCTTGCTGGCCTGCACGCTTCTTGGCTGTCTGGCGCCTGCGGTCTGTGAGGATGCTCCGAAAGAAATCCTGAAGATTGAGTTCGATGTATCGGACAAGAGCGCCCGCGTTGTGAAGGTCTCTACTTCAGCTGCTGAGTGAAGTCCTTCCCCCTCTTAACCCCGTCCCCGCAAATGTGTAGAATGGGCGCATGGTGAGATCAACTGCACGACATTCTCGCGTAGCCAGGGCGAGCATTGCTTCTACGACAAGTATCCGTTGGAG
>CAYMFW010000148.1:8320-12139 GCA_964389785.1 uncultured Planctomycetota bacterium
CTGGATCTGCTGTACCGGGGAGTTAGGATCCGCTACGTGAAGGCGGAAGGCACCGCCAAGGAGTGACAACGGGATCAGGTCGTGCGTTTGTGGTTCGGCCAGCTGACGTCACGTCTTCAGTATCTTCGAGACCATACCGGTGTGGAGCCTCTGGATTTGTCGAAATTACCTGAGACGCCTCCTCATATCGAAGCGAGAGAAGCTGCGGAGAAAGCACTCAAGGAACGCTCGACGAAGGAAGATGGAAAGTAATCCGGGGAACGTCCGTCGATATGGCTCCGGATTCACGTCCCGCGGCCGCATAATCCTGCACCAGTTTCTCCTCGTCCAGGGGCGTCGCGCGCCTGACGAACCCGGTCTTCGGATGGAACGTACCGATGAGTACGGAATGGGTGGGGGAGTGGAACAGCCGCACGGTCAGCGAATGGCGGCCGGGCTTGCCGAAGTGTGTGTGCGACCCCAGGAAATCCTCCCACGCGGCAGTGAAGATCTCTCGCCGGCGTTTCGGATCCGCCTTGAAGAACGCTTCCTTCACGACCACGTCGAAGGGCTCATGAACGAAGCCGAATCCGGCGGCGAGGTCGTCGTCCAGGGCTTGCCGCTGTATGCGGTCTCTCTCCGCCTCGGCCTCCTTGCTTCTGTCGACCTTTGCGGTTTCGCGAATTGAACGCTCCCCTTCCGGGATGCGCTCGAAGCGGTCCAGCTTCAGCTCTTCTTTCCCGCCGGAGACCTTCCCCACGGTAAGGAGCTCCTGCGGGCCCAGCGCGACCACCTCCACAACGCGCAAATCGCCCGCGATGACCTTCTCGATGGCGCTGGTCTCGATAAAGGTCGTAAGACTATTGCCCTCCAGCGACCATCGACCCGCGGCCTCGCCCTTGAAAAGCCCCTCGGCCCGTATATGAAGCCGGCCGTCCTCGTGGAAATCGAAGACTGCGTAATACCACCCCTGGCTTGCCCAGATCCATCTGCCCGGCAGGCGGGAGGGCTCTCTCACGGACGTGCAGGACGCGCAGAGGACCGCCAGCAGAAGCGCCAGCGCTGGATGTGATATTCCGCTTGCCCTGTTCATGCGGGATTATACCAGATTGTGGAAGAGCGTCTCTCTTCGCTCGAAGAGAAGGTACCCTCACCTCCCATACTCCCACTTCTCTTCCCCCGCATCAATCCCTCTCTTCACCCCCTGCATCTCCTCCGCCGTCATCGCCTTGAATCTCCGCGCCGCCGCCACGTTCTGCTGGAAGTGCGCCACCTTCTCATCCTTCAGGAAGTCGCGACGCGTGAGTGGGTGCATAGGGGGCCTTCTCAGAAGCGTGCTTCCGTATTCATGGCCGCAAGTCCTCCTGGAACGTGCTTGACGGCGTGAAGCGTTTGCCCGAATTGGACAAACAGTAACATCGTCATGGACAGGCCTCGGAAGGTTTCGAAACCCCGGAGATCGCCGGAATCATCTGTGCGCGAGCTTCTCTCGATATGGTATAATATGTGAAACATAAGGGATTGGAGGGACTTGCATGGGCATCAAGGAGCGTTCGGCACTGCGGCGAAAGAAGATACGGTCTCACCGGGCGCATGATTTCAAAGACGCCGAACGCTGGGATCTTCAATTCTGGCAGAGCTGTTCCCCGGAGGAGCGTCTTTCCGCCCTTGTCGCTCTCAGACAGGACGTCGAGAAGGTCCAGGCATCTCGAAGGCCCGGAAGACGCTGATGGACACTGTTCAGGATTTCGAGGACCTCCTGGAACTCATGCGCAGCCATCAAGCGCGGTACCTCATTGTCGGAGGACTGGCCTTCATATACCACGCGAAACCGCGCTACACGAAGGACATGGATCTGTGGGTCGATGCTTCCGCCGACAACATAGCCCGCGCAAACAAGGCTCTTGAGGAATTCGGAAGCCCGACACTGCTGGCCGTGAACGAGCCGACGCAGGTTGTCCAGATCGGGGTGGCTCCCAACCGCATAGACCTGATCGTCAGCGTCGGAGACACAGATTTCGATGCCGCGTGGGAGAAGCGAATCGAAACCGGATACGGAAACGCCCCGGCGAACTGGATCGACCTGGATACCCTCATCGAAATAAAGAGCCGAATAGACCACCCAAAACACCAGGAAGATGCACGGGTTCTCAGAGAAGTGAGGCGGCTGAGGGAAGAAGACCAGCAACCGTAAATACCGCGGCTATGAGCTTCGCTTGAAGACGCTAACTCAATGGCCTCACCTCCTCCCGTAGGCGCGGCTTTATGCCGCCCTCCTCAGCGTGTACAATGCCCCCATGTTAAGCGTACGCGGTAAACACATCCCCCAGTTGGCCCTCCCGGCCCTCGCAGCCGTCCTCGCCACAATACTATCGGTCGCGCCGTTCGCCAACGTCGCCCACGTCGCCCACGCCGCCCCTCCCGCCTTCCAGGGCCGCATCATCGACATCTACGGCGAGGACCACCTCCCCGCCCTCCTCGACGAATTCCGCAACGCGAAAAAATCCATCACCATCAGCATCTACATGATCCGCCTCTACCCGGACTCCCCCGAGGAAAGCCCCACCCTCGCCATCCTCCGCGAGCTCGTCGCCGCGGCCAGGCGCGGGGTGAAGGTCACCGTCATCCTCAACAACGAGATCCGCTTCCACAAATCCGGAGAGCCCGTGAAAGCGCCGCACCGCCGAAACATCGCCGAGGAGATGCTCGAGAACGGCGGCGTCAATGTCCGCCACGCCACCCCCGCGCGCATACTCCACAAGAAGCTCATCGTCATCGACGGCGACACCGTCATCACCGGTTCGCATAACTTCAGCGACAGCGCCCTGAAACGCAACCTGGAGCACTCCGTACTGCTGAAGTCGAAAGGATACGCCGGGATAACCCTGAAGCACATCGCCGCGACGAAGCTGCAGCCCGACGCGCCCGACCCCGCGAAGCCCGACGCCGTCGTCAACGTCCCCCTGGGATTCCTCACCGACAAAGACCTGGCCCCGAGAATGGTGCGCCACGACGACGAACGGTCCTTCGACCTGTACCTCCACATACTCCGCCGGGTCGCGAGGAGCGGAGGCCGGACGGACCGGGAGATACCCATCGACCACAGCGAAGCCGCCGCCGCCATCGGCGTAGACCTTACGAAAGGCCGCACCGCCTGGCGCCGGGAGTCGATCCGCACCCTCGAGAAACTGCAGGACCGGTACGGCCTCATCACCTGCACCTACCAGAGAAGCGGCCCCGCGACCGTGCGCCTGACGCGGCGCGAGCTGTTCCGGACGGCCCCCATCCCCGTCCCCGCCGGCTACTGGGACTACGGATGGAGCCGGGAGCTGGGGCTTCTGGCACGGTCCGCCTACCTCATATGCCTCGCCCAGGAGGAGGAAAGCGGAGAGCGCAAATGGTGGACACTCAGCCAGGAGGCCCTCGCCGGGAAGTACCCCGGCAACGCCGTATCCATCATGAACGGCATGCTGGAGCTGGAGCGCCACGACCTGGTGGAGATCGTCCGCAGCCGCATCCCGCCCGGCAAGCAGTACTCCCGCAGAAGACCGAACAGCTACAAGCTGAAGCCCCTCGGCCTTCCCGGAGACGCCGAGGAATCGTGGGAGGACCTCGCGGAGCGTTACGGCGAGGACCGGCTGAAGACGGCGCAGAACATCGCCGGGAAATTCGACAGGCAGAACGACGTCAAGGTGGTCGCCGACGTTCTCCTCATCTGGGACACCCACGGGCTGGAGCTCACCGAAAAGGCCGCCGCCGAGCTCGGCAGGATGACCCCGGACAACCCCCGCCGCCACATCGGCTACATGATCGGCATCATCAAGAAGTGGCTGAAGGAGA
>CAYMFW010000149.1:0-12129 GCA_964389785.1 uncultured Planctomycetota bacterium
CCGCGCCGCGATCCGCATGCTGCCGGACGTGGATACGGTCTTCGAGATCGGCGGGCAGGACTCGAAGTACATCCGTCTCTCGGAGGGCCGGGTGGTGGATTTCGAGATGAACAAGGTCTGCGCCGCCGGGACCGGCTCGTTCCTGCAGGAGCAGGCGGTCCGCCTGCACGAGAAGATAGGCGACCTGAGCGACATCGCGTTCCGGAGCGAACGCCCGGTGGACCTGGGAAGCCGGTGCACCGTATTCATGGAATCGGACCTGGTGAACTACCAGCAGATGGGGTTCGCCAAGGAGGACCTGATCGCCGGATTGAGCTACTCGGTGGTGCGAAACTACCTGGATAAGGTGGTGGTCGGCCGCAGGATCGGCGACCGGATACTGATACTGGGCGGGGTGGCGTACAACGAGAGCGTGGTCGCCGCCTTCCAGCAGATACTCGAAAAGGAGCTGCTCGTACCGGACCACCACGAGACGTCCGCCGCGATCGGCATGGCGCTGATCGTAAAGGAGGAGCTGGACGGCAAGGACGACCACGCGACCGGGTTCAGCGGGTTCGGCGTCCGGGACGAGACGTACGAGCTGTCGTCCTTCCAATGCACGGACTGCCACAACAACTGCAGGATCAACACCGTCCGGACCGCGAAGGCGGTATTCCACTTCGGCGGCGCGTGCGGGAAGCACGAGAAACGGAAGCGGAAGCGGGCGCTGCCGAACCTGTTCACCGAGCGGGAAAGGATACTGCTGAGCTTCCATCGCCCCGACCCCGACGGCGCGCGCGAGAAGATAGGCGTTCCCCGCGCCCAGCTCTTCTACGAACAGTTTCCGTTCCAGGCGGCGTTTCTGCAGGAGCTGGGCTTCGAGGTGGTGGTGTCCGATCGGACCAACCGGAAGATCCTGCAGGACGGCGTGGAACGGACCTCCCTGGACAACTGCCTGCCCTGCAAGGTGGTCTACGGCCACGTGCGAAACCTGCTGGAGAAGGGGGTAACGCGGATATTCATGCCGACCTTCTTTGAGTTCGAGCGGAAGGTGAAGGACCGGGCACACAGCTATTCGTGTCCGCACCTGCAGTCCATTCCGCTGCTCGTCCGCATGGCCTTCCCCGAGGCGAAGATCATAAGCCCGATACTGCTGCGCGACAGGAGCGACAAGGACTGGCTGCGGGAATTGAGAAGGACCGGCCGCGCCCTCGGCAGGCCGGCGGGGACGGTCAGCCGGGCGGTGAAGAAGGCCGAGGAGGCCCAGGCCGAGTTCCACCGCCGCTGCGAAAGGCTGGGCACCAGGTTCCTGGAGCACACGACCGAAGGGGAGCCGGTGGCGGTGGTGATGGGAAAGCCGTACAACGTGTGCGACCCGGCGCTGAACCTGAACGTGGCGGAGAAGCTGATGGACCTGGACATCACCCCCCTCCCGTTCGATTGCCTGCCGCTTTCGACGCAGACGCTCCCGGAAAACTACCACGAGATGACGTTTCAGAACGGGCTGGACCTGATGAGGGCCGCGAAGATCATCATCGCGCACCCGGATCTCCGACCGGTGCTCATCACGAATTTCCAGTGCACCCCCGATTCGTTCATCATGAAGTACCTGGACGAGCTGTTCCGCGCCAAGTCCTACCTGATACTGGAGATGGACGAGCACACCTCGGACGTGGGCGTGATGACCCGGCTGGAGGCGTTCCTGAACAATATACGGGGCGGCAGTTCCGAGTTCGACTCGCTGTCCGCCGTGTTCAAGCCGTTCATCGCCTCCGGGAGCCTGAAGAAGCTGGACCGTATCGTCTACGTCTCCTCGGCCTACCGGAGCTACCGGGCGCTACCGGCCGCACTGGAATCCATCGGCATTCGGGCGAAGCCGCTGCCGGTCCACGACAGGAAGACGCACGAACTGGGCAGCCGCTACAGTTCCGGGAAGGAGTGCAACCCGTTCATCATGGAGGTGGGAAGCGCGGTTCGCATGACGATGGATCCCGAGTTCCATCCGGACCGGGCCGCGATGATGGTGCCCAGCAGCGATATCAACTGCCGGATCTCCTTCATGGCGACCGGCCTCCGGCTGGTGCTGAAGGAGTTGGGCTATCCGGACGTGCCGGTGATCGGCCCGAAGATCTCGATGGAGACCGACGAGACCTACTGGAGCTTCGGTGCGAAGTTCATCCGGGAGGCGTTCCGCGGCATCCTGGCGATCGAGCTGATGATCCAGCTTCTCACGGAGACCAGGCCGTACGAGACGGCGGCGGGAGAGACCGACCGGGCCTTCGACGAGGGCCTGGAGGAGATATGCAGGGGGATCGCAGGCGGCAGGTTCTGGGCGGCGCTGGACGGGGCGCTGGACCGCTTCGACCGTATCGAGCGGACCCGCGGCGGCGGCCGTCCCATCGTCGGGCTCTTCGGGGACGACTACACCCGGGACAACGAGTTCGCCAACAGCCGACTGCTCCGGGAAGTGGAGGCGATGGGAGGCGAGCTGAGGAACGTCTCGATCTGGAGCAGCTACCTGCGGTTCCAGCTCGGCATGAAGCCGAGGAACATGGTGCGCAAGGGCCGGTACGGCGAGCTGCCGATAGATTTCGGGAAGTGGATCGTCGGCGCCGTGGACGGAACCCGGGTCGCCCGCCGGTTCGAGAAGCGGCTCCGGTGCTTCCGCGACCCGTGGTTCGCGGAGATGATGAAGGCGGCGTCCCGCCACGTGGACGAGCGGAACGATCCGGTGATCATCATCGCGGTGGCGCGGATCCTCGATCTTATCCGTAACGGCGTGGACGGGATACTGAACGTCGTCGGCTTCCAGTGCGCGTTATATACGATTATGTCCGCCGTCCTGAGAAAGCTGTGCGTGGATCAAGGAAGCGTGCCCAACCTGACCCTGTTCTTCGACTTCCAGGAGAAAATCCATCACCGGAACCGGCTGGAGGCGTTCATGCATCAGGTGAAACAGAGGCACGCCGCGCGATGAAGACCATCGGCTCCTTCATGGTCCGCCGGCGCGTCCTGGTGGCCGTCGCGCTCTGCGCGGTGACCGCGGCGCTCGGCTGGCGGGCGTCCCTGCTGCAGGAAAACCTGTCGTTCGAAACACTGTACCTCGCCGACGACCCCAATATCGAATTCTCCGACCGGTTCGCCGACAAGTTCGAGAACGTGAACGATATGGTCGCCATCGCGCTGACCGGGGGTGACCTGTTTACCCCGGAACTCCTCGCCGCGATCGAACGGATGACGGACCGGCTGGAGGGCCTGAGGGAGGTGGACGTGGTCTACAGCCTGGCCAACATCCAGTACGTCCGGGGGACCGAGGACGGTCTGGACGTCGCAGGATTCATGGACTCCGTTCCCGATACGGCGGAGGCGGCGCGGGAGGTGGGAAAGAAGGCGCTGGATTACGAATTGTTCCTCCGACGGCTGGTGTCCCCGGACGGGAAGTGGATGGGGATAGTGGTGCAGACCCGGGACGTGGTGGGAAGGCCGGCTGACCCGTACGTGATGGAACTGTTCGCCCAGCTGGCAAGCGACGACCCCGGCATCAGAAATTCGGCGGTAAACAGCATCGAGCGGATGCGGGAACGGGTGCTCACGGCGCTCCCCGCCGGCTCGGAAGCGGCGACGCTGGTGCGGAATCTGGACGGCCAGGCGGCCGAGAAGCTCGCCGCGGTCGGACCGGGGGCGGTGCGAAAGCTGACGCTCGAGGACAGGCGCGAGCTGATCGCCCGGATCGAGAAGATCGTGACGGAGGAGCTTCCGGACGGGTACACGCGGTACGTGTCCGGCAACAACGTGGTGGAGCGCGACTACGCGATCATCATACGAAGAGACAAGGCGATCTTCCAGACGCTGACGGTGGTGATACTCCTCGTCGCGTTCTACCTGTCGTTCCGGTCGCTCCGCGATACCGCGATGGCGTTCGCGGCTCTTCTGCTGTCGGCGCTGTGCGCGCTGGGCACGATACAGCTTCTCGGCAGCGTTATGGACATCATCAACTCCGTGATATTCATCATGGTGCTCGTGGTGGGAACCTCGGACGTCATCCACATGACGCACGGCTTCTACCGGCAGTGGCGCCCCGAGGAGGGGGACGACGCCGGGAAGCGGGCGGCGGTCCGGATGGTGGAACGGGTCGGCTTCGCCTGCCTGGTAACGAGCCTGACCACGGCCTGCGGGTTCTTCTCGCTGTATTTCGCCCGTATCGGAACCGTCTCCGACTTCGGCCTGAACATGTCCGTCGCCATCGTCGTAACGTACGTGGTGTCGCTCACCGCCGTGACCATCATGTTCTCCTTCGTCCGGACGCTGCCCGGACGCCGGGAGAAGGAACGGAAAGAGTCCTGGCTGGACCGCCGGCTGCTCGGTCTGGGAAAATTCGTGGTGGAGCGAAAGGGTACCGCCATCCTCATCTGCCTCGCCGGGTTCGCGGTGCTGGCCGTCGGCTACTCCCGGCTGTACGTGGAAACGCACGCGGTGGCGGAGGTGGCGGAATCGAGCCCCACCAAGGTGAACATGCGGGCGATGGAGAACCTGTCCGGGTTCATCGGATTCGAGGTGAGCGTACAGTCGACAGGCGTGGGCAAGGCAATAGAACCGGAGGTGCTCGGCAAGATCGACCGGCTGACGGAATACGTGCGCGCTCAGCCCGAGACACTTCGTACCTGGAGCGTGACCGATTACATAAAGACAATGAACCGGGCGGCCAACGACGGCGCTGAGGATAAGTACGCGGTGCCGGATTCGGCCGCCGCGGCGGACCAGTTCCTGCTGCTCTACACGTTCACGCCGGAGGGGCTGAACGAGATCAGCGGCCTGATCTCGCACGACCGGACATGGGTGCGAATCGTGTCCAGGGTGCACGACGTGGGGGCGGGCCCGTACCTGAAGCTGCGGGACCGGGTGGAAGCGCTGGGAAGGGAGTTGTTTCCGAAGGGTGATTTCGAGGTGCGCGTGACGTGCGAGATGTTCCTGCTGCACACCGCGATGGACGGCATCGTGAAGGACCTGGCCCGCTCCATCGCGTACGCGTTCGTGCTGGTGGCGGTCCTGATGGGACTGAGTCTCAGGTCCCCCCGGCTCGGACTGCTGGCGATACTTCCCAATGTGGTCCCGGTGCTCGCCACGCTCGGGTTCATGGGACTGACCGGGATCGCGCTGCGGGTCGGCACCATCGTGGTGTTCTCACTGGGATTCGGCATCGCGGTGGACGACACGATTCATTACATGTTGAGATACCGCATAGAGCGCGCCCGGGCAACGACTTACCGAGAGGCGATCATGCGGAGCCACGCCATCGTGGGCAAGCCGATGGTGCTGACGTCGCTGGTACTGATGGCCGGGTTCCTGGGGATGACGCCGGCGACCTTCAAGTCGGTCTCGCATATGGGTATACTGAACTCGTTCACCATGGGAGCGGCTCTGGCGGCCGACCTGCTGGTGACGCCCCTGCTCCTGCGTCTGGGGGAGCGAAAGAAGGAGAGTGCGCAATGAAGAGACTGTCGTTCGTTACGATGCTGATGCTGACGTTCTGTATCTCCGCGGCCGCCGAACAGTCGGAAACGGAGAAGAAGGGAACGGAGATCATGCGGAAGTACTATAAGGAAATGACGACGAAGAACTTCCGCACCGACGTGACGATGCAGCTGGTGGACCGGACAGGCAAGATACAGACCCGCCACGTAAAGCGGCTGTCGAAGACGGACGAGAATGACCTGGAAAAGTTCCTCATCATATTCGTCGCCCCCCCCACCGTCCGTCACACCGCGCTTCTGATGATCGAGCACAACGACAGTGACGACGACGTCTGGTACTACCTGCCGGCCATAAAGAGGGTGAAACGGATATCGGGCACCAATATGCGCTCGAGCTACGTCGGAACCGAATTCTCCTACAAGGACATCCGGCGGGAGCATGTAGGGCCGGAGGACAACTGTTACGTGTACGTGAAGAACGAGAAGATCGCCGGCGTGGACCACTTCGTGATAGACGCGGCCCCCGTCTCCACGAAGGAGAAGGAGGAGCAGGGATACGGAGGCAGGCGGCTGTGGGTGCGGACCGACAACTACCTGACCTCTCAGGTGGAGTTCTACAAGGAGAACGGCGACCACATGAAAACCCTCGTCGGCACCGACCTGCGCGAGGTGGGCGACAAGAAGCGCCCCCGTTACTTCAAGCTGACGATGACGAGCGAGAAGGGCGTGAAGACGATCATCGAGTTCCAGAACATGGAGATCGACGGCAAGGAGCCGGCCGACAAGTTCTTCACCAAAGGGTTCCTCACCAGCAAGAAGTAGGCGCTGTCCCTACTTCACGTCGACGGTGCCGGCGCCTTCCTTGTGGACTTCCTTCAGCTTCACCGATTTGCTGACGGTGACGACGGCGGAACCGGAGCTGGAGATGACGGCTTCCTGACTGGCGGAGACCGCTCTCGGCTTGAACTTCTGCCCCTGCTTCTTTTTCTCCGGCTTCCCCGGGGCCGGGCCGCTCAGATTGACCACGGCGTTTCCGGACGCGGTAACCTGTCCGCTGCTGCCGAACGTGACGTTGCAGACGCTGTTTCCATCGGCCTCGAGGACCAGCTGGCCCCTCGCGCCTATATCGACCTCCACCTCGCCGCCGACGTAGATGTTGGCGTTGTCCACCAGCGCGGCCCTGTACTCCCCCATGTCCTTCGCGTAGACATAGATGGCCGCTATCTGCGACTTCGCATCGCAGCCGGAGCACTCCCTGAGCGTGAGGGCCGTCTTCTCCGGCGCGACGAGCGTCACCCGCGGCTGAAAGCCGTCCGCGGCGGTGATAGTGAGACACCTGCCGTCCTGTCCGGTGCCGATGGTCCCCATGTCCTCCTTGTACCCCTCCAGGCGCATCACCAGCGAGGTGCGCCTCCTGCTGAGCGTGACGATCACCGGCTGTATCATCCCCACCGTAACGACGCTCTTGATGTTCGTGGAGTTGAACCCCTTGTTCTGCTTCAGGTACTCGCCGGCGGACCGCACCTCCTTCTTCCTCTTCTTGAAGATGTCCTCGGTGCCGTCAACGTCTATGATCGTCTTGCCGTCCTTCTGCTCGAACTTTATCACCATGTTCTCGAAGGACGGAAGGGCAAGATGGTCCCGCGATTCCTTCTTCTTCTCCGTGACCTCGATCGCCACCTCTCCCTTCACGTACCAGACGGTGGCGGACCGCCCCACGACGCGGAAGAACTTCTTGTTGTGGAAATACGAGGAATAGCCCCCCTCTATCCGGACGGTGCCCTTTCCGAAGGAGAAGGAGTTTTCGTCCTCCGCCTTGTCTTCCCCGGCCGGTACGGATGCGGGAAGGATTCCGCACAGGAGGACGAGAATGATTCGTTTCAGCATGGCATATCTCAGATCTATCTTAGGCGAACACGCCCAGATGTTCAAGAAGGATCTTCACCCCTATGGCGATGAGCACCAGCCCACCCGCTATCTCGATCCTGCTCTCGAAAATGTGACCCACTTTGTCTCCGATGATGACCCCCGCGAAGGACAGAACGAACGTCACCGCGCCTATGATGATGACCGGGGTGATTATGGTGACGTCTATGAACGCGAAGGTGATGCCCACGGCCAGCGCGTCGATACTGGTGGCGACCGAGAGGGTGAGAAGCCAGCCGATGCCCAGCGGGTCCCTCCTGTCGTCGCCGGGCTCCAGCCTGAACGACTCCCATATCATCTTGCCGCCTATGAAGGTGAGAAGCCCGAACGCGATCCAGTGGTCAACGTGGGAGATCAGCCCTCTTGCGCCCACCCCCGCCAGCCACCCGGCGACCGGCATCACCGCCTGGAAGAGCCCGAAGAAGAACGCGATCTTCAGGGCGTGACGGAGCTTCAGTTCCTTTATCGCCAGCCCGCTCGAGACCGAGACGGCGAACGCGTCCATGGCCAGGCCGACCGCGATGAGTATGACGGAGAACAGGCCCATCACGGGAGCCCGGCGAAGAGCGTCAGCGCGAACGCGAAGAGCACGGTACTGGAAGCCATGGTCCCGATTATACCAGCCTGCGACGTGCCCTTGCCAAACCCGCCTGAAAAAGGATAGACTATGCCGACTGTGTTCCAGGGAATTCATTAGCATGCGAATACCGGTCGCCGTCTGCATCTGCGGAATGCTCCTCCTGGGAGCGGCTTCACCGGCCTCTGCCGCCGGGGGGGACCTGGGGCCGAGACGCTTCAGGGCCCAGGTGGCCGCGCCCAACCTGCTCGTCATCTCCGCCAACGCCCTGCCGGTACCGGTGCGGCTCGCCGGGGTGTCGGTGACGCGCCTGGAAGGCACCGATCACCATGTGAGGATCGCGGAGGACGCCAAGAAGCTTCTTGGAGACGAGCTGATGCGGGCCGGCGGCACGGTGCGAATCGCGATCTCCCGGGCGTACGACTACCGAAAGGGCGGCTCTCCGGTCGTCTTCGCGTACGTGGGCCGCGGCACCAAGGAAGTGCTGCTGAACGAGCTGGTGATCTCGAAGGGCCTGGCGTACTACGACGAGGCCGACACGACGAGCGATTCCAGGGAGGCATCGGCACTGCAGTCCGCGCAGACCGAGGCCAAGGCCAAGGGCCTGGGAGTGTGGAAGCTGGGTATCGCGGCGAAGCCGTCGCCCGCGCCCGCACCGGCACCCGCGCCCGCACCGGCACCCGCTCCAGCTCCGGCTCCCGCACCGGCCCCCGCGCCTGCTTCGGGGAAGACGGAACGGATAACGATTCGCGCCGATCGGTTCTACGCGGAGGAGGGCGCGACCACGTACTATCCCGGCAGCAACGCCTGGGTGAAGAAGATGAACCCGAAGAAGCTGAGGGAATTCGAGACCGAGGCGGCCGCGAAAGCGGCCGGGCTGAAGCCGTTCTTCTCCCACACCCTGGTGATGGGAGGAGCGGCGGCGGCGGTCACCGCCGGCAAGGGGAAGCTGGTGGGGCTGAAGACGGACACGCACTTCCACGGGCCTTTCTGCGTCCTGCTCAAAAAGAAGCCGGACTCGTCCAAGATATTCTTCGACAGCTACGATGACGCGAGAAAGGCGGGACGGACGCCGTGCAAGAGCTGTCTACGTCTGGAGAACCCCGGCTGGCAGCAGCCCGCCGAGGACGAATGCATCGGACGGGTGCCCCCCTATTTCCGTCCGTGCTTCGCGAAAACGAGCGCGAAGACGCGCCTGTGCGACAGATGCTCGGGTAAGAACCAGTAGCGGGCAGAGGGAGAATGGAAGACAATGGCTTCTGAACAGAACACCGGCAAGGCGGCGCGCGGCTGGAGCGCGGCGTACCCCGTGGAGAAGCGGGACGCGATCCAGAAGGTGCTCGATCCGCTTTTGGACCTCAGGGTATTCTCGATAGCGATCTTCGCCCTCATTATCTACTCGATGTACAACCTGTACCAGTCGTACCAGGCACAGACGCCGATGGAGCTGGAGCGCCTCACCCGGATCAGTACGATAATCTCCACGATCTTCATGCTGGAGTTCGTCCTGAAGTTCGCCTCCCGCCGGTTCGCGTACCTGAAGAAGGAAGGTATTGTCGATTTCCTGGCGGCGAGCGATATCTTCTCTCCTGCGGTGAGCGCGACGAAGATCGTCCGTTTTCTCCGCGTCCTGCGGCTTCTGCGTGTGGTCCGCGGGGCCAAGATGATGAAGCGGCGGGCGTCGCGGATAGAGGACAATATCTTCACCACGTTCTCGACGGCGACGATCGTCGTGATGCTGGCCTTCGTCGCGGTGAAGAGCTACTATGACTGGCAGACGACGAAGGACCGCGTCCACGAGCGGCTGCTGCCGGCGCTGTCGTCGGTGGAGAAGCAGATCGGGGAGGGACAGGTCCCCGCGGCCGAGGTCGCGCTGGTTGAGCATCCGGACTTCGTGAACGCGTCCCACACCCCGGCCGGAGGGAACGCGCCGAACTGGCAGCTTGCCGCGAAGCGGGAGATCGACAAAGACCGGCTCACGCAGGTGCTGCGGGAGATACAGGACCAGCTGGCCCAGCCGCGATGGACTCAGGCACCGGCCGGCGACCGGGCATTCCTGGAGGACAGGGTGGTCGGCTCCCTGAAGGCGTCGCCGACGCCCGGCATCCTGAATCGCATGAAGCGGGACCTGTATCTGAGGCGCCACCACGCCGAATCGGGTCCGGTCCGGGAGGCACTGGGGGACGCGCTGGTTCTTCTGGAAAGTGTCGAGGTGTTCCTGAGCCGTGTGGACGCGGACCGGATCGAGAGCTACCTGGCGGAGCTGAAGGCACAGCACTTCCCGGAGGTATTTCTGACCATCCGGCACGACACCGGGTCCGGCACGCTGACGTACCGTTTCCTGCTGGACGACGAGTACATCGAGAGCAGGGAGGACGAGCTGGCGATGCTGATCGCCACCTTCGTTCTCATCATCATGATCGTCCTGGTGCTGAACGTGGCGCTGAAGGACGTGATCGGTCCGCTCGGCGAGATGCGCGCGCAGACGGAGGCGATGGCGGTCGACGGCGAGCTGAAGCCGCTTTCACTGTCCAGGCGACCGGACAACGAGATCGGCGATATCGCCGACCACCTCGACCGGATCGCCAGGAAATAGAAACCGCTGCCATTTTTCTCAATGCGACGGATATAATGGGGACAGACCCTTCTCCTGAAACAGGAGCACCGTCCCTTTCTCTGACTCAACGGGAGGTATCGTGAAGAGACTATGCGCGATAGCGTTGGTGCTGGCGACCGTGGTTGTCCCGCTCGGTCAGGCGGCCGGAGGCCCGCTGGGTAAGGCGCTGGAGGCCGAGAAGGGACCGGACATCACGGGAACGTGGACCGCCAGGGTGCAGGACAGGACCGTGGAGATGGTGCTGAGGAAGAACGGCACGATGTCCTTCGCCGGTACCGAGGGCCACTACACCTGCATCCCCGGGCAGATGGTGGTCACCTTCGCCAAGGAGACCGGCATCTACGGACTGAAGGTGGAGGGAGGGACCCTCTCGCTGACGGGTGACGACCTGGGAGGAACCCTGCAGTTCTCTCGCACGAAGAGCGCCCCGGCGAAGAAAGCCGGTCCGGTCCCGAGCCCGGTCCCGAGCCCGGTCCCGAAGCCGGCTCCGGCGTCCGTTACCGGCAGCTTTCCGAAGGATTTTTCCATGGCGAATTTCACCGCTACCGACAAGAGCTTCTCGCTCTGCTATCCGTCCGGGTGGACGGTCCAGTCCGGCCAGGGCGGCATGGTCATCGCTCAGGACCCGAAGGACGCGGGCACCACGGCCATCGAGATCATGCCTCTGGCGTTCCCCGAGCCTCTCACCAGCAAGCAGCTGATGGACACGGTTGCGGAGGAGATGCTCAAGGAGAGCCCGAGCCTGAAGATCATCAAGAACAAGCTGTTGAGCAAGACCCCGGATATCAGGGCGGTGAGCGCGACGTACGAGAAGAACAATGCCGGTGTATGCTGTTTCGCGGTCGCCGCCTGTCACGGCAAACAGGCGCTGTGGGCGGATATCTACGGCACTCCTGAGAGCTTCAGGGGGTATAACCCGGTCGGC
Organism: uncultured Planctomycetota bacterium; assembly: GCA_964389785.1. Taxonomy (GTDB): domain Bacteria; phylum Planctomycetota; class CAYMFW01; order CAYMFW01; family CAYMFW01; genus CAYMFW01. The sequence continues at coordinate 11,496 of CAYMFW010000149.1, forward strand.
CTGCTGATCTACATCCTGCAGAGCCTTTCGCAGGGCACGAAACCCAACGTGCCGCAGATGAAGCTGGCGAGCCTCGCCGTGAAGCAGCAGCCCGGAGAGACCGCGGCGGACGGAACGGCCCGGAAGAAGTTCGATGAGGCCGCGTTCATGACTCATTACTGGGACATGGCCCCGTATACGCTGCCCGACGTCTTCACGACCATACCGCTGTGGTAGGATGTCCGGAACACGAGATTCAGTTCACGCTGGGCGCGCCCGCCCTTGGAGTGGTCAACCTGAAGATTTCCGCCGATGCCAAGGGTGAGCACGAACGCTCCCCAAGGTAGGTCCCCGCGGAGCTGACGGCGATTCCGGTCAATAACTCGATCGTCCTGAACCGGACGGGCAGGTATTTCATCGTCCCCAGGTTCCACGACCTGGTGGCCAAGGCGGTGACGGAGCGCCGGATTCCCGTCGAGGTCGTCGAAGGGGTGTCCCTCTGGAAGAAGTAGGCGCGGTCCCCGCCTAGACGGTGTACTCGGACGCCGCGGTGGTACCGCCTCTTCCGGTCCAGTTCGTGTGGAAGAATTCACCTCGCGGCTTGTCCACGCGCTCGTAGGTGTGGGCCCCGAAGTAGTCCCGCTGGGCCTGCAGC
>CAYMFW010000150.1:0-11906 GCA_964389785.1 uncultured Planctomycetota bacterium
CGCCATTGCAGCGGCATGATGGAGCTCGTTCACGAAATCTGGAAACCGGTCCTCGAGGTCGTGATCATCGCCGCGATCTTCTACTACATCCTCAAGTTCATGCAGGGGACGCGCGGGATCAGGATCCTGGGCGGAGTGCTCGTGGTCTACACCGGCGCGTTCGTGTGCCTGTTGCTGGCGAACCAGCTTCAGCTGTACGTTGTCCACTACGTGCTGCTCGTCGGTCTTCTGCCCATCTCGATGGTCGCGATGATCGTCATATTCCAGCCGGAGCTGCGCAGGGGGCTCATCAGGGTGGGGGAGAGCCCGTTTCTGAGGACGCTCTTCAAGACCGAGCTGCCGACGACGGAAGAGATCCTGGAGGCGATAGTCGCCATGTCCAAGAAGAAGGTCGGCGCGCTGATAGCGATCGAGCGCGACGTCGGCCTGGGCACCTATGTCGAGGGCGGGGTCAGAATGAACGCGTTCGTTACCAAGGAGCTGCTGGAGACCGTCTTTCACAAGGGCAGCCCTCTTCATGACGGGGCGGTGATCATACGGGCGTCGCGCATCGCGGCCGCCGGCTGTCTGTTCCCGCTCACCGAGAACCCGTCCGTGGCCAAGAGCATGGGCACCCGGCACCGCGCGGCGGTCGGAGTGACAGAGGAAACGGACGCCGCGTGCATCGTCGTGTCCGAGGAGACCGGTTCCATCTCGGTGGCGCTCAGGGGCAACATGGTGAAGGGTCTGCACGAAGGCACGCTCAGGCGCATCCTGCAGGAGGTCTACCTTCACGAGGACCATGCGATGAAGCTCGACCTGACCGAAATGACGGGGAAGACGTAATGGTGCTGCGACTTGGCAAGGCGATAATCAACAACTGGCACATCAAGCTCATGTCGCTCGGCCTGGCGGCGATGAGCTGGTTTCTCGTCACCGCGGCCGGCATACAGGAGGTGGAGGTCGACGGGGTGCCGGTGGAGATCGTGGTGCCCGACGGCATCGCGATCTGGAAGCTGTCCCGTTCTCAGCTGAGGGTGAAGCTGAAAGGGCCACGGGTCGAGGTGAGCGCCGTCGGCTCGCGCGATCTCAGGGCCCAGTACATAATTCCCAATGATATCGTGGTGGAGGGCGAGAAGACGGTGAAGATCGACTGCCGGGAGCAGCTGGTCTTCAGCATGCCCGTCGGGGTCCGACTTACGGACGTAGAGCCCTCGAGCGTCAAGGTAATCCTGGTGCCGAAGGTGCGGGCGCGCGTGAGGGTGACGGCGCTGTTCGAGGGTAACGTGCGGCCCGGCTACGAGATATCCGGTGTTCGAGTGGTTCCCGCCCGCGTCAGCGTGATGGGGCCCGAGCCCATCGTCAAGGACCTCGCGGAGGTGGAAACGATACCGATCAACTGCGACGGCCGGCTGGAATCATTCAGTCAGAGGGTGACCATTCAGAACAAGAGAGGGGAGTACGAGCTGGAAATCTCAGAGGCGGTCGACGTGAAAGTGAGCATCGGTGAGCAGCTCGGCACCCGGGTGCTGAAGGGGCTTCCCATCAACCTGCTGGGATCTTCTGAGATGCTGCGCGACGTGGCGATCGTGCCGGAGACGGTCGACGTGACGGTGAAAGGGCAGAAGCAGGTGCTCGCGATGCTGACGAAGAGCCAGTTGATGCCCTACGTACACATAGGGAAGAAGGGTAAGTACCGCCTGCCGGTGGAAGTGAACGTCGACCTGCCGGGGGTGTATGTGGTGGGGGATCTGCCCAGCGTCGAGGTAACCGTTCGGAGGTAAGCTCAGTGAGACTCGGAGTAAACGTCGATCACGTCGCGACCGTTCGCGAGGCCAGGGGGACCAGGTTTCCGGAGCCGGTGGCCGCGGCCGTTCTTGCGGAACTGGGCGGGGCGGACGGAATCACCATCCATCTCAGGGAGGACCGGCGCCACATAAAGGACCGGGACGTCCGCATCATGAAGGATACGGTGACCACCCGGCTCAATCTCGAGATGAGCATCGCGGAGGAGATCGTGGCGGTTGCGGAGGACGTCGTTCCGGACCAGGTGACGATAGTACCCGAGAAACGGGAAGAGCTGACGACGGAAGGCGGCCTGAACGTGATCGACAACGTGAAAAGGCTGTCCGAGGTCATCTCCCGGCTCAAGAAGAAGGGCATACTGGTGAATCTCTTCATCGAGCCGGATCGAAAGACGCTGGAGCAGTCGAAGAAGATCGGCGCCGACGGCGTGGAGCTTCATACCGGACGGTATGCCAACGCCGGAAACGACATGGACGAACGGAAAACGTACCACGAGATCTGCCAGGCCGCGGTGATCGCCAAGAACATGAAGATGCACGTCGCGGCGGGTCACGGCCTGACCTACACGAATATCGATCCCATCGCGAAGCTCCATGAAGTCGAGGAGGTCAACATCGGACACAGCATCATCGCACGGGCGGTGCTGGTCGGCATGGAACGCGCCGTGCGGGAGATGAAGAACCTGCTCGAGGTACGATAAACGTTCGTCACTCCTCTCTCACCCGGGGCCCCGCTCAGCGCCTTCCCCCCGCGCTCGTTTCTGCTGTAGGAGGACGTAAATGATGTCGATAACGAATCTTCGCTGTGAACACGTCGTGAATCCGATGGGTGTCGAGTCGGCCGCACCGCGGCTGAGCTGGTGGATGGAGTCGGACCGGCGCGGGGCGCGCCAGACGGCGTACCGGATCGAGGTCGGGAGCGGCCCGGAGACCGGGGACCTGTGGGACTCCGGGCGGGTGGAGTCGGACGCGTCCGTGCTGGTGCCGTACGCGGGGAAGAGACTCCGCTCGCGGCAGAGGTGCTGGTGGCAGGTGCGGGTATGGGACGAGACCGGCGAGGAGCACCTGTCGGAGACGGCGTACTGGGAAATGGGGCTTCTCCGGGAGAAGGACTGGAAGGCGAAGTGGATCGCAGGGACCAAACCGAGGACGTGGAAGCACGAGTCATCGCCTTCGCCGCTGTTCCGCAAGGCGTTCCGGCTGGGCAAACCGGTGGCTGCGGCGCGGGCGTACGTCTGCGGGCTCGGCTTCCACGAGCTGTATCTCAACGGCCGCCGGGTGGGCGACGCGGTGCTGCATCCCGCCTTCACCAGGTACGACAAGCGGGCCCTCTACACGGTGCACGACGTCACCGGACTTCTGTCGAAAGACGGCAACGCCGTCGGGCTCACCGTCGGCACCGGCTGGTACGACCATCACGCGACGGACAACTGGCTGTTCTACGCGGCGCCGTGGCGGGACGAATGCAAGGTATTGGTGCAGATCGAGGTGACGTTCGAGGACGGCACGGGCAGGAAGATTTCGAGTGATGACTCCTGGCTCTGCACGGCCGGTCCGATCGTATTCGACGGGCTGCGAGGCGGAGAGGTGTACGACGCGCGCGAGGACAAACCGGGCTGGAACGAGCCGGACGGTGATGAAACGGGTTGGTCCCGGGTACGGGTGGCGCGGCCGCCGGGAGGGGTCCTGCGGGCCCAACTGATGCCGCCGTGCCGGGTGCGGGAGACGCTGCGGCCGGCATCCGTGAAGGAGATCGCGCCCGGCGTGTGGATATACGACATGGGAAGGAACATCGCCGGATGGGCGCGCCTGACCGTACGCGGGCCGGCCGGAACGGCGGTGGAGATGCAGTACTCGGAGAAGCTGGGGAAGGACGGCGACGTAGACCGGAAGAACATCAACTCCCTGTTTCACGGAGACGTGTTTCAGACGGACAGGTACATCCTGAAGGGTGAGGGCGTCGAGATCTACGAGTGCCGCTTCGCCTACCACGGGTTCCGGTACGTCCGGGTGACCGGCCTGCCGGGTGAGGCGGCGGCGGATATGATCGTGGGACGCGTGGTGAATACCGATCTGGAGGGAATCGGTAGCTTCGAGTGTTCGAACGAGGTGGTGAACGCCATCCAGAGGGCCTCGCTCGCCTCGACCGTCGGGAACTATCACGGCATGCCGACCGACTGCCCGCATCGCGAGAAGAACGGGTGGACCGGCGACGCGCATCTGTCGGCGGAGCAGGTGCTCTACAACTTCGACGCGGCGTCGGCCTATACGAAATGGATGGACGACTTCGCGGATTGCCAGAGAGAGAGCGGCGCGCTGCCCGGGTACGTGCCGAACGGCGCCAAGGGCTTCAACTGGGGGGCGGGGCCGGCCTGGGACAGCGCCTACATTCTGATTCCGTGGTACCTGTACGTGTATCGGGGGGACGTGGATATCCTGCGCCGTCATTACGACGGGATGAAGAGGTGCCTGGATTTCCTGGGCTCGATCGCGACGGATCACATCGTCCACTTCGGGCTCGGTGACTGGTGTCCGCCGGAGGATAGCCGGGGTGGACACAGGGCGCCCGCCGAGCTGACGAACACCGCCTGCTACTACGCAGACGCGGTGATAATGTCACGGGCCGCGGAAATCCTGGGGAAGAAGGCGGACGCGAGCCGCCTGGAGAAGCTGGCGGAGAAGATCAGGAAAGCCGCCCGGGCGCGGTTCTACGACGAGAAGAAGAAATTGCTGGCCGGACACGGACAGACCTCCCTGGGATGCTTCCTGTATCAGGGGCTGTGCGAGCCGGACGAGATCGAAGACTTCACGGAGATGCTGGTGGAGGAGATCGTCGCGTGCGATTACCACGTCGACTTCGGTATCCTCGGCGCGAAATACGTGATGAACGCGCTGACGGAACGGGACCGCGCGGATGCGGCGTACCGCATGGTCGACCGGACCGACTTCCCCGGCTGGGGCCACTGGATCGAGCGTGGGGCGACAACACTGTGGGAGAACTGGAACGGGGCGGCGTCGCGGAACCACCACATGTTCAGCGACGTGAGCGCGTGGTTCTACAAGACGCTGGCCGGGATTCGCCCGGACCCGGACCGGCCGGGCTTCAAGCGGACCGTCATAAAGCCGTGTCCGGTGGGGGACCTGACCTTCGCCAGAGGCGAGACGCGCACGCCGTACGGCACGCTGAAAAGCGAGTGGCGAAGGGAAGACGGCCGTCTCGTGCTCGACGTATCCATCCCGCCGAACAGCTCGGCGGCCGTGCACGTCCCGTCCGCGGACGGATGGGATGTGCACGAAATTGGCTCGGGAGACTACCGCTTCGAATCACGTATGTGACAGCGGAGTGCGGATTGTTTCCGAGCCGCAGGGTTACTGTACGTTCTCTATCCAGCCGAGGATCCGCGGAACCCTTCTGGCCGTTTCCAGAGACAGCACGGCGAGCGAGGTGGAGTAGACCCTTCCTCCGGCGGAGCCCCACTGGTCGGTCGGAGCCCAGCTCCCGGCCTCCGGACCTGACTTCACCTGCTGGTCCGCGAGCGCGGACTGCAGCCTGGCCTCGAGTGTGCCGGACCGTATCTCCTCCACCGCGTGAAGGGCGTAGGTGAGAAAGTACCACCGGTAGAAATCGATCTCGTCACCCTGTGTGGAGGCGACGTGTTTCAGACCGGGTCCCAGCTCGATGACCGCCGCTTCCGTGCCGCCGGTGAAGAGGCACGAGGCGCCCATCGCGGTGAGCGCTTCCGTCCCGTACGGGAAGTCTCCGGCCTCCTTGTAGCCGACCTTTCCCTTCTCGTCGATGACCCCTCGGAGCCAGTCCATGCCCAGACCGGCCTTTTCGCCCGCCTCTCCCCAGCCAACGGCGCACGCCAGCGTCAGCGCGTGGAGCTGCCAGATGGAGATGGACGTGTTCGCCGGGGAGCGTCCCTTTCGGTAGCCCCATCCCCCGGAGTCCTTCTGCTGGGCGTATATATACCCGAGCGCCCTGTCGATCGGTCTCTTCAGCGTCTCGTCCCTGTTCAGTCCGTACGCTTCCAGGAGCGCCACGGTCGAGATGCCGTGGTTGTACATCGCGCCGGCGACCAGCGGGCCGAACCGGCCGTCCGGCTGCTGCTGTGCCACGATATACTCCAGGCCCCTGGAGATGGACGCCGCGTGCGCTCCCTCGAGCGGCTTCTCGTCGCCGCTGAGCAGGGCGAGCACCGCCAGCCCGGTAAGGCCGAGCGTGTAGTCCTTGTGGCCTCCCGACTTCTTCGCGTCCCACGAGCCGTCCGGCTCCTGGAAGCCGGCGAGCCAGACCAGCGCCTGTTTCACCGCCTTCGATTCCCTCGCGACGTACGCGGGCACCTGCGTGTCCTGTTCTCCCCGATGAAACAGGAGAAGCCCGCCGAGGACGGCGAGCGCGAGACAGGCTGCCAGCCCCGCGGCGAGTGCCCAGTTGAACCCGTGACGTCCCCACGACTCCTGTGGAATCTTCGCCATGATCGCCGGAGCGAGATCGCGCTTCAGCTCTTCGGCGGGGAGTTCCTTCAGCCGTTCGCTCACCCGCCGGACCGCGTCAAGCTCGCCGCGGCAGGAGTCACACTCCTTCAGGTGGGCCTCGAATCGGGCCTTCTCCCTGTCGGACAGCTCCCCGTGAAGATACGAAGGAACCAGCGCGTTATTCCTGCAATTCTGCCTACCCCTCATCATTCTTCCCCGTCTCCTCGCCTTTGAGCGCTTCCTTCAGCTCCTGAAGTGCGAGGAACATCCTCGACTTCACCGTTCCCTGAGGTATACCGAGCGCTTTGGCGATCTCCCTGTACCGGAGTCCCTGGAAGTAGGCCATCACCACGACCGGCCGCAGCTTCTCGGACAGCCGGTCGATCGCCGCCTGGATGTCGAGCTTCGCCCCGATGCCGGCGGCCGGGCTCTCCTTCCGGGCGCCCGACGCTTCCGACAGCTCGCTCGTCCGGGGCTGTCTCTGCAGCTTTCTCAGTCCGTCCACCCGGACGTGGCTGGCCAGCCGGTAGAGAAACGTCGTGAACTTGGCCAGCGGCCTGTACCGGAACCGGTAGTCAAAGAGCCTTAGGAACGTCTCCTGAACCATATCCTCCGCCTCGCTATACGAAGCGCCCATCCGTCTGAAAAAGTTCAGTAGCGGCTTCTGGTGGCGGCGGACCACCGTTTCGAAGGCCTCCGGCCTTCCGGCGGCGGCCCTTTTCATCAGGTCCGGATCGCTGAGCTGTTCGAGGTCTTCGTTCATGACACCTGTGACCTAGACGCAATCGGGTGAACCACTCCCGCGGAATATCCGCTATATTTTAGCGGAAGGTGAGTCACATGGGAAGTTGACCGTGACGGTCATCCTTCGTACCATGTGCACCCGAGGAAACGCCATTTGAAGGAGGATCGCATGAGGACAATTGCGTTGCTGTGTGCAGCCGTCGTATTGCTGGCCGGTTCGGCCGCCGCGGACGACAAAGAGGCGATCTCCGCCGCCAAAGCTGCGGTGGACAAAGGGGTGAAGTTCGTAGCCAAGAACCAGCACAAGGACGGTTCCTACGGCATCAAGCCGTGCGTTGGGATCACCGGGCTGTGCGTGCGGGCGATGGCGGAGAGCTACCGGAAGTACCGGGAGGAGGACGGTCCGTTCATAGGCAAGGGAATGGAGTACATCCTCGCCAACGCGCAGAAGGACGGTGGCATATACAACAAGGACCAGGGGGTCGAGAATTACCGGACGTGCGTGGCGATCACCGCGCTCGCCGCGCTGGAGAACGAGAAGTACAAGCCGGTGATCGAGAAGGCGAAGAAGTTCATCACCGGGATACAGTGCAGTGAGGACACCGGGTACGACAAGGAGAAGAACAAGGCCGCGTACGGAGGCACCGGATACGGAGGGGATATGCGCCCCGATATCGTCAATACCGCCTTCGCCGCGGAGGCGATGAAGGCGGCCGGGCTCTCGAAGGATGACCCGTTCTGGAAGAGAACGCTGGTGTTCCTGCGGCGCGTCCAGCACAACACCGAGGGCGAAGGAAACGACCTGGAGTGGGCGTCGGATGCCCCGGAGGCGGCGGGCGGGTTCATCTACACCCCCAAGGAAAGCAAGGCCGGCATGATCAAGCTCGCTGACGGCCGGGAGGTCCCGAAGCCGTACGGCTCGGTGACCTACTCCGGGGTGCTCAGCCTGATCCATGCGGACCTGAAGAAAGACGACCCGCGCCTGAAGGGGGCGGTGAAATGGATGCGCGCGAACTTCTCGGTCGACGAGAACCCGGGCATGAAATTTCAGGGTCTCTACTACTACTTCGCGGTGATGGCCAAGTGCCTGTACACGGTGGGGGACCGGTACGTGGTGACGCCGGACGGAAAGAAGCACGACTGGCCGGTCGAACTGAGCGCGAAGATCGCCGAGCTGCAGCGGGAGGACGGAAGCTGGATCAACGAGGCCGAGCGGTGGTGGGAGGGAGATCCGACGCTCGTCACGTCGTATTCTCTGACGGCCCTGAACTACTGTCTGAAGGCTCTGAAAGAGCTGAAGTAATCTTCTCGAAAATAGACCTGACCCTGGCACGCATCTCGTCGTCGAGGAGTATTCCTCCCCGGAGGGACTCCATGTTGCCTCCGCTTTTCTGAATGTCCCCGCGCCAGTCTTTCACGGTGAGCCGCAGGTACATGTCGCCGCAGTCGCCGTCGCACGGCTGATTGTTATGCGGGTGCATGCTGCAGATCTCGATGTCGATCTCGTCGCATTTCATCTTTTCCATGAATGCTATTATACCTTATGAATGGTCTGAGCCAAATGGGCGCCCGTGGTTGTTGATCATCATCCCTTGCCGCTGCTCAGCGGGCGAGCACTTTGTTGCTTTTCTCCGTGAGCTCGACGACCGTTTCCGCGGCCGTCTTCAAGCCGGTGATGACGGACGTCTCCGCCCGGTCGAGGTGCTTTCGTATCTCCTGCCAGCCGGCGAGGTTCGGTTCCGGCCGCGCGATCGGTATCACGTCGAAGGCCGCCCGGTTGCGGGGATGGGCCTCCGCGAAGCTCTTGTACGGCTCCTCGTTCAGGGCGGTCTTCCGGACCGGAAGGTATCCGGTCTCCGTCGCCCAGAGCGCCGTCACTTTGGGCGACACGAAGTACTTGATGAACTCCCAGGCGGCGAGCTGTCTCTCGGGCGTGCTCCTGAACACGCATATATTCGCCCCGAACATGACGGTGACCGGCTTGACGCCTTCCGCGTGAGGTATCTCGGACAGCCCCCATTCGAACCGGTCCTTTATTGTATCCTCGAGGAATGGCCGGGACGTGCTCGATCGTATCATGAACGCCGCCCGTTCCGCGGAGAGCGCGTCCCGGTCGTCGTAGGTGCCCGGGTTTATCTGAAACGCGAGTTTCTCCTTCGCCAGTGTTTCGATGACTGCAAACGTATTGCGGGACGCCTCCGAGTCGAAGAGGGTGCGCCTCTTTCCGTCCTCCCGGACGTACAGTTCGCCGCCGAACGAGTAGATCATTCCGTCGATTGTGGAAGGGTCCACCGAGAGCGCGTAGGCGGGCCTTCCGGTCATCTTGCGGATCGCACGGCACTGGGAGAGGAACTCGTCCCACGTCTTCGGCCGGTCCTCGAAGCCGGCCTTCCTTATCATGTCCAGGTTGAAGTACATCATCAGATTGCTCTTCGTGAAGGGGAAAGAGAGCATCTTCCCGCCGAATTCCTCGAACGTATTCGTCGCGATGTAGCCGGGGAAGATGTCGGCCATCTTCTCCTTCGGCAGGCCGTGTTCCGGATCGCTGATATACTCGTCGAGGGCGATCACGACACCGGCGCTCGCGTACTCGGCGACCATACTCTCGTACGCCACCGCCAGGTCCGGCATATTGCCTCCCGATATCGCCGCGCGCATCTTGCGGAACAGGTCGGTGTAGCCGCCGGTGTACTGCGGCGTGATCTTGATGTCCGGATGGGCGCGGCTGAAATCGGATATGATCTTTTTCAGTGCCTCCGCGTTCTCGGCGGACTGGGTGTGCCAGAAGGTGACCTCCGTGATGCCGGGAGACGGTGCCGGCGCCCGCGGGCCCTCGCCGCCACATCCCGCGACAAAGAGGGCGGTCATGAGCGCGAGTATCAGTGAGGTCCTCATCCCTTGAGTCCTGATCCGGAAACTCCTTCTATGAAGTATCTCTGTGCGACGACGTATACTACCACGATGGGCAGTATGGTGAAAGTGGAGGCGGCCATCAGCAGGTGGTAGTCGGTCGATTCCTCGCGCAGGAACATCTGCAGGCCGAACTGGATGACCCGCATCTTCTCCGTGTTCGTCACGACCAGTGGCCACAGGAACGCGTTCCAGCTTCCCAGGAACGCCAGCAGGCCGGCGGTGATGAGGATCGGCCGGGTGAGCGGGGCGGCGATGTACCAGAGGTATCGCAGGTGCCCGCAGCCGTCCACGAGCGCCGCATCCCGGAAGTCCCGGGGCAGGCTCATCAGCGTCTGCCGTATCAGGAACACCGAGAACACATTCGCCATCCAGGGGACGATGAGGGCCGCGTACGTATTCTGCCATCCCAGCGCGTTTATGGTCGCGAAATTGGGGACCAGCACCACCTCAAACGGGATCATCATGGTGGAAAGATACAGCACGAACAGAATCTTTTTCCCCGGGAATTCCATCATGGCGAACGCGTATCCCGCCAGAAGCGACGTCACGACGACCGCCGTGGTGACGGCGAGCGAGACGGCGGCGGTGTTGACGAAGTATCGAGCGAAGGGCGCCTTGTTCCACGCCTCCGCGTAGTTCTCCCAACGGCACTCCTCCGGCAGCATGCGGGGCGGTACCGAGACGGATTCGTCTTTCGTTTTCAGGGACGTCGATACCATCCAGAAGAACGGGAACGCGACGAGTATGAGTCCGACGATGAGCACTCCGTGAACCAGGATCACCACCCCGGGCCTACGCATAGTGCACCCGCTTTCCTGCGAACCTGGCCTGCAGGCTGGTGAGCACCAGGATGATGCCGAAGAGGACTATGGCAAGCGCCGCCGCGTACCCGGTAGTGCCGTGGCTGGTGTAGAACTTGTCGAATATCAGCATCGTCATGTTCGTCGTCGTGCCGGCCGGCCCTCCCGCGGTCATCACGTATATAGGCGTGAATGTCTGGAACGCGCCTATCGTGGACACCATCACCAGGAAATAGAACGTCGGACTCACCATGGGAAAGGTGACGGACCACATCGTCCGCCAGAACCCGGCGCCGTCAATCTTCGCGGCGTCGTACATCTCGGTCGGCACGTTCGAGAGCCCGGCGAGGAATATTACGACGGAGAACCCGAGCGCGTGCCAGACGGAATTCACCATCACGCAACACAGGGCCAGGCTCGGTCCGGCGGCCCAGGAGGGTATCATCCCGCCGAATACAATGGTGAGGACCCCACGCGGCTCGAGCAGCCACTTCTGGCCCTCGAGTCCGATCGTGTTGAGGACGACGTTGGCGATGCCGAAGGCGTCCTCGACCTGCGGGTGGTAGACCCACTTCCACACCGCCGCCGCGGCGACCGCCGAGGTGACGAAGGGGAGGAAGTAAACGCTTCGGTAGAAGCCCCTGCCGCGTATCTTCATGAAAAGCAGGTTGGCGATCACGAATGAGAGCACGAGAGTGGCCGGGATCGTGCCCAGCGCGTAGAACACCGTTACCTTCAGCGCGCTCCAGAACTCCGCGTCGCCGAACGCCTCGGCGTAGTTGGCCAGCCCCAGGAACGTCTCGCGCGCGCCGTCGAACCCGCACTTGTGCAGGCTCATCCATATCGCCAGCCCGATCGGGTACAGGCTGAATGTTCCCAGCACCGCCAGCGACGGTATCAGGAAGCCGTAGCCGAGCAGGCTCTCTCTGGTCCTGTTCATGGATCCGCCTTTCAGGTCCAGATTATACCAACATCCGTAACGCTCAGCTTCCTTCTTTATCCCGGTTGTTTTTTTGCGTGGAACATGATAAGAAAGGTGTCTGGCCATGGTCGAAGATCGGGTTTCCGGGGCGCCTGGACAATCGGAATGAAGACACACGACATGGAGAACACGCGATCAGCCAACCGGAACGTCGGGGCGGTTATGGTTCTGGGAGGCGGCATCGGGGGCATCGAGGCCTCTCTC
>CAYMFW010000151.1:0-11830 GCA_964389785.1 uncultured Planctomycetota bacterium
TTCCAGTAGATCTTCTGGGAGAGCGAGTCCTTCTGGAACGGCGCGGGGGCGTTGGAGCCCAGCACACCGGAGGCAAGATGGCGCACCACGACGCCCTTCTCGTCCACGACGCCGACCGTCACGTCGCAGCTGCCCTTCACCGCGAACGTGATCTCGTATCGGTCCTTGGCAACCAGCGTCACCTTGGGCTTCTGTGTGAACGCGAAGACGTTCTCGCGCTCCGTGCAGGGCGGGCCGTACGGCTTGGGAGCGTCCGCCGCGGAGGCGACGGACATACACGAAGATGCCGCGATGACGAATGCCGATACGAAGAGTTCTTTCCTCATGGTCTGCTTCCTTTCTCGGATCGTACGGTCTGTAATCGAGTCCCGTTTGCGCCGGTTGTGACGGGCCCCTGCCTGATTATACTCTAACGAAGCGTGCGCCTACAGATTCTCGTCGAACGCACCTTCGAAGTCCGGTTCCCGGTAGCAGCCGTGATACGGCCACCCGTAATGGGAATAGCCGTACGGGTACGGCCACTCCCCGGAGGGAACCAGGTACGGGTACCAGTTGTTCGTCGCGCTGGTTGCCGACTTCCATATGGAATCGTCCACGTGCCCGTCCAGGTGAAGGACGTTGAACTTGAATATGCCTATCTGGGCCTTCCGCGCGCCGAAGTGGGAGAACCACTGTCGTCGCCATCCGCCCCAGGGGCTTATGCCGAACTTGGTGTCGCCCGCCGGGTAGCACGCCGCCATCCAGGCGGTCGGCGAGTGCAGAGAGCGCAGGTTCCTGCTCTTGGTGGCCCAGCGGAACGGCTCCTCGTTGCCGATGTTGTCCCCGGTGCCACCGTAGTTCCCCGCGATGTGATCGGGCAGCTGCTGGGCGCATCCCACCTCCCCTACGAAGAACGCGTAGCCGGACGCCCGGGTCCGTCCGCGGAACGCCCGGTCGCGCGCCTCCTCCGTTTCCGCGTACGTGGGATTCTTGCTGTCGGTGTACACGTCGGCGAAGTTGTAGCACCAGTTGCGGACCGCGCATATCGGATCGTACATCAGCTCCACCGGCAGGTACTTGCCGGGCTGCCGGGGTCTCCCCCGGTAGCCGGTGCTGAGATTGCCTTTCCAGTCCTGCCCGCACCAGTAGCCGCCCGAGTTCTGGATCATCCAGTCGTCGTACATCGTGTTGCACCACTCCGTCCCGTAGTCCGTCTTGTACGTGAGCGTGGGCCAGGTGCCGATGCGTCCCTTCGCGCCGAGACCCTGACCGGGACTGCACGGTTTTCCTATGTCGGGAAGCCTGCCCTTGTGATCGGCGGCGAAGACGAGAAGTCCCAGGCCCACCTGACGGAGGCTGCTCTTGCACTTGGTGAAGTAGGCGTATTCCCTTGCGCGGGCCATGCCGGGAAGGATGAGCGCGGCAAGCAGTGTAACTATGGCCACAACAACGAGCAGCTCGACCAGGCTAAAACCGCTCCTGTGAGACACGTTCTTCATGCAGAAGTATATCTGCGGCACGAGAATCGGCAACGGGCACTAATGTCGAATTAGATGGACTTTTGTTGAATCGGAGGGCCGGCCGGGGATCACAGGTTGTCGTCGAACGCGCCCTCGAAGTCCGGCTCTCTATAAACGGCTTTGTCCGGCCAGCCGTAGGCGCTGTACCCGTACGGGTAGCCGCGCTCGAAGTTGGGGACCTGGTACGGGTATCCGTTGTTCTCCACGGTCCCGTCATCTCTCCAGACGGAATCGTCCACGTGCCCGTCCAGATGCGCCACGTTGAATCGGAAAACGCCCTCGACGGCCCGGGTCGCCCCGAAGTGCGAAAACCAGTCCCGCCGCCACGAAGTTCCTCCATACCAATGGTGGCTCGTACCGAACCTCTCATTTCCCGCCGGCCAGCACGCGGAGAGCCAGCAGGAAGGCGGGTGCGACGTCCTCAAGGACTCGTTGTTCGTGGCCCAGCGAAACGGTGCTTCGCAGTAATCGTTTCCAGTGGCGCCGGGAAAATACCTCTGATTCAGGTGGGTAAGATTGTTCGCGTCGCAGCCGACCTCGCCGATGAAGTAGGCGTAGTTGATTCCGTAGTATCCCCGCCTTGCGGCCCGGTCCCTTCCTATCTCGTTGCCGGCGTACGCGGGATTGCTGGAATCCGTCATGACGTCGGCCACGTTGTAGCTCCAGTCGCGAACGATGGCAATGGGATCCCAGAACACGTCTATGGGAAGATACTTCCCGGGGAGCCGCGGCCTGCCGAGGTAAGCGGTGCTGAGATTGCCATTCCAGTCCTGCCCGCACCAGTAGCCGCCCCCATTTTGAATCCTCCAGTCGTCGTAGAACGTCCCGTAGAATTCCCTTCCATAGTCCACGTCGCCGTAGGCCTTCCACGACCCCAGCCGGTGGGCGTCGTTTCTGCCGGAGACGGAACACGGCTTGCCGATGTTCCACCGTCCCTTGTTGTCTGTCGCGCGGATGAGAAACCCGATACTTATCTGCTTGAGATTGTTCTTACAGGAGGTGAAGTACGCGTATTCCCTCGCGCGCGCGAGCCCGGGCAGGAGGAGAGCGGCCAGCAGCGCGATGATCGCCACCACGATCAATAGCTCTACGAGGCTGAAGCCCCTCGAATCCGCTCTGTTTCGCCGATACATACGCATCTCCCCTGTAGAAGTATACCCCGAAAACGGGGAAGTCAACCTCTCTATTTCATTTTATCGGCGGCGGCGGCGGCCTCCTTGCGGAGCTCCTCGAACTTCTCCTTGTCCCAGCCCCCGGGCGCCTTCTTCGTGTCGGCCCACTTCTTGACGCCGGGAAGGGCTTCCTTCGCCTTGGGACCGACGGCGCCCAGTATCCTGAACCACTCGATGAAGACGTCCGGCGGCTCCGCGGTGCCTACACCTTCTCTGAGGTAGCGGGCGATGAGCGGCACGGCCGGCTCCGATTTGGTACCGAACTTGGTGAGGGCCTGCCACGCGTTCAGCTTTGATTCCGGGCTGTGGCGCCAGTCCCTTCCCGACTTCTCGATGAAGTCGACGATGTTGGGGACCACGTTTTCGTGTATCGCGCCGATGCACCCGATGGCCCACGGCGCCTCGGGAACGCTTCCGCCTTCCCCGTGCATCTTGGAGATGAGCTGGTCGATGTAGCCCTTGGCAAGCGGGCCCATCCGTCCCAGCGTCCAGCACGTGGCGCTCCGCACCTGCCGGTACGGTTCGTCCCGCGCGACGTTGCCCAGAGTGAAGACCATGGGCTCCTTGAGGTGAGGAATGCACACCTTGGCGGCCGGCCCTATCATGCCGCAGGCCTTAACGGCCTCCCTCTGCACGTCCGGGTACTGGTCGCGGAATATTGCGATCAGCTTTTTCGTGATGTCTTCGATCTCCTTGGATTCCTTGGAATCCTTCAGGATCAGGCCGAGTGCCTTGGCCGCGGCGGCCCGGTTCCTTTCGAACTGGGTACCCTCGAGCATCGGCAGCAGATTCGGCACCGCCACCTTCGCCGCCGGACCGTAGTCGCCCAGCGTCTGCGCCGCGGCGAAACGGTCGTTCTCCCGATCGGATTTCAGGATCGGGATGAGTTTCTCGGTGACCTTGGGACGGACCGCCTCCGGCGCCTCGGAGAGCGCCCGCGCCGCCCGCACCTGCAGACCACGGTTGGAGCCGGTGAGCTGCTCGATCCAGGTGGCGAGCGGCTTGCCTTTGATCTTCACCTCTTCCTCGCCGGCGTGCGCAAAACATGCAGCGACAATCAGAACCGCAGCGAGAATTGCCGATGTGTCTCGGATCTTCATAGCGGACCTCCTGAGTGACGTCCCCGGTTTGGCGTATACAGGATACCCCAATTCACGGGCGGCGTCCATGCTTCGCTTTCCGAACTGCGCAGGGCAAGAAAGCCGTCGTCACCTTGCGATCGGCGCGGTCTCTTCCGCGTGATAGTCCAGCTTCAGCACCGTCAGCCGCTCCCCGTGATCGTCGAACACGAGGTAGTCGTCCGTGGCGGAGACGAACGAATTGAAGGCGATGGCGATGTTGTCCCCGCCGATCGGAATGGCGCTCTTGGCGCCGCTGCCGCTGTCGAGATTCCCGTAACGGCCGATGTGCATCACCAGGTTCCCGTTCGTGTCCAGCACGCCGATGGAATGCCGGTACGCCTCCGGCACGAACGATCGCTTGTACCAGTCGGTATACGCCCGCATCGTCGGACAGGTGCAGGGCTGCAGCCGGACGATGGGAGACGCGCCGGCGTAGAGCCACTCGGCACCCTCCACCCAGCACTCCTGGCCGCTCTTCGCTCCGTTGTTGTAGCCGCCGCCCACCTCCAGCGGCCGGTCAATCTTCTCGTCGAGGGGAACGGTCGCGCCCCGGTTCAGGAGAATACGCACCTTCTTCCCCCGCGTCTTGGCGAACGTGCCGGTGAAAGGAACCAGGCTCTGTCTCTCGGGGTCGCCGATGATGCCGCCCTTCCCGGCCAGGAATATCCTGCCGTCGTACAGGCGCTGACGCGCGAAGGTGAGATACAGCTTGCCGTCCTCGTCGATGGCGGTCCCGTTGACCGTCAGGCCCGCGATGACGGCGCACTCGTCGCGCAGCTCCCCGGTCCGATCGTACGTCCACACGGTGGCGCCGTCGATCGGTATCCCCGGAAGGTACCGGATGTAGTACCACTCGACGCCCCGCTTCGAGGTCTCGAGAAACACCCTCTGCATCGCACGGTACTTGTCGGCCGCGCTCCCGCTGTGGCCGAGCGTGCCCAGCGCGCCGCGCTCGTTCACGTCGAACCCCTTGGGCTTGTAGTGTATGTTGCACTGGGCGACCACGTCGCCGCGCATATTGACGCCGAGGCCGTCCTGGAATCCCTTGGCGCCGGGCTGGGCCTTCACCGGAATCACGCCCTCGAACTTGCCCCGGGCGATGCCGTAGTCGTAGGGCACTTCCTCGTAGCTGACGCACTTCACATGGTCCATGGCGATGTCCTTGTGTACATGCGACGGGTTCGATCGGCCGGGATCGAAACGGATCACCGACTTCGGATAATTCATATAGTAGATATACTGGTGCATGTACCCCTTCTTGTCGAAGACGAACTCGCCGCCCCGGCCGCTCGGGTAGCTGATCTGCCCCAGTAGACGTCCGCTCGGAATATCGAAATACTGGGCGCCCCACGCGCCGGTGACGTAGTACACCTGCGCCCTCGTCGGATCGCACGCGACGAAGTTGCGTATGCCGCCGTCCCATCGGGCGTGGTTCGCGCCCTCTTCCTTTTTCGCATCCTCCACGAAATCCACGATCTTGCGGAATTCCTTACCCGTTTCTTCCCACACCCGCACGTCGCGTCCGCTTCCGGTCCATATGCGGGGCTTCGAAGTCCAGGAATCCAGCGCGACGACGGCCGCGCCGATGCCGTCGTGATGAAACGCCTCCTCGAGCTTCGGAAACGCGGTGAACTTGGTGATGCGCGACGTGCTCTTTCCCCTCACCCTGGCCTGGTGCATCACGTACAGCTCGTTGGTTTTCTTGTGGATGCCGAGCCAGTCGGGCCTCTCGACCCTGATGGTTCCGAGATATTTCCCCTCGGGCGAACACACCTGTATGCGCATGTTGTGGGAGTCGCAAACGTATACCCTTCCCTCCGAGTCGGTATCAACGGAGGACGGCTGGTTGAGGTGCGCGTTGTCCGCACCCGGTTTGTTCAGCTCTCCTATGAAAGCCTTCGCCTCCTCCCTGCCGTCCGCCTCGCCCCGGTACACCACGTTGCTGCTCTGGTGCTTGCTCCCCCGGTCGCAGACGTAGATCCATTTCCCGTCCGGGGATCCGGCGAGACTGGGCTGCATGAACTGACCGCCGGCGCTGAAGTGGGTCGCCTGGGCCTTCGCGAACGGCCTGAGCGTACAGCCTCCCATATCGGTGGAGCCGTCGGTATGTATGTAGCTCAGGCAGGGGAAGCCCTTGTGCCCGGTGGCGCCCGCGCCGGAGCTCATGTAGTAGAGACGCCCCTTCACCGCCGCGGGATTGCAGATATCGGGACGCTCGTCGTTCGATATGGGAAGATAGTTGCCCGACGCGCCGCCCCCCTGAACGGTGAGGCCGAGAGACGTGGAGTGAAGCGTGCGCTTTCCCGGCTCGTACTCCAGGTATCCCATTCCCTGCAGCTTCGACTCCGGCAGGTTCGCGGGGGGAGGGACCAGCGTAGCGACGTATCTGCCGTCGTGGTCGAACCTGCGGCAGTAGAACCGTCCCCAGGAGCCCCGGGAAAATACGTACACCCCGTCTCCGTCGGCGGCGATCCCCCACGCCTTCCCCGGGATGTTCTTCGGACTCGTGCCTCCCAGGTTCCTGTCGAACACCGGCTTCAGGCCGAGCGACACCCTCACCTTCAGGTCGTCCGGATTCTTCGGGTAGTAGTCCAGATCGTCCTTGCCGTTCCAGATCAGTTTCTGCGAGAGGGAGTTCTTCTGAAACGGTTCCGGCGCGTTGGCGCCCAGCACGCCGGAGGCGAGGTGCCGCACCACCTTGCCGCCTTTGTCCACGATCCCCACCGTCACGTCGCAGTTCCCCTTCACCGCGAACGTGATCTCGTACCTGTCCTTCGAGACCAGCTTCACGCTCGGCTTCTGCGTGAACGAGAACACGTCCTCCCGCTCGACGCGCGGCGGGGAGTACGGCTTCCAGGGGTCCTGGGCCGCGGCCGAAGCATACGCGGCAAGAACGAGAACGAGACATGCAAAGGATCCCTTCTTCATAGCAGTTCCTCCAATCCTACGGTCTGTTCGTTCCGACAGGTATTGAGTAACCTGTCGCTCCGATTGTCAGCCTTCGTCGAGCGCGTCGTCGATCCACGGTTCCTTGTGCGCGCCGTAGACCTTGCCGGGCTGCCCCGCTGGAATGACGTGGGGCCAGCCGTACGGTCCGCCCTTCTCGCCGGGAAACAGCCAGTCGCGGACGATGGTCGCCCAGCTGTCCGATCCGATCTGCGGTTCCTTCCATATGGAATCGTGTACGTGCCCGTCGAGATGAACGGCGTTGAATCGGAACTCTCCCGGCGCGGCCCGCTTCACCCCGAAATGGGATACGTACGTCCAGTACACGCTCTTGTAGAGGATGTTGTCGGCCGGCTCCTTGCACGCCGCCAGCCAGACCGACGGCTTGTGAGACGTGCGCACCGCCCTGTTCTTCGTGTTCCAGCGGAACGGCTCTCCGGTGTCCAGCCAACCCCCGTCCCCTCCGTAGTACTGGCTGTAGTGGGTCTTGTCGCCCGTCGTCTGATACTTCCAGCACCCCACCGAATTCAGAAAAAGGGCGTACCCGAAGCCCTTGTTCCTCCTGGTATTCTCGTCCCGTGCCTTCTCCGTGCCGCAGCTGGGGGCGCCGTTGTAGCCACTCCACATCCAGTCTCTCACGCCGGTGATGGGGTCCCAGAATACCTCGACGGGCGCGTACTTCCCCCGGAGCCGCGGACTTCCGAAGAGATACCGGCCGGACACCTTGGCGATGACGCCGTCCCAGTTGTAGCCGTTGGTCGGGCCGTCGACGTACATCTGCCGGATGATGTCGAGGCCCTGGTATCCGTTCTCCCACATCACCGTGGCGCCTATCCTGCGGAATTCGTTGAGATCGCTCGCGTTCGGCATCCCGCACCGGTTGTCACCCTCCGGCAGCTTCCCCCGGTTGTTTCCGGCGTAGATGAGAAGGCCGATTCCCAGCTGTCTTAGATTGCTCTTGCAGGAGGTGAAGTAGGCGTATTCACGCGCACGCGAGAGGCCGGGCAGGAGAAACGCGCTGAGCAGGGCGATGATGGAGATCACCACCAGAAGCTCAACCAGACTGAACCCGCGCGAGTCTCTTCCATTCGCAGTCATAACCGATATCATACCTCAATAGCATGGCTCTCTCGAGCGTGGCGGCATCCCTGCTTCGCTCTCCGAGCTACGCAGGGCAAAAAGGCCAGCCTACGGCGTATTGACCGGCGCCGTCTCCTCCGCGTGGTATTCCAGCTTCAGCACCACCAGCCGCTCGCCCCAGTCCTCGAATGCCAGGTAGTTGTCCGTGCCGCTGATGAAGCGTGCGCACGTGATGCCGATGTCCGTACTGCCCGGCTTGCAGCCTTCCTTGCCGCCCGGCGCGCTGTCGAAGTTGGCGTACCGGCCGACGTGCAGCACCAGGTTACCGTTCGTGTCGAGCACCGCGAACGAGTGCCTATATGCCTCGGAGACGTACGACCGCTTGTACCAGTCCAGGTGCGCGCGCATCTGCGGGCAGGAGCAGGGCTGCTGCCACACCATGGGTGACGCACCGGCGTAGATCCACTCGGCACCCTCGACCCAGGACCATCCGTCGGAGCCGTGCATGTCGAGGGGCCTCTTCAGCGGCTCGTCGAGCGGGACGGCCGCTTCCTTCTGCAGCACCGCGAGCTTCTCCGGATCCGTTTTCACGTGCACGCCCGTTAACGGGTATCCCTGCTTCTTCCCGGCGGGCATCCCGAGCTGCCCCTGTTTCCCGGCCAGAAACCGCTGTTCTCCCATGTTCCGCGTCCGGTTCGTGGAGAAGTAGATAAAGCCGTCCTCATCAATCTGCACGCCGTTCACCAGGTTTCCGACCACAACGGGCAGTCTCCTTCTCTGCTCTCCGCTGAAGTCGTGGATCCATATCGTCGCGCCGACGAGAGGGATGCCGGGGCGCCGTCCTATGAAGTAGACGTTCACCCCCTTCTTGATCAGGCCCGCGAGCTGCCGCACCCATTTCTCGTGACTGACGAACGTCTCCCTGTAGCCGTACATCCCCGTCATCTCCTCGTTGCCCGACATCATGTCCTTGTTCGACACGTCGTCCATCTTCGGAACGTAGTAGATGTAGCTCTGCACGGCGATGTCCCCGCGCATGTTGACTCCCACGCCGTCCTGGAAGCCCTTGGCGCCGAGCTGGTCCTTCACCGGCAGCAGGCCGACGAATCTCCCATTCTCTATGCCGTAGTCGTACGGGCACTCCGGATACCGGAACGCCTTCTGCCCTTCGTAGGTGGTCGCCGCCTCTCTCTTCGCGGTATCGAAGCGCCCCACCCCCGGCGTGAAGAAGCGCGGGTTGAAGTGCTCGTGCAGGTAGCCGCGCTTGTCGAACATCATATCGTCGACCTTTCCCGGAAGCATGCAAATGCCTTCGTACGCGCCGGTTTCGAGGTCGAATACGTGGGAGGTCCCGGTGAATCCGAAGTACACCTTCTCGGCGACCGGATCGCATGCGGTGCGGCTGTTCCAGAGAGAGCCCGCCCCGTTGAAATACCCGAACCAGTTTTCCCCCGCCTCCTTCCTGGCGTCGTCCAGGAAGTGCCGGATCTTCTCGAATCCCTTGCCGCGTTCCTCCCATATCGTTACCGAGTGGCCCCCGAACCAGAGCCGGGGCCTGGCGGACCAGGAGTCGAGCGCCATCATTCCACCAAGCCCGTCCAGGTAAAACTCCTCCTTCGGATCATTCAGCGAGGTCAGCTTGGCCACCCGGGTGACGCTCTTGCCCCTCACGCGGGCAATGTGCTGCACGTAGATGGCACCGGTCTTCTTGTGGACGCACACCAGGTTCGGACGGTCGACCTTGATCGTCTTGAGGTGTTTTCCCTCCGGCGAGAACACCTGTATGCGGTTGTTGTTGTGGTCGGCCACGTACACCCGCCCCTCCGCGTCGCAGTCGATGCCCCTAGCGTCGCTGAGATGCTCGTTGTCAGTACCGGGCGCGCCGTGACGGCCTGCGAACAGCTCGGCCTTGGTTCCCGCCTCGAGGGAGTGCACGAAGATACCGGTGCAAGGAAGCTCCGAGCAGCCCCTCGTGGCATGGACGGCGCTCACGTAGACCTTACTGCCGTCGGGAGACGCCGCCATACGCGGGTCCTCGTGGTGGCTGTCCTTCACCAGCTCCACTCCGCTCATGCCGGGCACGTCAGTGGAACCGTCCGTATGCAGATAATACAACTCGGATTTGATGGTTCGATGCGTCCCCTGGGTTGTGTACACGAGCCTATTGCCCGCAAGGCCCGGCTGGATCGACGCTACGTTGTTGTTGATGCCGGGGAGGAACGCGCCGTCGCCCGAGACGGTGCGACCGGCTCCCGGCGCATGAAAGGCGCGCTTGCCCGGCTCGTATTCCACGTAACCCATTCCGGCGAGCTTGTTCTCGGGCAGCCCGCGCGGCGGCGGCGAGAGGCTCTGCACGTAGTTGCCGTCGTGGTCGAACTTCCGGACGGTCAGGTGGCCGAACAGACCGGGGAAGCTCAACACGTACCCTCCGTCGGGGCCGATGACGATCCCCCGGACCTTCCTGGGGCCCCGGTGCTTCCTGTGAACAACACCGGGAAGGTTGTGCCCGCTCGTCCCTCCCAGCCGCTTGTGGAACACCGGTTTCAGCCCGAGCATCACCCGCGCCTTCATTGCGCCGGGATCCTTGACGTATCGGTCCAGGTCGTCCTTGCCGTTCCAGTATATCTTCTGGGAGAGCGAGTTCTTCTGGAAGGGTGCGGGCGCGTTGGCGCCGAACACGCCGGATGCCAGGTGACGCACCACCTTGCCGTCCTTGTCCACGATCCCGACCGTCACGTCGCACCTGCCCTTCACCGCGAACGTGATTTCATGCTTGTCCTTGCCGACCGGCTTCACGCTCGGCTTCTGCGTGAACGCGAACACGTCCTCCCTCTCGACGCACGGCGGCGAGTACGGCTTCCAGGGGCCCTGGGCTCCAGCTGTAACCGCCAAGCAGAACACGGCCAGGGAGGCCGGCAACACGGTCTTGAGACCTTTCATGTCGACTCCTCTGTTTCCGACGGTTTGCCTATTCTGACAGGTATTGAGCAACCTGTCACTCCAATTGTCAGCCTTCGTCGAGTGCATCCTCGAGCCAGGGGGTCTTATGAGCCCCGTAGACCTTGCCGAGCTGGCCCGGGGGAATCACGTGCGGCCAGCCGTACGGTCCCCCCTTCTCACCGGGGAACAGCCAGTCCCGGCCGATGGTCGCCCAGCTCGACGAACCGATCTGCGGCTCCTTCCATACGGAATCGTGAACGTGTCCGTCCAGATGCAGAACATTGAATCTGAACTTCCCGGCAGCGGCCTGGGTTTCGCCGAAATGCGAGACGTAGGTCCAGTACGTGCCCTTGTAGAGAACGCTCCTCGCCGGTTCCTTGCACGCGGCCAGCCACACCGACGGCTTGTGCGTGGAATGTACCGCCCTGTTCCTGGTGTTCCATCGGAACGGCTCCCCCGTATCCGTCCATCCGCCGCTCCCGCCGTAGTAAGAGCTGTAGTGCGCCTTGTCCCCCGTCGTCTGGTACTGCCAGCACCCCACGGACATCAGGAAGAGGGTATAGCCGAAGCTCATCTGGCGCCTGGCATTCTCGTCTCTTCCCTTCTCCGTGCCGCAGTCGGGTGCGCCGTTGTAGCCCATCCACGGCCACTCTCTAACCTTCGCGATAGGATCCCAGAATATCTCCACCGGCAGGTACTTCCCCGGAAGCCGGGGTCTTCCGAAGCAGTAACGGCCCCGCACCTTGGCGACCACGTCGTTCCAGTTGGAGCCGACCGCCGGACCGTCGACGTAGAGCTGCCTGACCAGGTCCGTGCCCCTGCTGCCGTTCCCCCACATCATCGTCGCGCCTATCCTTCGGAATTCGTTGAGATGGTGCGCGTTGGGGGTGCCGCACCGGTTGTCCCCCTCGGGAAGCTTGCCACGGGAGTCTGCCGCGTAGACGAGTAGGCCGATGCCCATCTGCCGGAGCGAGCTCTTACAGGAGGTGAAGTACGCGTACTCCCTCGCGCGCGCGAGACCGGGCAGCACCAGCGCCGCCAGGAGCGCGACGATGGCGACGACCACGAGAAG
>CAYMFW010000152.1:0-11822 GCA_964389785.1 uncultured Planctomycetota bacterium
GACGGGCACCGGCAAGGAGCTGGTGGCCCGGGCGCTTCACCAGGAGGGCCCGCGACGCGACCGCCCGTACGTGTGCGTGAACTGCCCGGGGCTGTCGGCCGGGCTTCTGGAGAGCGAGCTGTTCGGGCACGAGAAGGGGGCGTTCACCGGGGCGGAGCGGTCGCGGAAGGGCAGGTTCGAGATGGCCGACGAGGGGACGATCGTGCTGGACGAGGTGAGCGAGATCGACCTGGGGCTGCAGGCGAAGCTGCTGCGGGTGCTGCAGGAGAAAACGTACGAGCGGGTGGGGAGCAGTCAGATTCTCGAGACGAACGCGCGGGTGGTGGCGACGACGAACAGGGACCTGGAGGAGGAGGTGAAGAACCACCGGTTCCGTCCGGACCTGTTCTTCCGGCTGAACGTGATACCGGTGACGGTGCCGCCGCTGAGGAAGCGCAGGGAGGACATACCGGCCCTGGTGCAGGAGTTCGTGCGCCGGCACGCGGTGGGCGAGGTGGCGTTCTCCGACGAGGCGATCACGAAGCTGGTGGAGCAC
Organism: uncultured Planctomycetota bacterium; assembly: GCA_964389785.1. Taxonomy (GTDB): domain Bacteria; phylum Planctomycetota; class CAYMFW01; order CAYMFW01; family CAYMFW01; genus CAYMFW01. The sequence continues at coordinate 536 of CAYMFW010000152.1, forward strand.
GACTGGCCGGGCAACGTGAGGGAGCTGGAGCACGCGGTGGAGCGGGCCTGCGCGGAGAACGACGCGTGCGTGCTGAAGCCGAAGCACGTGGTGCTGAGGACGGCGCCGGTCCCGCGGACGGTCCCCGCCGAGAAGGCGGAGATCTGCAGCATACGGGACATGGAGAGGGACGCCATCGAGAACGCGCTGAAGCATTTCGGGGGCCACCAGGAGCGGGCGGCGGAGAGCCTGGGGATAACGTCGAGGACGCTGAGAAACAAGATCAAGCGGTATGAAATCGGACGATAGAGATATTCACGGGGCAAGATCGAGAGGGAGAAATGAGGGCATGATATGGCAGTGACGGGCAAGGAGGCAGGCGCGGTGTTGGGTGTATGGCGCAGGTACAAGAAGTCGGGTTCGATGGAGACGAGGAACGAGCTCGTCGAGACGTACCTGCCGCTCGTGAAATGCATCGCGGAGAGGATCAGGTCCAAGCTTCCCAGCAGCGTGCAGCTGGAGGATCTGATGAGCGCGGGCGTGTTCGGTCTGATGGACGCGATCAGCAGGTACGACCTGGGCAGGGATGTGAAGTTCGAGACGTACTGCAGCACGAGGATCCGGGGGGCGATCCTGGACGAGCTGAGAAAGCTCGACTGGGTGCCCCGCCTGGTGAGGTCGAGCGCGCACCAGATAGAGGGTGTGTCCCGCGAGCTGCAGAGCAAGCTGGGCCGGCTGCCGAGCAGGGCGGAGCTGGCCGACGCCATGGGACTCTCCAAGGAGAGGTTCGACGACCTGGTGAACGCGGCGACGGCCGTGACCATGGTGCCGTTCAGCAGTAAGTTCGCCTACGGGGACGACGACCGGCACGAGCAGGGAGCGGAGATCATACGGGACGAGAGCGGCGTGGATCCGGTGAAGAGCCTGCAGAAGTCGGAGCTGAGGGAGGTGATAACCAGCGGGCTCTCCGAGAAGGAGAAGATGGTCATCATCCTCTATTACTTCGAGGAGCTGACGCTGAAGGAAATCGGCGCGATACTCGAACTGTCCGAGTCACGCGTCTGCCAGATACACTCGGAGGTGCTGGTGCGGCTGAAGGGGATGCTGGGTCCGCGGAAGCAGGATATATGGGTCGATAACTAGCGGGAGATTGGCCGGCACGGTCAGAACTCCCTGACGAAATAGACCATGGCGGTGTCCCCGTCCGTGGCGAAGCGGATGTTCTGCCGGCGGTTCATCACGAGGTTGGTGCACAGGAAGGCGATGGTGCCGCCGAGCGCGACGTCCGAGGCGAAGTGCTTGTCGTCGTTGATCCGCTCCAGCGCGGTGCACGTGGCGGCGCCGTACAGCAGGAACTTGCCGGTGTATCTCCAGAACCGCTGGGGCCCGGTCATGCCTTCCTCGATACCCAGGCAGCGGCGGTCCAGGACGGTGACGGTGCAGAACGCGACCGCCGCGTGGCCGGACGCGCCGTGCCCGTCATGGAAGCTGAACCAGTCGTACGCGCCGCCGTCCTCCGGCCTCTTGCGGCCGGTGATGTTCTGGAGCAGCACCACCGGGATGCCGGTGAGGAGCAGGGACTCCAGCCCGGCGCATCCGGTCTCCGCCAGGCCGGGATGGCGGGTGACCGCGCCGGCGAGGTAGCCGGCCATGAAGAAGCCCGCCGCGTGCGTCCACTCACCGAGCGGCTTGAAGTCGTCGTAGAAGTCGTCGCGGCGCTTCTTCCAGTCGTCGCGGATGGGCTCGTCGTACACGGCCAGGAGCCCCAGCGCCGCGGCGCCGGCGCCGAAGCGTATCCACTCGGCGCGGGTCATGCGGCCCGGCACCTGTACCGTCTCGCTGACGTAGCGGACCATGTTCTTCGGGAGCCGGGCGAGCGACGGGATGCGCGGGGGCTCCAGCGCGATCTGTTCCGCGGATTCGTCCGGCGGCAGCTCGGGAGACCGTGCGGTGACGTTCTCCCGGGGGGGCTCCCGGGCCGGGAGGCGGCAGGCGGGAAATGCGAGTGCGGCGGCGAGCAGCAGGGCGAAAGTCCGGCGGGCGGCGTGTGTCACGTGAGTATCCTCTTTATCGTGACGGCGGCGACCCCGGCGAGGAGGATGCCGAAATAGGAGCGCTCCCATCGAAGCACCTGGCCCCACGGGAACGCGCCGCCGGGGGCCGGGGTGGGGGCCCTGAAGAGAGGCGCCCAGCGCGGGGTCCGGGCGGCGTAACGGAGGTAGACCAATCCGAACTTCTGCACCAGAAGGTCCTCCTCGTATCTGATGACGAGTGAGTAGAACGTGCCTATGAGGGCGACGTAGACCGGGATGTACGGATGCAGCTCGAGGGCGGCGCAGAAGCCGCAGCCGGTGAGGATGTTGGCGACGTAGAGCGGATTCCTGCACAGGGAGAACGGGCCGCTCGTGATGAGGTAGCGGGCCTTGTCGCCCGTGGTGCGGGCGCGCTTTCCGATCTGGCGTATCGCCCAGAGGCGCAGCGCCGCGCCGCACGCGGCCGTGACCGCGCCCGCGGCCCAGAGGAGGGGCGGCCGGGGAAACGGGACGCGGGGCAGGACGAGCATCGCGAGGTAGATCGCGACGGGGGCGTAGCTCCTGTAGCGGAAGAGCGCCCTGCCGAGGCCGATCAACTCCGTTTCTCCATCTCGACCCGGTGGACCCCTCCGTCGAAGTGGGTCTCCAGCGCCCGGTACTGGGTGGCGAACTCGCCTCCCGGGTACTCCCACTCGTCGAGGTAGTAGATCGCCTTCACGCCGGCCTGGAGCAGCTCCTTGAGACAGCCGAAGCAGGGCCGCATGGTGGTGTACAGCACGCTCCCCGCGACCGCGATGCCGAACCGGGCGGCCGCGAGCAGGCAGTTCTGCTCCGCGTGGACGCAGATGCAGACGTCGTAGCCCCGGCCGTGGTCGTACTCCTCGGCGCGGGCGCACCGGTCGCAGCCGCCGTCCTCGCAGTTCTTCATGCCCTGCGCGGTGCCGTTGCAGCCGGTGGATACCACCCGGTCCTCCAGCACGAGCGCGGCGCCGACCTTGCTTTGCAGGCAGTTCGCCCGTTCTCTCACCGCGAGGGCGATTCCCATGTAGTACTGGTCGTGTTCAGGACGCATGTTCTCTTCCTCCCGCGTGTTACTTCATTTCGAACGTCAGCGTCATCTCCCGGGCAGGCTTTTTGGGGATGAACGTGATGCGTTTCAGTATCCTGCCGGTGCGCCCCTCCTTGGACTGCTTCTTCAGCTCGTACACCCGGAACGTGCCGGGGACGTCCGTCGAAAGCCGCATCGAGGAGGCGCCTGCGCCTATCCGCACTGCCCGGCCCTTGGCGAGTCGCCGGGCGCTCTCGTACGTGATGAACACTTCCTTCAGGTCTTTCGGCTTCCTCGCGAACCGGTACGTGTCGGTCATCGTGATCGTGCCGTCCTTCGTGAGCTCGAACCGCCGGACGAGTTTCCTGAGGGTCTTGTCTTCGAGGTAGGCGCGCGTCATGTCTATCGCGGCCCTCTTGGGGCCGTCTTCGTTGAGTCCCTCGACGGAGATCTTCCCGTACGCCCTGTCGCCGAACGGCTGGGTATGGCCGTTCACGAGCGGGACGGAATGGCCCTCCGAATTGCAGAACAGGATCTCGTACCGTTCCCGGCTGAACGTCTTGCGGGTGTAGTGCGGGGCGCCCGGGTCGGTGAGCAGGACCCTGCCCTTCTTGTAGACCATGAAGCTGCCGATGTCGTTGTGGTTGTGGGAGACGTTGTTGCGCCCGGCGATGGCGGCGAGGACCGTCTCGGACCTGCCCCGGCCGGTGCGCATGGTGACCTGTCCGAGGTCGGGCAGGAAGTGGTCCCGGCGGGGGGGCGATCCGGTGTACTTCTCTCCTCTATACATGCTGAGGGCCCGCCATCCGCCGAGGACCGGGCGGCCGTCGCTTCTTCTCTTTACGAGGGCGAGCAGCTCAGGGATCCGGTAGAACCGATTGATCTTCAGCGCGGTGTCGGCCGAGACGTGTCCGCGCGCGCTGTCGGCGAACGTGGTGCGCACGTCTTCCTTGATGTACGTTGCGAACGGATACCGGCAGATCTTCTCGATCTTCTCGTCATCCATGATGTTCAGCTTTCCGCCGGTGCGGTGATGGAGAACGACCGCGGCGTCCAGGTAGTGGCCGAAGCCGTACTCCCAGTAGCCGGGCCCCTCCACGCAGCCGCCGTCGTCGGTGAAGCCGTTGACGGCGTACTGGAGCCGCGCGATGAGCGGGTGTATGAAGGCGGCGAGCTGGCGCTGGGCGGGGCGGACGACCCCGGGGCCGCGCCTTTCGCGGACGGTGGCGGCGGGCCGGAGGTCAGCCATGTGCTCCTGGCGGAACAGGTAGAGCGCCGCGGTGATGAGGTTCGCGTTGCACACGTGGTTCCAGTTGTTGTGGCCGGTGGACCACCAGTCGGGCTTGGACCAGTCGACGGCGCGCTCGAAGATGCGGGTGCGGACCTCGTCGCGCACCCGTTGCTGTACCTCGTCTTCGATGAGCCCGTCGAGGACGACGATGATCTCGGACAGCACCCGCCCCCAGGCGGACGAGCCGAGGTCGATGCCGCAGCCCTCGTGGGCCGACATGATCCAGGTGGTACGCTCGCAGGCGGCCCAGATGAGATCCTGCAGGTGGTCCGCGTCGGCCGCCGGGTGTTCCAGCCAGAGCAGAAGCGCCGCGTGCTGCAGCTCCTGGAGGCGGATCCTGTGCGCGGTGTCCGCGTTCTTCCTGACGCCGGTGCGGCGGAACTCCCGGTTGACGGACCGGGGGACGACGGTGATCTCCTTCTTCGGATCGACGAGACGGGGGGGGCGGTTCCAGATGCCGAGCTTCTTCGCGTAGCGCCGGGCCCGGGCCTTCACCCCCGGGTCCGTGAGACCCGGCCAGGCGGGCTTTTTCATGTGGGGGGCCAGCATTCCGGCGAGGTCTTCCATGGAGATCTGCTCGAGAAACATTCGATCCGCTCCCTGCGGCAACTTCGGCCGCTTGTGCCTCGTTACGATGCGGCTCTTGCAAGCCGTCACATTGCAGGGCACAATACCGGTGCGTGAATATGATGTCAAGGAGCCCCCGGTAGGAGAACGTATATGCAGGACAGTATTCTGGATACGCTGAAAGAACTGGTTTCCATACCGAGTATCAACCCCGCCTATCCGGAGGGGAGTCCGGAGGAGCACCTGGGTGAGGCGCGGGTGGCAGGCCGGGTGGCTGATTTCCTGAAGGACGTTGGCGCGGCGCCGGTGCTGGAGGAGGTGCGTTCGCGGAGGCCCAACGTGTACTGCGAGATTGAGGGGACGGGCGCGCCCCGGCTGCTGCTGGAGGCGCATATCGACACGGTGGGCGTGGAGGGGATGAGCGTCGCTCCGTTCGAGCCGAAGGAGAAGGACGGCCGGCTGTACGGGCGCGGGACGTGCGACGACAAGGCGTCGGTGGCGGTGATGATACACGTGATGAAGGCGCTGGCGAAGGAGCCGGCGAACTGCACGGTGTGCTTCAGCGGGGCGGTCGGGGAGGAGCACGGCGCCGACGGCGCGTACCACCTGATGGAAACCGGCAGGACGTTCGACGCGGCGATCGTGGGGGAGCCGACGGCGCTGAGGGTGGCGAATTCCCACAAGGGCGTGATGAGGTGCCGGGTGACGTCGTCCGGGGTGGCCGCTCACGGCTCGACCCCGGCCCAGGGGGTGAACGCGATATACGTGATGACGCCGGTGCTTGCCGCGCTGGAGAGGAAGGCGATCGAGTACGACCTGCGGGCCGCGAACGACGCGGTGCGTCACGTGCGGACGCTGAACGTGGGGGTGATCCGCGGGGGCAGCGGGATCAACCTGGTGCCCGACCGGTGCGAGCTGGAGTTCGAGCTGAGGTACCTGCCGGACGAAGATCCGGAGAAGGTGAAGAAGGACATCGACCGGCTGATCGAGCGGGCGGCGATGGACCCGCCGAAGATGACGCTGGGGTTCCTGGCGGACCGGCCGTCGATGGTGACGGCGGGGAACGAGCGCATCGTGGAGCTGTTCGTGGAGCGGGTGGGGCGGCCGCGGCGGATCTCCTACCATACGGACGGGGGCATCTACAGCAAGAAGGGGATTCCGTGCGTGGTGTTCGGCCCCGGAAACGCGGCGCAGGCGCACACGGCGGACGAGTTCGTGGAGATCGCGCAGCTGGAGAAGGCGTACGAGACGATTCTGGATGTCGTCCGGGCGTTCTAGGAGGGGGCAGTTGCAGTGTCCCCTCGCTCATTCTCGGGGCTCATCAATAGAATAGAGCCCCTCCGAGGACACGGCTCGACCGACCAGGGAAAGACCTTCGGCCTGTCGGTCGACCCGTGAACCCGCTCGGGAACACCGCAACTCGCGCCTTGGCTCGGGAGCATCCCGGGCGCCTGCCATACAGGAAAACGTTGAATGTGACGTTTTTTCGTGGTAGCTTCAGCGTTTCCGTAATTCAGGGGAGACACCATGGACCTGTTCGAGTACAAGGACGGGGAGCTGTACTGCGAGGGCGTGCGGGCGGCGGAGATTGCCGACAAGGTCGGGACGCCGGCGTACGTGTACAGCAAGGGCACCGCGGTCCATCACTACAAGCAGATACAGGAGGCGTTTGCCGAGGTGGATCCGATGATCTGCTACTCGGTGAAGGCGAATTCCAACCGGGCGCTGATACGGGCGCTGGGGGAGGCCGGTGCGGCGTTCGACATCGTGTCGGGAGGGGAGCTGTACCGGATCCTGGCGGCGGGGCAGAGCGCGGAGCGGGTGGTGTTCGCCGGCGTGGGCAAGAGCCGGGAGGAGATGGAGTACGCGCTGAAGGAGGGGATCTTTTCGTTCAACGCGGAATCCGAGCCGGAGCTGGACGCGCTGTCCGAGGTTGCCGGGTCGCTCGGGAAGATCGCGCGGGTGTCGCTCCGGGTGAATCCGGACGTGGATGCGCTGACCCACGCGCACACGACCACCGGCAAGGCGGAGAACAAGTTCGGCATCGCGATGGAGCGGGCGCCGAAGGTGGCGAAGCGGGTCGCCGCCGACGACAACCTGCAGTTCCTGGGGTTTCATATGCATATCGGGTCGCAGCTGACGGAGGTGGAGCCGTACCGCGAGGCGGTGGAGAAGGCGCTCGCGCTGGTGGGCCGGTGCACGGCGGACGGCCTGGAGATAGAGTACCTTAACGTGGGCGGCGGCTTCGGCATCTTCTACACCGGGGGCGAGGCGGTGCGGGCGCAGGACTTCGCGGACGCGGTGCTGCCGGTGCTGAAGAAGAGCGGGCTGAAGATCATCATGGAGCCGGGCCGGTTCATCGTGGGCAACGCCGGCGTGCTTCTGTCCCGGGTGATATTCGTAAAGAAGACGGACGCGAAGACGTTCGTGATATGCGACGCGGCGATGAACGACCTGATCCGGCCGGTGCTGTACGGCGCGTACCACCGGATCCGGCCGGTGAAGCCGAGGACCTCCGAGGAGATAACGGTGGACGTGGTGGGGCCGGTGTGCGAGAGCGGGGATTTTCTCGCGAAGGATCGCGAGATGCCGCCGGTGGCGCAGGGGGACCTGATCGCGATATTCAGCGCCGGGGCGTACAGTTTCGTGATGAGCTCGAACTTCAACTCGCGCGGACGGGCGTGCGAGGTGGTGGCGGACGGTGATTCGTTCCGTGTCGTGAGGGAGCGGGAGACGTACGAGGACCTGATACGGCTGGAGAAATAGTATGGGCGGGAATATGGAACTCTTCATGCGGCTGGTGGCGGCGGGCGGGCTCGGGGCGCTGATAGGTCTGGAGCGGGACATGCACGGCAGGGCGGCGGGGCTGCGGACTCACCTGCTGGTGTGCATGGGTGCGGCGCTCTTCACGATACTGTCCATCGTCGTCGCGACGACGAGCGACGGGGAGTTCGTGGCCGACCCGGGACGGATCGCCGCGCAGATCGTGACCGGTATCGGCTTCCTGGGGGCCGGCGCGATACTGAAGGAGGGGTTCAGCGTGCGCGGGCTGACCACCGCGTCGTCGCTGTGGATCGCCGCCGCGGTGGGCATGGCGTCCGGGGCGGGCCGTTACGAGCTGGCCGGTGCGACGGCGGTGCTCGCGCTGGCGTCGCTGTCCGTGCTCCGGCGCATCGAACATCACTACCGGAAGGACAAGTACCGGACGCTCGTCGTCAAGACCTCGCTGGAGACGGATGTCTCGCGGCTGGTCGAAATAGTGCGGGGCAGGGGAATAAAGGTGCTGCACGTCGACTTCAGCCGCAACTACGAGGAGAAGACGGCCGTGTGTTCCCTCTCCGTCAGGCTGTACCACAAGGGACTGACCGACGAGCTGTCGAAGGACGTCGTGAAGGCGATCGAAGACGCCGGTATTCCTCTCAGGGAAGTGAGCTGGGGCCATCACGAGGGCTCCTGAGCCGTGAGTTTCTCCGACAGGACCATCCTCCGCGATCTGGCGTTGCGCTACATGGAGAAGTGCGCGGATCCGGTGCACGACGAGCGCCGGAGGCTGTGGCGGGCGCACAACAGCATGAAGGGCGATTCCATCCCGATACACGTGAGGACGTTCGCGTGGAAGGAGATGCCGGACGCGGAGTGCGAATGCGAGGATCCGTTCCTGCGGGCGTTCGAGGACCGCTTCCGCGCCGAGCTGTTCCGGCAGACGTTCGGAGACGACACGGTGCTGGAGCCGTGGGTGACGGTGGACGCGGCGCGGGTGCTTCCCGAGGGAGGGCTGTGGGGCCTGCCGGTGAAGTGGATAAAGGGGGATGACCCCCGCGGGGCGAAGCAGATAGACCCGTCGATAAAGGACTCGGAGGACGCGAAGAAGCTGGTCGCGGCGCGTCACGTGATCGACGAGGAGGAGACGGCGCGGCGGGTGTCGAAGCTGCGGGACGCGATAGGCGACCTGATAACCGTCGGGGTCGACCGGGCGCCGGCGCACGTGATGTGGAACGCGGATATCTCCACGATGCTCGGCGAGCTGCGCGGCATCGAAGAGGTGATGTACGACATGATCGACCGGCCGGAGTGGCTGCACGGGGTGCTGGCGTTCATGCGGGACGGAATACTGGCCGCCCAGCAGGAGGCGGAGGACGCCGGGGACTGGGGGCTGTGCGACCACAAGAATCAGACGATGCCGTACTCGGAGGAGCTGCCGGACCCGTCGGCGGAGGGGCTCGGCGCGGCTCGCAGGGACCTGTGGTGCTTCTGCGCGTCGCAGGAGCTGACGCTGGTGAGCCCGAGGATGTTCGACGAGTTCATGGTGCGGTACCAGACCGCGATCGTCGAGAAGTTCGGGCTCGTCGCGTACGGCTGCTGCGAGGACCTGACCGACAAGATCGACGTGGTGAGGCAGATACCGAACCTGCGGAGGATAGGGGTGTCGCCGATGGCGGACGCGGCGCGCTGCGCGGAACAGATAGGGACGGACTACGTGATAAGCTACCGGCCGAGCCCGACGGACATGGTGGGATACCGGTTCGACGAGGAGCGGATACGGCGCATCCTGAGGACCGACCTGGAGGCGTGCAGGGGATGTCACGCGGACATCACCCTGAAGGATGTGGAGACGGTGGAGGGCGACCCGGACCGGGTGCGGAAGTGGGTGGCGGCGGCCAGGGACGTGGTGGAGAGTTTGTGACGCCCCGGAATTTTTGTTGATACGCAGGCCGTTATCCCATAGTATATTGCGTTGTTGGCGGCCTCGATCCCGCGCCGGCGCGGGGCCGGAAGGATCGGAGCCGGGATTGTTTTTGTAGGAGGGACGGTGAAGACGATCTACTGTGGTAATCTGCCCTTTAGCGCGTCTGAAGACGAAATCCGCCAGCTGTTCGAGCAGCACGGCACGGTCAATACGGTAAGGCTGATCACCGATCGCCAGACCGGAAGGCCGCGCGGATTCGGTTTCGTGGAGATGGAAGATGACGGCGTCAGCGCCGCTATCGAAGCTCTCAACGGGACTGATTTCGGGGGACGGACTCTTCGGGTGAACGAAGCTAGGGAGCGCAGTGACAGATCATCTAAAGACTCTTGGTAGTCCTCTGACTGCATTCCAAGGCTGATCTCAGCCGCTCTCAAGACTCTGCTTCAGTGTCCTCGAGACGGGAGACGTGTGTCCGTCTTTGGGTGAAACGATGCAAGGAGGTGTCTGATGGTCGTGCTGGATGTCAAACCGAAGGATGAGTGCCGGTGGGACCTGGTGTCCCTGGGCGAGATCATGCTCCGCCTGGACCCGGGCGACGGGCGTGTGCGCACCGCCCGCGGCTTCCGCGTGTGGGAAGGCGGGGGCGAGTACAACGTGGCACGCGGGCTGAAGAAATGCTTCGGCATGACCACGGCGGTGGTGACCGCGGTGCCGGAGAACGAGGTCGGCCACCTGCTGGAAGACCTGATGATGCAGGGCGGCGTGGACCTGTCGCACGTGAAGTGGGTGCCGTTCGACGGCGTCGGCAAGGAGACCCGGGTGGGGCTGAACTTCGTCGAGCGGGGCTACGGGGTGCGGGCGGCGCTCGGCACGTCGGACCGGGGACACAGCGCCGCGAGCCAGCTGAAGGCGGGCGACATCGACTGGGAGAAGATCTTCAGGAGCGAGGGCGCGCGCTGGTTCCACTGCGGCGGCATCTTCGCCGCGCTTTCCGAGACGACGCCCGGCATCGTGATCGAGGCGATGAAGTGCGCCAAGGACAACGGCGTGATCGTGTCGTACGACCTGAACTACCGGGCATCGCTGTGGAAGTCCACCGGCGGGCCGGAGAAGGCCATGGAGGTGAACCGGGAGATCGCCGGGTACGTGGACGTGATGCTCGGCAACGAGGAGGACTTCACGATGGCGCTGGGCTTCGATGTGGAGGGGCTGGACGAGGCCCGTTCAAAGCTGGACCCGGCGAATTTCGAGAAGATGATAGAGAAGGCGGTGGAGGCGTTCCCGAACTTCAAGGTGGTCGCGACGACGCTGAGGAACGCGAAGACGGCCACGGTGAACGACTGGGGCGCGGTGCTGTACGCGGACGGGGAGTTCCACGAGGCGACGCTGAGGGAGGACCTGGAGATATACGACCGGGTGGGGGGTGGCGACAGCTTCGCCTCCGGGGTGGTGTACGCCTTCCTGGCCGGGAAGACGCCGGCCGAGGCGGTGGAGTATGGCGCGGCGCACGGGGCGCTGGCGATGACGATGCCGGGCGACACCACGATGGCGACGCTTTCGGAGGTGGAGAAGGTGATGAAGGGCGGAGGGGCGCGGGTAGTACGATAGCCGCGTTGGATGCACCTTCGCTCATTCTCGCCGCTCATCAACAGGATAGAGCGGCTCCGAGGACACAGCTCGAC
>CAYMFW010000153.1:0-11806 GCA_964389785.1 uncultured Planctomycetota bacterium
CGGAAGACGTGCCCGCGGAGCTTTCAGCGATATGCCTCAAGGCGATGGCGAAGGACAAGGAGGATCGGTACGGGAGCGTGGAGGCGCTTGCCGCAGACATCCGTCTGTATCTGGCCGGACGTGCGGTATCCGCGAAGGAGGATTCCTTCCTCGAGTCTCTTGTGAAGGTGGTGAGGAGGAATAAGGAGATATTCGTTACCGGGGCGGTAGCCGCTGTGATTGTCATCGGGTTGGGCGTGTATTCCTATCTGGGAATCAAGGAGCAGAGGGATGCGGCGCTGGCGGCGCGAGCGGCCGAGGAGAAGCAGCGTCTGGTGGCCGAGGAGCGGCAGAGGGAGGCGGAGGCGGCTCGGGCCGCCGAAGAGAAGCAGAGGCTGATCGCCGAGGAGAAGCAGGCGGAGGCGGAGAAGGCCAGAGTTGCGGAGAACGAACAAAGGCAGGCGGCGGAGAGGGAGAGGGATCGAGCGGAAGGGGAAACATACAGGTACGGAATAATGCAGGCGCGTCAGCTTCTCGAGGCCGGAAAGAACAAGGAAGCATCCGATCTGCTGACCGGCTTGGCTCCGGACCAACGGGGGTGGGAACATGCGTACCTGATGAATCTGGCGTCCAACGGAGCCGGAAGGAAGCCGGTAATCGAAAGGCGTCATACAGGGTGCGCCAACGCAGTGGCCTTCAGCCCGGACAGCAAGAATCTTGCGTCAGCTGGTGACGACCACGTGATACGGATCTGGGATGCCCGAACGGGCAGGCCCCTTCGTATCCTGACGGGGCATCAGAAGAGGATACTGTCAATCGCATTCAGCCCGGACGGAAAACGCATAGTGTCCGGAAGTGACGATACTACTGCCAAGGTATGGGATGTGGCGACAGGAGCCTGTCTTGTGACGTTCCGCAAGCATGACGATAGGGTTTCGGCGGTAGCGTTCGGCCCAGAGGGCAAGAAGATTGCTTCGGGTGCCGGGTCTGCCAGCGGAGAGGGCGGAGCATACAAGCAGCTGATGATCTGGAATTCGGACAGCGGCTCTCTTTGCAGTTTCAAGCCCCAGAATTGGGACCTGGTTAACGCGGTGGCATTCAGCCCTGATGGGAAACGCCTAGTCGTCGGTGGCTGGAGGGGATCTCTGGATGTTCTGGAGGCGGAGACAGGCAAGTTCTTGTTGAAGCTTGGGGCATATGGTGCCACCAGGGCAACGGTGACGTCTGTTGCGTTCAGCCCAGACGGTTCTCGTCTGGCCGCAGCCTCTGAGAAGGGAAATGTCTTTGTCTGGAATGCTGAAACTGGGAGAGTGGTGGGAACATGCAGCGGACACAGGCGCGCCGTGCTGGGGGTGGCTTTTGGTCCCGATGGCAAACGGATTGCCACGGGGGGGGGCGGACGGCACGGTGCGAGTCTGGAATGTTGATTCGGGAGCGGAAGTGCTCAGGCTGGGAGATTACCCCGGAGAGGTGCGTTCCGCTGCGTTCAGCTCCGACGGCACCATTCTCGCTGCTTGTGGTGCGGGTGGAATAGTGCGTACGTATCTGGCTCCCCGGAGTGGAGCGTTTCTCACGCTTCGGGGTCATATGGACACCCTCCGTGCTCTTGCCTTCAGTCATGACGGAAGATTGCTCGCCTCGGGAGGAGACGACAAGAGCGTTAAGGTCTGGAACTTGGAGAAGGGACGAGTGGAGACTTCTTTTTCTAGCCCTCGAGAGGCGATAGTCGCGGTCGCTCTTAACAAGGACGGTAGCCTTGTGGCTTTCGCGGATGAGGAGGGAAGCTCGTTGCTCGGCAAAGTCCGGTCTGGCGGCAGGTCCACCGGATATGTCGAGGGGTACCATCGTGTCGTATCGGTATGGTTCTCGCCTGAAGGAGATCGCGTGGCTTTTCTCAGGAGAAACGGCATCATCACATCATATGGTATAACTGAGGATCGAATCCATAGCGGTTCATGCAGGCGGGAAACAGTGGATGTGCTCAAAAAGGCGACGTGGACCTTCCCTTTTGTGCAACAAATGGCCGGATCAGCACCTGTGGCAGTCGCAGTAAGTTCAAATGGAAGATATGCGGCTTCGGGGGGGCATGACGCTGTTGTCAGAATATGGGATTTGCAGACTGTTCCTCGCAATCTTGGTCCTGTCCAGAAAGATGCTGATCTTGAATTGCGGACCGTCGAGAAGCCGAAGAAGTTGTTGGAGTGTGATGAGGCGATCGCTCTCGCAGAGAAGGGAGATCCCCAAGCTATTCCCAGCCTGTTCTGGTATGCCTATCATTGGCGCTACAGCTACCGATCTGCATTGGCGCTTTCTCGCATCGAGGATGCGTCGGTCAATCCTCTTCTTTTGTCGCTTCTTGATCACGTCAGTGAGCCTGTCCGGTGGGTTGCGATTCGTGCGCTTCGGGGTAGGGCCGATGAGAAGACTATCGGCACGGTACTGGACCTGCTAAAGAACGGCAGTCGTTATTCAAAGGCTGCGGCAGCAAGTATCCTTGGGAAGACAGGCGGGCCGGGTGCGGAGGAGTTGCTGGTGCAGTTATTGAAGGATGATGAAGCCGAGCTCCGGTTGAGGGCCGCGTGGGCGCTGGGGAACCTGCGATATATGGGGGCAACGACGGAACTTCTTCCGCTGGCGGAAGATCCGAATGCGGGGGTTAGAGAGTGGGGGGCGTTTGCCCTGGGCGTCGGAGGAGACGAGAGGGCGGGGAAGCCGTTGAAGAAGTTGTTGGGCGATCCCGATCCGCGTATCCGGTGGAGGACACAGAAGGCGATCAACAAGTGGAAGAAGAGGTATCCGGACAGCGCGGAACTGATAACGAAGCCGGTTGAGCATCCCGTGCTGGAGATCGATGACGTGGTGCGACGTGTGAAGGACCCGGTTGTTGAGGGCGTGGAGTGGGTGATCTACAAGACTCTGTTCGTGGGTCGGGTGCAGAACCGCAAGTTGAGGAATTTTGAGGAATTCCTGGATGCCCGGGAGATGCAGAGGATTACGGTGAATAACCTCGCGTTCGGTGAGCAGCACGTGTGGGCGGCGACGGACTTGGGGGCGTTCTGCTTCGAGCGGAAGACACGGGGATGGGTGGAGTACGCGGTCAATCGGGAGCATGTCGGCCTGCCGGTGAAGGAGATAGAGGTGGGGAAGGACGGGATGGTGACGTTTCGGATGGACGTAGAGGGGGAGGAGAAGACGTTCGTGCTGGACACGAAGACGTCGGCTTGGACGGCGAAGTAGGCGAGTTATTTGTTTATTTGTGAACGTCCCCGATTGGAGTGGCTTGCTCCGCGTGGTAGTTGAGCTTCAGGACGGTGAGGCGTTCGCCGTGGTCTTCGAAGGCCAGGTAGTTGTCGGTGGCGGAGATGAAGCGGACGAGCGTCATGCCGATGCCGTCGCCGCCGAGGGGGACCCGGCTCTCGGGGCCGAAGCCGCTGTCGTGATTCCCGTACCGGCCGATGTGCAGGATGAGGTTCCCGGCCGTGTCCACCGCGCCGATGGAATGGCGGTATCCCTCCGGGACGAAGCAGCGCCTGTACCAGTCGAGGTAGAAGTTCTGTTTGGGGCAGGAACAGCCGGTGGAGACCATGGGCGACGCGCCGGCGTACATCCACTCGGCTCCTTCCATCCATGCCCGGCCGCCCTCGCCGAACACGCCGGGGAACTCGATATCCATCATGTCCGGCGGACGGTTGGGCAGGGGCTCCATCTTCACCGGTGAGCGGGCCCTGAGTATCCGGCAGTCCTTGCCCGGCGGCGCCTTGGCGAGCGTGTCGGTGAACGGCTGACGGCTGCCCTTGCCCGCCTTGGCCCCGTGGATGCCGCCCCGGTCCTGGAGGAAGAACCGGTCGCCGTAGTTTCTGGTGGTGTCGCAGGCGAAGTAGACGGCGCCGTCCTCGTCGATGTGGGCGCCGTTTATCAGGTCGCCGGCGATCACGACGCATTCCTTCCTCAGCTCCCCGGTCCGGTTGAAGATCCAGATGGTTCCTCCGGCCAGCGCGATACCCGGCTTGCGCTTGATGAAGTACACCTGCTCCCCGCGCTTCTGCGCGTCCTGGACGCTCCGCAGATAGCCCTCGTAGCCGCCCACTATGTGCGCGGCGCCGCTGACCATCCGTCCAGAGTTCTGGAAGCTGGCGACCCCGCCCCAGGCCGCGTCGTAGCCCGCCTCCTCCATCTTGGGGACGTAATAGATGTTCGATTCCACCGTCACGTCTCCCTGCATGTTCGCGCCCAGTCCGTCCTGGAAGCTCTTCGCTCCCGGCTGGCACCTGGTGGGGAGGAGGCCTGCGAAGTCCTTGAGCTTAATACCGGCGATGCCGTAGTCGTAGGGCACCTCCTTCAGGGTGAACAGCGGCAGTCCGGCGATGCTCCCGTCGCGGTGGGGCTGCTTCTCCGTCGTGTCCACGCGGGCCACCCCTTGCTGGCAGAACAGCGGGTTGAGGTGGCAGTGCATGTAGCCCCGCTTGTCGAAGATCATGTCCACCGTGGCGCCCGGCTGTTTCGTCCAGTAGAGCGGCTTGCCGGTCGCCAGGTCGAACACCAGCGCGAGCGAGAAGCCCTTGAGCGACTGGCTGAAGTAGAGCTTCTCGCTGACCGGGTCGCACGCCACGCGGTAGCCCAGGCAGCCGCCGGTCCAGTTCATTACCGCGTTGGGGCCGTCCTCCTTCGCGGCGCGCTCGTCGAAGTCCGCGAGCTTCGTGAACTTGCCGTCCACTTCCTCCCACATACGGATGCGGGAGTGGGCGAGCCCCCTGCTGGGGTCGCCGTACTCCTTGGACGCGCTTTCCATCTCCTCCAGGGCGCGCGAGTACCCGCCGGCGACCTTCGCGGTGGATCCGGCCAGCCACAGCCGGGGACGGTCGCCCCGCCAGTCGAGCGCCATGTGTTCTCCGTCCTCCTCGAGCACCGCCCGGGGGGTGAAGTTATCGAGGGAGTTGAATACGGTCACCCGTTCGTAGGCCTTGCCCTTGATGCGTGTCTTGTGGAGCACGTACAGCGCGCCCGTTTTGCCGTGCACCTTCACCAGGCGGGGGCTCTCCACGAGGAGCGATTTCACCGGCTTTCCTTCCGGCGAGAACACCTGTACGCGGTTGTTCATCTGATCGCAGACGTACACCCTTCCCTTGCCGTCGCACGCGATGCCCATGGCGCCGTTGAGGTGCTTCTCGTCGGAGCCGGGCTTCGCCCGGACGCCCGCGAAGAGCTCGGCCGGTTCCTTTCCCTCCCGTGTGCGCCGCCACACGTCGGTGGCGCCGGCTCCGCTGTTGGGAACAAGATACACGTACCTGCCGTCCGGGGAAGCGGCGAGAAAGCCGTACGCGTGGAGAGGGTTCTTCTTGTAGTCCAGGTCCAGCATGAGCTGTCCCTGCGAGCCGGCGAGGTCCGTGGAACCGTCCGTGTAAACGTAGAGGAGCATGGACGGGGCGACGACGGCGCCGCTGTTGACGTAATAGAAACGGCCGTCCACGACGACCGGCTGGACGCCGGCGTGACGCACCCCCGGGTCCGACAGGTAGTTCCCTCCGACGGAGACGGAATCATTGACCGCGTGGGCCTGGAGCGCCTTCTTTCCGGGTTCGTACTCGACGTAGCCGCTGCCGGCGAGCTTCTCCTCGGGCAGGTTCGCGGGCGGGGGAACGAGGGAGGCGACGTAGTTGCCGTCACGGTCGAACTTCCGCAGGTAGAAGCACGGGCCCTTGCTTGCCGACAGCACGTAGATCGCGTCCGACCCGGCGGCCATGCCGAATATCCGTTTCATCGGGATCCGGTACGGGCTCACCCCCCCGAGCGACTTGTCGAACACCGGTTTCAGCCCGAGACGGACGCGGAGTTTCAGCTTCTCCGGCTCCTTCACGTACACCGCGAGGTCGTCCTTGCCGTCCCAGTATATCTTCTGTTCCAGGGAATCCTTCTGGAACGGGGCGGGGGCGTTTTTCCCCAATACGCCGGAGGCGAGGTGGCGGACGACGACGCCCTTCTCGTCGGCGAGGTCCACCGTGACGTCGCAGTAGCCCTTGACGGCGAAGGTGATCTCGTACCTGTCCTTGGCGAGGAGGCGGACCGACGGCTTCTTTGTAAATTCGAACACGTTTTCCCGCTCGGTGCAGTGGCGGTCGTACGGCCTGGGGTAGTCGGCGGCGGGGGCGGGGGCGGAAACGGCAAGAAGGGCGAAAAGGACGAGGGTCGGGGCTATGCGCCTCATATCACCTCCAGGTTCGGTTGGCCTCCATGTACGGCTTGAAAGGGCGGGATAGACCCCTCCCTTCGGGTATCCGCACCGGCAGGGGAAAGGTTAACAGGTTTCTTCTACCAGCTTTCCGATCCCTCGTGATGGGCCGGGTTGCGGAGGATTTCGTGGGTCTTCTCCCGGATCATCTTCACTATTACGTCCGCCGCCGGATTCTCGGCGGTCTTCGTGTCCTTCACCATCTCCGCGACGGCCATCACCCGGAGCTCCTTGACCGCCTTGCGGCAGTTCGCCAGCTGTACGTCCTGATGCTCCGCGGTGGGGGGTATCGGGCGCGCGGACCCCTTGGCGAGCGCTATGTTCTCGGGCGTGTCCACCGCGATGCCCCGTTCGATCTTTTCGATGAGCGGGACCACCTTCTTGTCCCCCTCCGGTCTCTTGTTCGGCAGCTTGCCGACCTGCGCCTTCAGCGCTCCGACGTAGCCGGCGAGCTCGGGGGTCTTCTTCTCCTGCTCCTCGAGCGCCGCCAGCAGCTCCTTGCGGAACTGCGCGTAGGCGCCGATCCGGTCCTGGATATGGTTCATGAACACCAGCACGTCCCTGTGCATGGTGCGGACGAAGACCCTCTCGTCCTTGAGGAATCCCGCCTCCTCCTTGCTCTCGTGCAGCATGCGCGGGATCGTCCAGTCGTAGGAACAGGTGAAGATGCCCTTGCCGGTGCTGGTTCTGCCCGACACGTCCAGGATGTATCCGCACGGTCCCGAACCCAGGCTCAGCCGCATCAGGTCGTCGAGCAGCATCCGGTCCAGTGGCGTTTCCTCGGCTCGTCGTATCGGATACACCACCATCGGTCCCTCGTAGCTCGGCTCGCCCCTTCGTTTGCGGATCTTCGGCAGGGCGGCCGTGAGCTTCTTCGTCTTCTTGTCCGGCTGGATCCACGGGTTGTAGAGGTGACTGTCGACCAGCCCGTCCGGTCTGACGAAGTCACCCTTCCACTTCGCCGCGAACGGCACCTGCCAGTCCATCGGCCCCCCCTTCGTATCCTCCCCCTTGGCCAGCACCCGGTGGTACCAGATCCCCTGCTTCTCGAGGACCCCCGTCCAGATGCTTCCTTTTGCTCCGTAGCAGATGTCCGTCGCCGCCAGGCGCCGCTCCTCGCCCTCTCCGGCGAAGCTCACGCTGATGTCGCGTTCGTTGCTGCTCCAGATCGCGGCCAGGATCGCGTTCCCGTCCGCCAGAAGCTGCAGGAAGAGCTGGTCGCTCGGGATCTCGGTCCGCTCCGCCTTCATCCGCCGGGCGTCCACGAGGAAGTCGCCCGTGAAGAAGTCCGGCAGTATCCCCCACCGGCACGGCGCCGATATCCGCAGGCCCTCGGCCTTTTCCCCGGCCGTCGCCCGCAGCATCGGAGCGGCCGGCGTCATGGAGAAGACCACCTTCTCGCCGTCTCCCGCCTGCTTCACCTCCAGCGACACCGCGACTCCGTCATTCGACGTCACGCGCGCGCCTTCGAAGGTGGTCGTCCCGTCGCCTTTCAGCGGCGCCAGGCGCGCCCGGTGGTTCCAGGCCTCGTCCGCCCGCGCGTACAGGTCCACCCCGGCGCCGTCCTTTCTCACCACTGCAGCCAGCATTCCGTTGGAGAGCACCGCGTCCCCCTTGAACTCCTTCGGGGTCTCGTCCTTCGGGATCCGGGTCCACGCGTCCTCCTGCACCTGCCACGGCGCCGAACCGGGGTCAGGCAGGGCGGTCACCGTGTCGTACAGGGCCGTCTGCCTGCTTCTCCTCGCCGGCTTCTCGGCCGCGGGCTCCTTCGCCGCCGGCTCTTCGCCGGCGTACGCCGCCGCGCCGAGCGCGGCATAGAGGATTGCGATCGTCAGGTTCTTCATCATCGGGTCGGCTCCCATACGTATTCTCCCTTATGGTTGATATAGCCTTCCTTGCCGTCGATCTCGACGCGCGCCAGCCCCTTCGAGAACTCCCACGCGATGTCGAACTTCGGTTCGATGACGACGGTTCCCTTCGTGTCCACGTATCCCTGTTTGCCGTCCTTGAGGATGCGTGCCAGACCCTCCGAGAACGGCCACGCGTAGTCGTACTGCGGCTCGATGACGGTCTTTCCGGTCTTGTCCAGGTAGCCCCATTTGCCCTGCCCTGGGCCCGTCGATGGGCCGCCGACCCGGACGCTCGCCAGGCCGTCGGAGAACGGCCACGCATCCTCGAACACGGGCTCGATCACCGTCTTTCCGGTCTTGTCCGCGAAGCCCCACGTGAGCTTGCGGCTTCTCATCCATTTCCAGTCCCTCTTCTCCGGGGGCTTCTGACCCTCCGCGAGAACGGCGACCGGGGCCAGCCCTTCCCTGAAGATCCCCGCCTCCTCGAACACGGGCTTGATCACCGTCTTCATCGAGTGGTCGACGTACCCGTAGAGCCCGGCCTTGTCTCTGATGGCTGCCAGTCCTTCGGAGAAGCGGCCCGCGATCTGTCCCGCCTCGCAGCGGATCTGTTTCCCGCTCGTATCGAGCGATCCCGCTACGTTCTCGTGAAAATCGGGGAGGCGGGTGTAGAGCGAGGTCCTGATAACCTGCTTGCCCGTTCGGTCGATATACTTCCACGCGTTGTGTTTCTGGTAGAACATCAGGTTGTTTCCCCAGGGGGTCGCCCCCACGTGTACCGCCGCCCGCCCGCAGGAGAACCTGCCCGCCCAGCCGAACTGCGGCTCGATTACCATCTTGCCCGTCCCGTCGATGTACCCCCGGTACAATCCGACCTGGACGCGGGCCAGCCCCTCGGTGAAGTCCCATGCGCATGCGTACTGCGGCTCGATGACCACCTTGCCGCCCTGATCCATGTAGCCCCACTTGCCGTCCTTCACGATCGGAAAGAGCATGACGGGAGGAGCGGCCGCCTCCCCGGCAAAGACCGATACGCAGCACAACGCCGCCGCGAACAGCACAATTCCACGCTTCATGATTCCTCCAAGCCGGGTCGTTTCATCAGCGTTTCCCGGATATCCCGGAAAAGGGTCTGTCCCTGTTTCGTTAATAGAATATCCCGTCACTGCAGCGGAATAAAGTATCCCGTCACTCCAATTGGGCGGTTTCCTCCGCGTGATAGTCCAGTTTCAGTACCACCAGCCGCTCGCCCCAGTCGCTGAAGGCCAGGTAGTTGTCGGTGCCCGAGATGTACCGTGGCATGGTCATACCGATGTCCTCGGTGCCGGGCTTCATGCCCAGCACGTCGTCCAGGTTTCCGTAGCGGCCCAGGTGCATCACCAGGTTGCCGCTCGTATCGAGTATCCCCAGGGAATGGCGGTACGCTTCGGGGACGTAGGATCGCTTGTACCAGTCCAGGTGGAAGCGGGTGTTGGGACAGGTGCATCCGGACGGCACGGCGGGGGTGATGCCTGAATACATCCACTCGACTCCGTCCGCCCACGCTTCGCCGCTCTTCGATGCGAAGCCGAAGGGACCCCACGGAACCAGGTCCGTCGGGCGCGCGGGCGGTGGGTCCATCGGAACCACCGGCTTCCTGAGGAGGAGCCGGGTCTCCTTCCCCTTTGTCTTGAGCAGCGTTCCGGTCACGGGGGTGCGATTGGACTTGATGATCGGCTCGGAGGCGCCGATCGTACTGCCCCGATCGTGCAGGAACGGCTTTCCGCTGCTCATCCTCCCGCGGAGATTGACGAAGTACACCGCATTGTCTTCGTCGATCTGCACGCCGCGCATGGTCCCGCCGGCAATAATGGCGGGTTCCTTCTGCATCTCGCCTGTCCGGTCGTACGTCCACACCAGTCCCCCGGCCAGCGGAATGCCCGGGCGCCGCGGGACGAAATAGACCTCCTCGCCGCGTTTCTGCTTCTCCGCTATCTCCCGCAGGTATTTCGAGCGCGGATCGCCGTCATACCATTTTCCCTTCGATACGATGATTCCGTCGGCGTGCGCGGAGTGGGTCGGGCGCTGCAGGGTCGCGCCCTGGCGGGCCAGGCGGTAGCTCTCGTCCTCCATCTTCGGGATGTAGTAGATGTAGCTCTGCACCGCGACGTTGCCCGCCATGTTCACGCCGAGCCCGTCCTGGAAGTACTTCGCGCCGGGCTGGTCCTTCACCGGCAGCATGCCCAGGAACTTGAACCACTTGGGGCCGCCCTCCACGCCGTAGTCGTACGGGACCTCCGGGTACGAGCAGGGGGCCCTCGGGTCCTTCACTGGCCGCCCCGGGTCGAGCCGTACCACCCCGGGCAGGAAGAAGCCGGGATCGAAATGGCAGTGCAGGTAGCCGCGCTTGTCGAACGCGAGGTCGTTCACCTGGCCGTGCATGCGTACCCGGCGCAGCAGCTTGCCTGAGGGGAGATCGAACACCCAGGGCTTATGTCGGAACGTCCGGAAATAGAGCTCCTCGCGGGTGGGGTCGCAGGCCACGTGGTCGCACTGGGAGCCGCCGCTCCACCGGCCGATGTACTGCTCCCCGGCCGTCTTCTCCACCTCTTCGTCGAAATCCAGGAGCTTCCGGAACGACTTCCCGTCGTCCTCCCAGATCGTGACGCTCCTTCGCTGGTTCGGGCCCTTCAGCTTCTGTTTCGCCTCCCGGTCGTACCCGCCGCCCGCGATCCAGATGCGCGGCTTCGGGGCCCACGAATCCAGCGCCATGACCGCGCACAGGGCGCCGTCGAGGAAGTGCTCCTGCTTCGGCGCGTCGAACGTTCCGAAGCGGCTCAGTCGCTCCACGCTCAGTCCCCCGACCCGGCCCCGGTGCTGCACGTAGATCGCCCCGGTCTTCCTGTGGATGCTCACGATCCGCGGGCGGTCCACGGGGATGGTCTTCAGGAATGCGCCGTCCGGCGAGAACACCTGTATGCGGTTGTTGATCTGGTCGACCACGTAGACCCGGCCCTGCGGGTCGCAGTCCACCGCGGTGGGGTTGTTCAAGCTCTTCTCGTCGCTGCCCGGCTTGAACTCGGGGCGCCCCTCACTCGTACGGACCCCGGCGAACGGTTTCGCGGGCTCATCTCCGTCCGTGGCGCGCGTGAGGACCACCGGAGCGTTGCCGCCCTGTCCCGCGATGCCGACGAAGTAGAGGCGTTTACCGTCCGGAGAAGCGGCGAGGCGCGGCTGCGTGATGCCGACGTTCCAGGTAATGAACTCCCGCCCGGCCATGCCCTTCAGGTCGGTGGATCCGTCGGTATAAACGTAGAAGAGCCGCGCGGGAGGCACCTTCCGGTCGTAGGTGTGTCTCTTTCCCTCGCAGTAGAGTATCCGCTTTCCCACGACGATCGGCTGCATGTCGATGACGGCGGCGCTCGTCCAGCCGGGCAGCGTGTTTCCGGCGTAGCCCATGTCGGCCACGATGACCGGCCCGTGGTGGGCGCGCGTGCCGGGTTCGTATTCGATCGCGGTGCGCCCGTGGAGTCTCTCCTCCGACAGGTTCGACGGCGGCGGCGCCAGGCTCGCCACGTAGTTGCCGTCATGGTCGAATTTGCGCAGGTGGGTGTGGCCGAATTCATGCCCGTACGTGAAGACAAACACCCCTTCCTCGTTCGCGGCCATGCCGATCACGTCGCCCGGAAGGTTTCTCGGGTCCGGGCAGGCGGGAAGCTTGTCGAACACCGGTTTCAGGCCGAGGCGAACCTGAACCTTCAGCTTCTGGGGC
>CAYMFW010000154.1:0-11644 GCA_964389785.1 uncultured Planctomycetota bacterium
TTCGCCTGGATACCTTCCCACACCGCCTTGCCGAACAGGAAGAAGCTCCCGACGAATACGGCGATTCCCAGGATAACCATCAGGCAGCCGGCTTTCTTCATAGCGGTATCCTCCCTCGATATCTCGGAATACGTATGGAATCCGGAAACATAATACTAGATTACGCTGTCCGGAGACAGGAACCAGTTTCCGTGGAATTCCTGGGACACAATCCCGAGTTTCGCTTCGCGAAATCGGGTTATGTCCCCGAATTCCGTCCCCTAAATGAGCGAGGGGAGGATCGACCCGATCTCGCCCTGCAGGAGGACGTCGGCGAGGTCGTCGAGCGCGGTCTCGTTGCGGTTTACTATCGCCAGAAGCGCGCCGTTTCGCCTGGCGAGCACCGGGAAGCTCGCGGCCGGCTGGACGGTGAGGGACGAGCCCACCGCGATGAAGACGTCCGCCTTACCGCACAGGTCCGCCGCCTTCTGCAGGTCCACTTCGTTCAGGGACTGGCCGAAGGATATCGTCGCCGGCTTCATCCACCCGCCGCACTCCGGGCACTCCGGCGGCTCGCCGGATTCCTTCCACTCTGCCATCGTGTCCTCGGTGGGGGACGGGAAGCCGCAGTCCAGGCAGGTGCACCGCAGGCCGGTGCCGTGCAGCTCGACCATCCTGCTGTCCGGAACCCCCGCCTTCTGATGGAGGCCGTCTATGTTCTGAGTGATAAGCCCGAGCAGGTTGTCCCGCTCGTGAAGGCGGGCGAAGGTCATATGCCCCTCGTTGGGCTCGGCGCCGTGGGCATCATCCCAGAGCGCCTCCTTCCTCTTCCAGTACTCCCGGCGCCCTTCGTCCGAGGCGAGGAATTCCTGGATGGTGACGACCCGGTACTGCGTCCAGATGCCGCCGTCGCCCCGGTAGTCCGGTATGCCGGATTCGGTCGAGATGCCGGCGCCGGTGAAGCCGACGACCAGCTTCGATTCCGCGATCCGCTTCCTGAGGTCCTGAAGGTCCATTGCGGGCATGATACGCGATTTCACCCGAAAAGTGGTGCTTTCCGGGGATTTTCTGTAAAAAGGATGCCGCAAAAGGCCGGTCTTCCTGAATAGGACTGCCGGAGGAGACACATGGACGGTACAGAGGTCAGAGAGGCGATCGAGCGGGTTCGGGCCGGTGACGTCGAGGCCTACGGGTCCATCGTGGAGACGTTCCAGCTTGATGCCCGGCTGTTCGCGGCCAGGCTGGGGCTGAGAGGCCACGCCGTCGACGATCTGACGCAGGAGGCGTTCCTGCGGGCGCTCGAGAAGCTGGGAAGATTCGATCCGGAGGGATCGTTTCCGGCCTGGCTGAAGGGAATCATCCGGAATCTCTACCGCCAGCGGCTGGAGAGGCAGGCCCGAGAGAAGAGGGGCAGGCAGAGCTACCTGGCGCGGTACCTGCTGAACCGTTCCGAACACGACACGGGAGCTGAAGACGTGCAGGAGCGGGCGGCCGCGCTCCGCGAGTGCCTGAAGAAGATTTCCGGGAAGGCATCCCGTCTGGTTCAGCTGAAATTCGCCGAAGGGAAGAAGGCGGTGGAGGTCTCGACGATTCTCAGGATGTCCGTGGGGTCCGTTACGAAGGCGCTGTCCCGGATACGCGCAGTTCTCCGGGAGTGTGTCGCGACGGAGCTGAGGAGGGCGGCGCATGGCTGATCGCGAAGACCTTCTCAACCGTGCCCTGGAGGGGGAGCTGACTCCCGAGGAGGAGAGGGAGCTCGTTTCGATGCTCGAAGCGGATGCGGACTTCCGGGCGACGTTCCTTCAGCTGCTGGAACAGGACGAACTCGTCGCGCAGGAGCTGGACGGTTCCCGGAGTGCCGATGCATTTCTGGAAGAAATGCGAATACGGCTGAATGACCGTCGCGGCTCCGACTACGTCGAGGACGTGATGCGGAAGGCCCGGCGGCGGAGCCGACCGGTGCGGGTCCGGTGGGGGGCGTGGACTGCGGTGGCAGCGTGCCTGGTGGGGGCGCTGGGAGTTGCGGTTCTTCTCTCCCGCCGGCAGGCGGGACCTTCCCCGTCCGACGGCAGGCCGCGAATCGCGGAGGCGTCGCCGGGGGCGTACATACTGAGGGGTGGTGAACGTCTGACGTGCGATAGGGGGGCGGTTCTCCGGAAGAGTGACGAGATACGTACCGGTTCCGACGGCGGGGTAACGCTTGCGTACAAGGGCGAACCCACGACAGTGCGCGTTGCCTCAGACGCCAGGATCAGCATCCCCGAGACGGAAGGCGGCAAGCAGCTCGGACTCTTCTCCGGCCGCATCGACGCGCAGGTGGCGCCCCAGCCCGAGATGAAGCCGTTCATGGTATCGACGCCCAACGCGATTGCCATAGTGAGGGGAACAGAGTTCAATCTTGCCGTACGGGAGAAGCAGACGAGGCTCGACGTCATCGAAGGTCTCGTAGAATTCAGAAAGCAGGTGGACACGGGCTCCCTCAACTACAAAGTCGGAGCCGGCAGGTACGCCATCGCGGGTGAAGGGGTGGCGTTCGCGGTCCTTCCGTTCGACGAGAAACCGATCCTGCTCCAGGAGCTGGCGGCCGCGGGCCGGCCGTTCAGGGACATCGAGTACCGAGACGGACGGGTGCTCTTCGAGGACGACTTCAGCAAGGGGATTGGGAAGTGGGTCGTCAAGACACGATCAGGCAAGAAGGACCGTGAGCGTTCTGCAACGGAAGAACACCGTCGTTGTGTTACCGCGGACCGGGTGCGGGACGGAGACGGAACGATCCCGGTGATGTCGCTGGATGCCAGGAAGACGGGCGACACGTGGCTTCTGGCCCGAATGAAGGAGCCGATTCCGGTACGGCGGTTCGTGGTCGAGGTCCGCTTCCGCTGTCTGCAGGACACGAACAGGTACTGGTCGGCGGACATGGGTGAGCTTACCGCGGTGTTCGTAGACGGCACGACCCAGATCTTCCAGAAGAGCAGGAAGGGTGAGCTGCGTCCGCTGATGGCCGGCAAGTGGGCCGTCTGGCGCAGGGAGTCCGTCGCCGTCGCCGCGGAGGACGGAAAGATCGACGTGCACATAAGAGCGTATGTCAACGGGCATCTGTACCGGTGGGGCAGGGAGCGCAGCGAGTTCGACGGCCCCTGGAACTGCGGGCTGTCCGTCTGGGGAGCCAGGGCCCACGTGGACCGGGTGGTGCTGAAGGAGCTGGTGCCGGTCGGGGAGGAGAAGTGATCGAGGAGAGCGTTGTGTATTTCAGGAGTGGGGTAATATCCATATCAGTATGGATGTGAAGGAGGTGCGCATGTCGCAGGAATACGGTGTGGACACGCTGCAGGGCATGGAATGGAAGGGCCTGAGAGCGGATTCGGACGAGTTCTACGAGAAGGCGACGGCGCGGAACATCGGCCTGCTGACCGAGGAGGAGCAGAAGGTGATCCGAAGGTCCACCGTGGCCATTGCGGGCATGGGCGCCGTAGGGAGCAACCATCTGCTGACCCTCACGCGGATCGGCATCGGGTCGTTCTCGATCGCCGACCCGGACCATTTCGATATCGAGAACATCCACCGGCAGGCCGGAGCGTTCCTGCACACGCTGGGCAGGAACAAGGCGGATGCGATGGCGGACATGGCGCTCGGCATCAACCCGCAGCTGAATCTGAGGATACTCGATTCGTGCGTGGACGAGTACAACGTCGATCGCTTTCTCGAGGGGGTCGATATCGTGGTGGACGGGATCGACTTCTTCGAGATAGACGCCCGGCGAATGGTGTTTGACGAGGCACGGAAACGGGGACTGTACGTCGTCACCTCCGGCCCCATCGCATACGGCGCCTCTCTTCAGGTATTCGATCCGAACGGGATGTCGTTCGACGAATACTTCGGGATCGAGCCCGGGATGACGCTCAAGGAGCGGCTCGAGGCGTTCTACCGGGGCGCGACGCCCAAGCCGCCGCACGAGCTGGGGATCGACCCGTCGAAGATCGATTTCGACCGGGGGAAGGGCCCCGCGCTCTGCTCGAGCGTGATGCTGTCCGCCGGCGTTGCCGCCACGGAGGTGCTGAGGATCCTGTTGAAGCGGGGTGCACCGATGTGCGTTCCCTACGCGCTCTACTTCAATCCGTACGCCTACGAGTACGTGAGAACCTGCCGCCGCAACGGGATCAACGTGGTGGAGTGAGCTCATGGCACCACATACCATTGCGACAGGATACAGAGAGGAATTCACGGCCGGGGGAGAGACGTACCTGGTGGGACCGGCCACAAACCGGACGGCGCGGAAGAAGGCCTACGAGCTGGTTCACCGGCTGTACGTGGAGCAGGGCTACACCTCTGCCCTCGAGAGCGGCATGTGGATCAACGTGTTCCTTCTCCTTCCGGAAACGGTGACGATCGTCGCGGAGAAAGCCGGCGAGGTCGTGGGGACGCTCTCGGTGGTTTTCGACGGCCCGCTCGGGCTTCCCGCCGACCTGCTGTACGCGGACGAGATAGACGGCATAAGGGTATCGGGCCGTAACCCGTGCGAGGTGGCGTCGCTGGCGATCTCCCCGGACGAGAAAACGGCATCGAGACAGATCATGGCCAGGCTGACGAATCAGCTGTACGTGATCGCCCGGCACATCCGCGGCGCGACGGACTACGTCATCACGGTGAATCCGCATCACGCCGCCTACTACGAGAGGATGCACCTGTTCGACACGGCCGGTCCCGAACAGGAGTACGGCAAGGTCGGAGGCGCGCCGGCGGTGCTTCTCCGGCTTCCTCTCGAGAGACCGGGTGAGTTGACGGCAGACCCGTCGAATAAGCGGGCCCTGAAGAGAACCATCTACCGGTACTACCATTCCGGGGACGCGGAGGAGAGGATCGTCGCCGAGCTACGGGAGCGGCTCGCGCCGATGACCGAGGAGGAATTCGATTACTTCGGGATGGACGCGACGGACGTGTGGGAGCGCGCCGGGGCCGGGGAGCGGGAATACCTGGCCGGCATCTACACGACGGCGCTCTTCGCGCAGACCATCGGAGAGGACAGCTTGGCCGAGCCGCCCTGCGCCCCTCCTCTCTCGCCGAAACGGTCTATTCGGGCTCTCCAGGCCGTTCTGTCGGATTAGGGCGCCCGGGTCGAGAATCTGTGTTACACTTTCCGTTGGCCGGGAACCCTACCGTGGAGGGACCTGAATACGATGGATCGGGAATCACTGACAAAGGCGTTTCTGAAGCACCAGCCGATGCTCAACGAGTACGTGCGGGCGCTGGTGAGGGACCCCCACGACGCCGAGGAGGTGCTTCAGGAGGTCGGGGTGACCATCCTGAGCCGGGCGACCCCGCCCGACACGGATGAGAAGTTTCCGGCCTGGGCGCGCGGCGTGGCGCGGAACACCGCGCTCCATCTGTGGCGCCGGAAGCGCAGGGACCGGATCGTCCCCAATTCCCGTCTGCTGAACGCGATGGACGCGGCCTACGAGCAGGCGGACGCCGTCCCGGAGATCTGGGAGAAGAGGCGCCGGGCGCTGAGGGAGTGCCTGTCCGAGGTCCCGAAACAGTCGTGGGGCATACTCAAGATGAAGTACTTCAAGGGACTTACCTGCGCGGAGATCGCGCGATCAGTCAAGCGGAAGGCACCCGCCGTGAGGATGGCCCTCGTGCGGCTGAGACACCTGCTCGCCGAATGCATCGAGCGGCACCTGGTGGAGGCCGGCTGATGGACGAAAAGCGTTTCGAGGAGCTGCTTCTTCGCTGGGAGGAGGAAGGCCTGAGCGAGGAGGAGTCCGCGGAGATCGCGGAGCATCTCGAGAGCCATTCGGAGGCGCGCGAATCGTTCGTCGCGCATTTCCAGATAAGCCAGGGCATCGCCGGATTCATGACGGACCTGGATGCGGGTGAACGGACGGGCCCGGCCCGGCGTCCGCGCGAGGCGGCGCGGAGAAGCGCGTTCAGGGCGGGCTGGGGCTGGGCGGCGGCCGCTGCGTGCCTGGCGGCCGTGGTGCTGTGGCGGGTGCTTACGCCCGGACCCTCGGGACAGGCGCACCCTCTGGCGGTGTTTCTCGAAGTGACGCCGGGCGCGGTGGTCGTGCGGGACGATCGGCAGGTGGTCTGCGTCAAGGGATTCGATGCGTACGCGGACGACGGAATTATCACGAAGGCCGGTCAGAGGGTTTCGTTCCAGTACCTGGAAGAACACACGCTTGTACAGGTGGGCGAGAACACGAAGGTAACTATAGAGGGCATCGAAAACGGGAAGAGAATGAATCTCCTCCAGGGCCGCGTCAGCCTGGCAGCCGCGCCCCAGCCGAAAGGACTGCCGCTGGTGATCGAGACGCCGCAGGCCCTTTGCCGGGTGAGGGGGACGGTGTTCTCGGTGACGGCGGGCGCGGAACAGACCATGCTGGATGTGGACGACGGGCTCGTCGAAATCGAGAGAAAGAGCGACGGACAGAAGCTGGACGTGGCGGCGGGACACTACGCGGTGGCGGGCAGCGGCATCGAGCTCGCCGCGCTTCCCGTCATTCCCGTCCATGGATGGGCCACATTCGCCCCGGCAGAGACACTCTTCGAGGACGACTTCGAAAAGGATCTGTCCCGGTGGCAGATTACCGGGGACCCGGACGGAACGATGGTACGCATCGAGAGGATGCGCCGGGACGGGAAGACGTCGGCGGTGGCGGTGATAGACTCCGTCCCTCTCGAGGATCGGGAGCAGACGGTGGGGATGAAGACGTCCGTCCCGTTCTCCGAGGAGTGCCTGGGTCTGGTGCTGGAGTATGACACCTGTGTCAAGGCGCTTTCGTCCGATGGGGAGAAGATCCCGAAGGAGCGGCTCGGGAAGTGGGAGCACTTCGCGAAGCAGAACCTGTTCCTTCGCGACAAGGACACCGGCCGCATCCGGGGGCTCGAGATCCGGGAATACCGGGGGAACGAGATGGTCAGGCAGGAGCGGGGCGAACTCCACCCCGACTTTCCCAGGAAGCTCAGCATCAGCTTCTCCACGTCCCGCGGCGGGGTACAGATGGTGGACAACGTGAGGATGCGGCGCCTGGTCCGTTCCGAGAAGAAGGACGTGACCGCCGCCGGCAGGCCGTTCGTCGCAATGAGGTACCGCGAGGGGCGGGCGATTCTCGAAGACGATTTCAGCGGGAGAACGGCCAACTGGACGGTGCCGATGAGGAATTACGAGGGGGAGACGCTGTTCGAGGACGAGAAGCAGGCGGCGACGCACGTTTCGATGACGGAGGTGTCGCGTGCGGGAAAGAAGACAGGCGTGCTTGTCGTGGATTCGCGGGATCTCACGGACAGATGGATGCACGTGCGGACGAAGAATCCCCTCAATGTGCGGGCGTACGTGATGGAGTGCGATGCCATGGTCCGGGAGGCGTACCCGGGGGAGACGCAGAGCGACATGGGCGTTCTCTCCACGGTGTTCATCAAGAGTTCGGAAAGGCGGATACAGAGCAATCCGAAGATCAAGGTCTCCCGGATCGGGCAGTGGGTGACGTACCGCCGGGAGCAGGTCGCGGTACCCGTGGGAGACGGGAAGCTGGAGATACATTCGCGGTTCTTCTGGGGCGGAAAGCTGTACCTGTGGGAGACGAGGCAGTGCCGGGCGGACGCGCCGTGGTTTGTGGATCTCTGCGTGATGAATGGGAAGGTGCTTGTGGACCGGGTGACGATCAGGGAACTGGTTCCGGTACGTGAGGAGGAACGATGAAACAGGATATTCTGCGCGGGTCCACCGTGGCGATCGCGGGAGTGGGGGCGACAGGCGGACATCACCTGCTGGCGCTCGCCCGGATGGGCGTGGGGGGCTTCCGGATCGCCGATCCGGACAGCTATGAGATGCTGAACATACACCGGCAGGCCGGCGCGTTCGTGGACACGATCGGCCGGGGGAAGACGGAGACGATGGCGGAGATCCTCCGGGGGATCAATCCGGACGTGCGGCTGGCGTGCTTTCCCGTGGCGATCGACGAGCAGAACGTGGACGAATTCCTGGAGGACGCGGACGTGGTGGTGGACGGGATAGACTTCTTCCAGATCGACGCCAGGCGGCTCCTGTTCAACAAGGCGAGGGAGAAGGGGCTGTACGCGCTCACCGCCGGGCCGGTGGGGTTCGGGACGTCCATTCAGATATTCGATCCGGAGGGGATGAGCTTCGACGAGTACTTCGGGATTCGCGGGGACATGACCCGTGCGGAGCGGCTCGCCTCGTTCGCGGCGGGTCTGCTGCCCAAGCTGCCCCGGCGCAGGGATATGAAGACGTCGTCGGTCGATTTTATCAGGGAGAAAGGACCGGCCCTGATATCGGCCATAATGCTGTGCAGCGGGGTGATGGCGGCGGAGACGGTCCGGGTGCTTCTCGGGGACGGGGACATCAAGTGCGTGCCGTATTCGTTCTACATCGACCCGTACAATCGGCAGTACTACCGGAGGCGGGAGAGCAGGATGTGGGCGGCGATTCGTCGTAAGGTTCTAACCTGGATGGGGTTCCGGAGATATCCCACCCTGCGGGAGCTGCACGAAACCGAGCGGGAAAGAACGCGGAAATCGGTGTTAACACTGGTTCCCGGCGAGGGTATAGGCCTGTAGAGGAGCTTATTGATGCAGGACGTGAATCAGGCATATTGGGATGAGGTGATCCAGGCGGTGCGGGCCGGTGACCGGGACCGCTTCCGCGAGATCGTGTCTCATTTTCAGGACCTGCTGAGATTCACCGTGGCGTTTCACATCCGCAGCAACGCGGAGCGGATCGACGAGGTGGTACACCTGACCTTTATCAAGGCCTTTCGGGGGCTCAACCGGTTCGAACTGGGCCGTCCGCTGGAGCCGTGGCTGAAGCAGATCGCGCGCCGCGAGGCGATACGCGAACTGAAGAGGATAGGTCAGGAGGCGAGGCGCAAGACGGAGCTGATCCGGGTCGCGCTGGCCGAGACCCGCGTCGAAGAGGAGGCGCCCGTCGAGAAGCTGAAGAAGCTGCGCCGGTGCATAGACATGCTGAAGGGATTCGCCAGGAAGCTGGTGGACATGCATTACTTCCAGCGCAGGACGCTGAAGGCCATCGCCGCGACGGTCGGGCGGAGCGCCGGGGGACTTCGGGTCACCATGCTGAGGGTGAGGCAGGAGCTGAAATCCTGCATGGAGCAGTAGATGGTGGTCGTCAACGACAAGGATCGGGAGAAGCTGTTCGGCGAGTACCTCGCGGGCGAGATGCGGGAGGACCGCGCCGGCATGCTTCTCGACCGGGTGCGGGCCGATGGGGAGACCCGGGAAGAGCTGGCTTCTCTGGAGGACGTCGATATCCTGCTCCACACGCTCGCGAGAAGCGCGGACGACAGGGAGCTTCTGACGGACCGGATAATGGCTGGCCTGGCCGACGACGCACGCCGGGAGAATCTCAACGCGAGGGTGCTCGCGGAGGTGAGGGAAACCCCGGTCGTGAGTGCGCCCCGAAGGGTATCCGGGCGTCTGGCGACCCGCAGGCGCCGCGCCGTCCCATGGGGTATGTGGACGGCGGTCGCCGCGTGTCTGATCGTCCTCGTGGGAACGGTGCTTTACAACGTGCGGCGGTCCGAAGTGGGGGTACAGGCATTCATCGCGCAGATCGCCGAGGCGAGCGGTGAGGTATATATCCAGCGGGGAAACGAGAGAATTCTGTGCGTCTCGGGGCGGAAGCTGCTGGCGGACGACTTGATCCGGACGGCGGCCGGGCAGTCCGTGTCGTTCAATTACAGGAACGAAGCGACGCGTGTGGGCGTGAAGGAGAGGTCCGGGGTGAAGCTTCACGATACCACAACCAGTAAGAGGGTAAGCCTGCTCGGCGGCGTTCTGGACGCCGTGGTCGCGAAGCAGCCGGAAGGAACGCGTTTTGTGGTGGAGACACCGCAGGCGTTCTGCCGCGTGAAAGGGACCGACTTCACCGTCGCCGAGAGGAACGAGCGGACCCGGCTCGAGGTGCGCACGGGCACCGTCGAGATCGAACGAAAGAAGGGCGGGAACAAGACGGACGTGACGGCCGGGCAGTACGCCGTTGCGGGTGACGGCCTGCCGCTCGTCGCGCTTCCGGCGGACGGGACCCCGACCCAGTACACCGCCTCGGGCAGCATCAGGAAGCCCTTCAGCGACATCACGTATCGCCAGGGCAGGACGCTCTTCGAGGACGATTTCAGCAAGGGCGGCGGCAACTGGGTGATTCTGAAGAAGGCATCGAGAAGCGAGTGGGTCTCTCCTTCAATCGCGAAGCTCGCCGGCAAGGCCGAGACGGTCGAGGTAACGCGTGACGGGAAGAAACTGCACGTCCTGATGATCGACACCAAGCAGGACAAGGACGAATGGCTTTACGCCCGGATGAAGAAGCCGGTCACCTCGACCCGTTTCGTGGTGGAGTGCACGGGCAGGGTGGAGGCCCCGTACAAGGGGAACGTCTTTGCTGACTTCGGAGCACTCGCGACGTTCTTTGTGGACGGTTCCAGCGAGCAGTTTTTCCACCCGAAGAAGCGCAGCCTGCTGACGCTGGGGAAGCGCCACACGTGGCGCAGGGAGTACGTGGTGGTGCCCCGGTCGGACGGGACCTTCGAGTTTCACATGAGGTTCTGGATCGACGACGTGATGGACGGGTGGGGCAAGGAAGTGAGCAGGGACGGCACGTTCCATCTGGACATGAGCGTGAAGAACGGCAGGGGGCTGGTGGAGCACGTGGTGATAAAAGAACTGGTGCCCGTAGAGGAGGAACAGAAATGAATACCGTGATCGAAAGGACCCTCGAGAGAAAGGAAGCGGACGGGCGGGACGAGATATCGGGGAGTGGGGCAACATCGATAGAAACAATTATAGAGCACATGGGCGAGGATGCCTTCTATCTCAACGCGGTCTCGCGGAATATCGGTCTGCTGACGGAGGAGGAGCAGGAGGTCCTGCGGGGCGCCACGGTGGCGATCGCGGGCATGGGCGCGGTGGGAGGTAACCACCTGCTGACGCTGGCCCGCATGGGGATCGGCGGCTTCTCGATCGCGGACCCGGACCGGTTCGAGGTGGTGAACCTGCACCGGCAGGCCGGGGCGTTTCTCGAGACCATCAACCGGAACAAGGCGGACGCGATGGCGGATATGGCGCTCAGGGTCAATCCGTACCTGCGGATGAAGGTGCTGGACGAGCCGGTGAGCGACTCGAATATCGAGGAGTTTCTCAACGGCGCGGACATCGTGATAGACGGCATCGACTTCTTCCAGATAGACGCCAGGCGGCTTCTGTTCGCCGAGGCGCGGGCACGCGGGCTGTACGTCATCACCTCCGGCCCGATCGGGTACGGCGCCACGCTGCAGATCTTCGACCCGGACGGGATGACCTTCGAGGAGTACTTCGGGATCGAGCCGGGAATGACGAAGGCGGAACGGCTCGCCGCGTTCTCGATAGGCGCCACGCCCAAGCTGCCGGGATGTCACGGGATAGACAACTCCAGGGTCGATTTCGAGAGCGGGACCGGGCCGGCGCTGTGCTCCACCGTGATGCTGTGCGCGGGCCTGGCGGCGACCGAAGTGATGAGGATACTCCTGGACCGCGGCAGGCCGAAGTGCGTGCCGCACGCGGCGTACTTCAATCCGTACACCCACGAGTTCGTGCAGAGCTACTCACGGAAGGGGAGAGGGCGGCTGAGAGACAGGATATTCCGGCGGCTGGGAATACT
>CAYMFW010000155.1:0-11295 GCA_964389785.1 uncultured Planctomycetota bacterium
ACACGCTGGAGCTGGCTCCCCTTTCGAAGCAGGAGTTCTCCTACGTCCTCACCACCAACCACGGCACTCGCGAGGAATAACCGGGGACGTTCTCAAAATTTCAAGATTCTTGACAAGGCCCGCCTCCCCGGATAATACTACACATGCCGATAGTTAATATGTGTACTTATTGGGGAGGGCGGCGCCATGGCGGAGAAGCGAGCGGACGACGACCTGGCATACCTGCGGGAAGGCATGGGCACGGACCTGGACGCGGTGGTGGTGTTCAACCTGCTGCGCACCCACAGCCATCTGGGCCCGCTCATCGACGCCGACCTCCGCGGGAAGCGGCTGACGGCGGCGCAGTTCAACGCGCTGCTGGTCCTGCGCGCGGCCGGGGCAGACGGGCTGATGATGAGCGACATCGGCGAGCGGCTGGTGGTGACCAAGTCGAACGTCACCGGTCTTGTCGACCGGCTGGAGCGCGAGGGGCTTGCGGCGCGCGGCGAGCACCCCGACCGCCGCGCCACGGTGGTCCGCCTGACGGACGCCGGCGAGGCCCTGCTGAGGCGCGCCATACCCGGCCACGCGGAGCTTCTGGCCGAGCTCACCGGCTGCCTGACCCGCGCTGAAAAGAAGACCCTGGTGGGCCTGCTCACCAAGCTGCGCCGCGAGCTGCGGCGGCGACGACGGGGAACATAATGTCTGGGGAGACGGTGTCTGAGAGGGACGCTGTTAACCTGCTAACTCAACCCGTCCCTGAAATGAAGAAGGAGGCGTAATGCCGAGAGGGCTGAGGGGCGCGATGGGCACGACGGGCGGCGTGTCGCGCACGTACGGCCTGCAGCGGCACGTCGGCCGGGAGCTCGACGGCGCCCCCCCGGCGATGACCCGGGCGGGATTCAGGCGTATCAAAGGGTACTTCAAGCCGTACCTCCGGCAGTGGATCGTCATCCTCGCCTGCGTCGGCGTGTCCGCGGGCCTGAACGTACTGCCGCCCCTGTGCGTGGGGCGCATCATCGACCGGGCGATCCCCGACCAGAACACCGCGCTCCTGGCGCTGCTGGCCGGCGCCATGGTCGGCCTGGCCGTCTGTTCCGGGCTGATGGGGGTGCTGCAGCAGTCGCTCACCGTCAGGGTGGGGCAGAGCATCATGTACGATATCCGCAACCAGCTCTACCGCCACTTACAGGCGATGTCCCTGCACTTCTACACCGCCACCCGCTCCGGCGACATCGTCTCGCGCATCAACAACGACGTCAACGCGGTGCAGGGGGTGGCCACCGGCACCGTCGTCGCCATCGCCGGCAACCTGGCGGCGCTCACCGCCACGTCGATCGCGCTCTTCTCCATGAACTGGCGGCTCGCACTGGTGGCCGTGGCGGTGGTGCCGGCGTTCTACCTGCCGTCGCGCATCGTGGGGAAGATCCGGCGGCGCCTGTCCGGCCAGACGCAGGAGAGCCAGTCCGACCTGCTGGCGTTCCTCAACGAGCGGCTGCACGTGGGCGGCACGCTGCTCGCCAACATCTTCGGGCAGAAGCCGTCCGACGCGGATATCTTCTCCAGCAAGAGCGCCCGGGTGCGCGACCTGAACGTGCGGCAGGCGGTGGTGGGGCGGTGGCTGTTCATGATACTGAGCGTCTTCAGCGTGATGGGCCCGGCGCTCATCTACTGGTACGGCGGCCTTCAGGTGATCCGGGAGAACCTCACCACCGGCATGCTCGTCGCGTTCGCCGCGCTGCTCACCCTGCTGTACCGGCCGCTGATGCAGCTCGCCTCCGTCTACGTGGACATCCAGGCGTCGTTCGCCGTGTTCGAGCGCATCTTCGAGTACCTGGACATGGAGCCGAAGGTGAAGGATCGGCCGGACCCGGTGCGCCTCGGCGACACCGAAGGCCGCGTGGTGTTCCATGCGGTCGGCTTCACCTACCCGGAGCCCGTCCGCATCTTCGCCGACGATACGAACGGCGCGCCCGCGAACGGAAACGCCAACGGAAGCGGCACCGAAGAACGCTTCGCGCTGGCCGGCGTCGGCTTCGAGATCGCCCCGGGCCGCCGCGTCGCGCTGGTGGGTCCCAGCGGCGCGGGCAAAACCACCATCACGTACCTGATGCCCCGGTTCTACGACCCCGACGAGGGCCGCATCACGCTCGACGGTCACGACCTGCGCGACCTGGACCAGGAGGAGCTGCGCCGCCACATCGGCATGGTGACGCAGGAGACGTTCCTCTTTCACTCGAGCATCCGCGAGAACCTGCTGTACGCCAGGCCCGGCGCCTCCGAGAACGAGCTGGTCGCCGCCTGCAGCGCGGGCAATATACACGACTTCATCGCCGGCCTGCCGGAGGGCTACGACACGGTGGTGGGCGAGCGCGGTTTCCGCCTCTCCGGCGGGGAGAAACAGCGCCTCTCCATCTCGCGCGCCCTGCTGAAGGACCCGGCCATCCTCATCCTGGACGAGGCGACCAGCAGCCTGGACGCCACCTCCGAGTACCTCATCCAGGAAGCGCTGGAGAAACTGCTGGAGGGCCGCACGTCGCTCATCATCGCCCACCGGCTCTCCACCATCCTCGGCGCGGACAGCATCGTCGTCATGGACAGGGGCCGCGTGGTGGACATAGGCCGCCACGACCAGCTCGTCAACCGCGGCGGCCTCTACGCCGAGCTCTTCGAACAGCAGTTCGCCAAAGTCCTCAATCCGGGGACGTTCTCCAATGATCCAATTTCTTGATCGGGAACAGTGCCCTCCCAGCTCTACAAGCGAGAGTCCTTTCGCGCGCACCGTTTCACGCCTCCTTTACGGTCTTCGTGTACCCGGATTGTCCTCGATATGCTTACTCACAATCATCCGCAATGAGACACTTGCGGATGATGGATTCCCTGTAATGACATTATCTTCGGTGAACGCGGCCATCAGGATCTCTCTGGCACCCGTGTGTTCGTCGAAGCTCCGGTCTTTCTTGGGCACATCACACGCGCCCCGAAGGCTCCAGGTTTGACCATTGTTTGTGGAGACCACCACTCTGGCGCTGTTGTCGGTGCCCCGCCAGGTGGACGCGGGCAGAACCCATTCGCCGGACGAAAGAACGGTTGGCTTGCACATCATAATCCCGTCGGTGAGACGCCTGGGCTGTGACCAGTCGGAACTGCCCTTGTCCGGATCATCGTTGGTCATAGCCCATACGCCCGCGATCCTGCCGTCTTTGCCGATCGTCTGAGCCCAGAAACACCAGAGCTTTCCCTCCGGGTCCATCCATATTTCCGGGTCAAACGCGCGAACCGGTCCCCCGGCGTCGGGGTCGATGAGAAAACGTTCCGCCCAGGTCTTGCCGCCGTTTCCACTGGTGGTGACGACAACATAGTTGTCCCCGTCCTCGTTCGGAGTCTTCCCGGCGTACCATGTTACCTGCCTGGTCGAAGGATTGCAGACCACCTTGTTCCCCATACCTCCGCTGTTCCAGAGCCGTCGGTAGCCGGGGGACCGTTCGGCGTCTTCCTTCTTTGCCTCTTCCTCGAAGTCGAGTACCTTCTTGAACGTGCTGCCGGCCTCCTCCCATATCTGGTAATTGCAGTTTCCGTGAACCGCCGTCGAAGTGGAGTGCTTGTGGACCATGCCGTTGCTGAACCAGAGACGCGGTGCGGGCGACCACGAGTCCAATGCCATGAGCCCGAACGGACCCTCGACCTTCGCGGTCTCTCTCGGGTCCTCCAGGGATGCCAGCTTCGTCAGGCGCCGCTTCGACTTGCCCTGCACGCGAACATCGTGCTGTACGTAGAGGGCCCCCGCTACCAGGATGGACGCGCACGAAGATCGGATGTTCGATCGGAATCCGCTTGTGGTGCTTCCCGTCCGGCAGGAAGACCTGGATGCGGTTGTTGTTGTAATCGCATACGTAGATGCGTCCTTTCGGGTCGCAGTCGATTCCCATGGGCAGATTGAAATGCGCGTCGTCACTTCCCGGGTGTTTCGGATTCCCTATGAACGCGGCGGGTCTTTCCCTCCCCAGGACCGGGCATCGCATGACAACGGGAGCGCAGCCGACATCTGCGGAGTTCCATCCCGTCATGTAGAGCCACTTGCCGTCCGGGGACGCGGCGAACCGCGGTCGCAGGTTGATGCTGCCCTTGTCGGCGATGAGCCGGGCGCTTGCCCCGGGCTCGTCCGTGGAACCGTCCGTGTAGATGTAGTGGAGTGCCGGGGGGGGGGGCCGGGCCGGTCGAGCACAGGAACAGCTTCCGATCCACGATGACCGACTGGCAGTAGTTCAGGTACTTGCCGAGTTCCCCGAGGGTGAAGAACCCGTAGCCCGACGTGGTGATGTCGAGCGCCCGCGCGTGGAGCGCGCGCTTTCCCGGCTCGTACTCGACAAACCCCTGGCCGGCGAGCTTCTCCTCCGGCAGGCTGGACGGTGAGGGAATGAGGGCCTGGAGATACCGGCCGTCGAGATCGAACTTGCGGATGTAAGTCATCAGCTTTTCCGCCTTCGTGACCACATACACGCCGCTCGCATCGGCCGCGAGCGACACGGGGCGGCCCGGCACGTTGTGCGGGCTTCTGCCGCCCACAAGCTTGTCGAAGGTCGGTTTCAGGCCCAGCGAGACCCGCACGCCGAGCTTTTCCGGATGCTTGTGGTAGCGTCCGAGATCGTCCTGCCCGTTCCAGAGGATCCTCTGCTTCAGCGAGTCCTTCTGGAACGGTGGGGGGCGTTCTTGCCGAGAACGCCGGAGGCGAGGTGTCGGACCACCTTGCCGTCTTCATCGATGATGCCCACCGTGGCGTCGCAGTAGCCCTTCACCGTGAATGCGATCTCGTACCTGTCTTTGGCGACCAGGCGGACCGTCGGCTTCTTCGCGAATTCGAACACGTTTTCCCGTTCGGTGCAGTGCCTGTCGTAGGGCTTGGGGAAGTCCGCGGCGAGGGCCGGGGAGGTGAGGGCAGAGACGGCGAGAAGGGCGAAAACGGCGAGTATCGGGGCTGTGCGCTTCATGTGTCCTCCATGTTCGGTCTGGAAAAGCGGCGCAGTACCGCTCCTGCAGGTATCCGCGCCAATAGGGGAAAGGTTAACAGGGTCAGAGGTTGTCGTCGACAGCCCCGTCGAAGTTCGGGATCTTGCGGATGCCGCCCTGGTAATAGGCGGCATAGGAATAGCCGTAGGGTTGGCTCACCCCCAGGTTGAATGGATGGCCCGTTTCCGCGCATACCTTGACGGAGCGCCATGCCGAATCGTCGATGTGCCCGTCTATGTGAATGACGTTGAATCTGAAGATGTTCGGGGCCGCCTGTCGCGCTCCGAAGTGCGACACCCATTCGTTTCCCGCCATGTTGCATGCGCCAAGCCACGAGGAGGGCTTGTGCGATGTGTTCAGCGTTCTGCTGTTCGTTGCCCACCGCAAAGGGGTCTCTGTATTGTTTGCGTCTGCGGTGCCTCCGTTGGGGAAGTCGGCGCCCCAGTAAGATGAGACGTGACCGGTTTTGAATACCGCACACCCGACGTTTGCCACGAAGAACGAATAGCCCATTCCCCTGCATTGGCGGGTGGCCTTGTCCCTGCCTTTTTCCGTGTCTGTATAGGTGTTCATATACCGCCACTCGTGGTACCAGTTTCTGACGCCGACGATGGGGTCCCACAGGATCTCCACCGGCATGTACTTGCCCTGCACGCGCGGCCGGCCGATGTACTTGTCCGATACGTTGCC
This sequence comes from uncultured Planctomycetota bacterium, assembly GCA_964389785.1. Lineage (GTDB taxonomy): Bacteria > Planctomycetota > CAYMFW01 > CAYMFW01 > CAYMFW01 > CAYMFW01. The sequence continues at coordinate 5,677 of CAYMFW010000155.1, forward strand.
TTCCCAGTTCAGCCCGTGGGTCGCCGCAGCGCCGGGGGGGACATAGTCGTCGTAGACCTGACGGATGAACGCCGACGTCCTGGACGGATCATAGTTCAGAACCGGCCACGATCCAACGCAGCGCGTCCAGGGGTAGCGGCCGCCGCCGGCGCACGGATCGTCCACATGGGGGAATCTCCCCCTTGATCTCCTGCGCCCTTTCCCTCGATCGCCGCCAGCGTCTTGAGCTGATCGACTGCCAGCTCGGGGTTCACGCCGGTGCGCTTGACGTCGCACTTGTCGAGAAACCGCATCACGACAGGAACAACCGGTTTGGACTTCGATCCGAATCTGGAGAACGCGTTCAGCGCCTCCCGGCTCCAGATGTTCTTTTCGTAGAAATCTACGAGATTGGGAATCACGTTCTCGTGCACCGGGCCGATTGCGGCGACAGCCTTCACTGCCGCGATCGCATAGGGAAGATCGTGGCCCGTTCTGTGCAGCTGTACGATCAGCTGGTCTATGTGTTCGGCGGCAAGCGGGCCCATCCGCTCGCAGGTGTACGCCCCCTGAATGGCCACGGACCCGGGGCCTTTGAGGGCCGGCGTCAGGTGGGGAATGCAGCTCTTGGCGGCGGGGCCGATCATGCCGAGCGCTGTCACCGATTCCCGCCGCACATCCACGTACTCGTCCTTATCGTCGTTGAACTTCGCGACCAGCGCCGCCGTCACCTTCTCCACTTCCTCGGACGGCTCGGCATCCTTCAGTATCTGTCCCAGCGCCTTGGCGGCGCAGGCCCGGTTCCGTTCGAACTGCGTGCCCTTGAGGAGCGACACGAGCTTCGGCACCGCCGCCCGGGCCGCCGGGCCGTAGTTGCCGAGTGTCTGTGCCGCCACGAACCGGTCGTTCTCCCGGGGAGACTCGAGTATCGGAATCAGCCGGGGCACGATCGCGGCGCGCATCTTCTCCGGCGCCTCCGACAGGGCGCGGGCGGCCCGAATCTGAAAGCCCCGATTCTCGTGCTTCAGCTGCTCGATCCAGTGCGAAACCGGCTTGCCTTTGACCTTCTGTTCGGGTTCCCCGCCGGCAGCGGTGTCGTTCCAGGAGACCAGCGCCGAAATAAACACCATTCCGAGGACGCAGCTGCGAAAGCGTTCGATCATTCCGGTCATATCGTCCAGTCTCCTTTCCGGGTCTTTCTACAGGCACTCCGCACCGGATTGGCGAAGGTTAGCACAGCGGACCGGCGCGGTCGCCACCTTACTTGGCTCCCATGGAAGCAGGATTCAGGAATAGGATTATGCTGATTCGATGCGGCGGGCCAGCTCGGTCACCAGGTCCACCAGCGCCTCCATCCGCCGCACGTCCGTCGTCACCTTCATCTCGCTGAACACCACCTGCTCCGGCTGAACGGTCACGCTCTCCTTCCGGACGGGGTTGCCCACCGCGGAAAGCGTGGGGTTCCACCCCTTCAGCGCGTCGGCGAGCCGGGCCTGTTCCTCCGGCGTCAGCGGCTCGCTCTTCACCCGCTCCACCTGCATGCTCGTCGTGAACACGCGCACGTCCTCGGTGTACGGCACCTTCTTCTGCGCCTCGGCCGGATCGCATCCCTTCTCGAAGAAGGCCCGCGGCAGATGAATCACCGGCCCCTTGTTGTCGAGCGGCGCGGTAACCCACGTGCAGTTGTATTTCCCCGTCCCGGCTCCCCCGATCCGCCGCACCTCCACCTTGAAGGGCCGTCCGCCGCGCGTTCCCTGGATGATGCCGCATCGCAGCAGGCCCTCCCCGCCGTACTCGGCGTTCATCAGCATCGCGGCCTCGCGCCACCGGGCCTTGCGCATCCTCGCGAGAAGCACGTTCACCAGCAGGAATATGCCCACCGGCACGGCGAGCAACAGAAATGGAAGCAGTGTTGCGGGATTCACGAGCGTGTGCTCATTGTTCCAGTTTCCACCACCAGCTCACAATATTCTCCTCTTTGCAGCCCTCAGAAGGTCAGCGGCTCTTCTCCGCCGCACACACCCGTCGAATACCCGCCTTCGTGATCCTGACCGCGTTATAGTAACTCCAACGCCCGAGCCGGGCAAGCGTCTCAGCCTCGACAGGCGATCGGCGCCTTGCCGGTGAGCTTCCTGAAGCTCTTCGAGAAGTGGTAGGCATCGCAGTAACCGAGACGGGCGGCGATTTCCTTGCAGGACAGGCCGGTGAAGTGAAGCAGCGTCCCGGCGGCGTCCGCGCGCAGCTGACCCTGATAGGCGATCGGCGATATTCCGTAGCTCTTCTTGAACAATCGCATGAAGTAGCCCGGCGAGAGATGGCTGAGCCGCGCCAGCGTCGCGACGGATATCTTCTCCCGGTAGTGAGTTTCTATATACGACCGCGCCGCCGCAAGCGGCGCTCTCTTACGACCGATCGGCTCCGGCGTGCATACGGGTGAATAGACCCGATCGATAATACAGGTGAGCAGATCCCCGATGCGCTGTTGGGCGCACAGCTCGCCGAGGCCGCCGTGCCGCTCCAGCTCGTTCATGACGCGCGCTAAGGCGGACATAACATCCGCGGTCTGCGGCTCATCGAGCCGGGCCGGCAGCTCCCGCTCCACAATCGGGACTCCCGCGTAAAGACCCAGCACCTCGTGAAAGGGCACCGACAGCGCCTGCCCGTCCGGAGCAAAGAACCCGAATGTAACATGCGAGTACTCGACCGTGCCCGGTGCCGCCGGAGCGAAGTTGTGCACGTTACCGGGATGGCTCAGCGCGAGCGTGCCCCGGCGTGCGGCCGCGCGCCGGCCGTCGAATATGAAGTCCGTGTTCCCCTTCGTGAAGAGAAGCGCGTGATACACGTCCTCGTGCGAATGCCGCGCGTGAGACATCCTTCTCTCAGCGCTGCAGGAGAGAACCTGGCCCAGCATGGCGTGCAGCACCCGGAGTCTGAACGGCGTCCCCTCCCGCTCCAGCACCAGTCCCATAGCCCTGCCGGACTCTCTGCCGGTATTCTCGTAGGCCCGCATAGGTCATTATTATACATTCAAAAGTCTCTAATGTCCATTCACGCGGGTTACAAACGCCACTATAGTACCAGGGTAAATATTTGCAGGAATTGAATGCCTGCGCACGCAGCGGCCGGTGAAGAGCCCCGGCGATCGCAGGAAAGGAGAGCCCATGAACACTGCTGCCGCACTGGAAACGAAGAGAACCGGCACCGGCTTCGACCTCGACGCGTCCGCCCGTAGGCTGTGCGGAACCTACCGCCGGGAGGACGTCGACCGGGTGCCGATACTGCCGCCGATAAACTGGTCGGCCGCCGGGGACATCGACGCGAAGGAGTTAGGCGACTGGCGGGACGAGGAGCGGTTCCGGCGCATCGCCCGCCTGGTCGAGCGCCACTGCGACGTGTGGCCGGTTCACGGCCCTGTCGGCCACCCACGGGTTTTCGAGCCGATCAGCTACCAGCGCTTCCTCGAAGCCCCGTCGGAATACGTCGAAACACTTCCACAGGAACGGTTGAACGAGACGCGCACACGCTACACCACGCCCCGAAGGGGGATCTCTCGTACGTTTACGACAGGGACGACGGTGTGTTCACCAACTGGGACGCGCACCGGCCCATCCAGTGCCCCGAGGACGTCGACAGGATGCTCAGCGTTCCCTACAAGTTCACGCCTCCCGACGCTGCCGCGTACGAGGCGTTCCGCAGGAATCGCGCCGAGAAGGCGCCGGACGCCCTGGGCGGCTCCGGTGTCAACTGCATGGTGGCCATGCTCTGCGGCGTGATGAGCTATCAGCAGCTTCTCGAATGGATCATCACCGAGCCGCAGCTGATCAAGCGGCTGGCCGACGCCTGGCTCGAACGGGTCCGGGAAAAGGTCGAATGGCTGTTGTCGCAGGGCGTCGGTCCCTTCTGGCACTTCAACGGCATCGAACGGGCCTGCCCCCCAATGATGGGACCGGCCCAGTGGGACGAGTACATCCGTCCGTACGACGGCGAGATCATGCGCATGATCAAGGCCGCCGATCCGGACGCCCGGATCCACGTGCACTGTCACGGCAACGCCGGCTCCTTCCTGGATATGTTCGTCGAGCTCGGGGTGGACAGCACCGACCCGGCGGAACCGGGGCCCCAGGGCAACATCGACATGGCCCGAGCCAAACGCGACTACGACGGCAGGATGGTGTTCTACGGCAACATCGAATTCCTGGATATGGAGACCCGCACGCCGGATGAAATCGATGAGCTGGTTCGCCGGGCCATCCTGGACGGCGGCACGAAGAACGTCGTGCTCTGTTCCTCCTCCGGCCCGCACCAGCGGCCCACGGACCAGTTCCTGGCCAACGCGGAGCGCTACATCCGGGCGGGACTCGAGTACGGCAAGCGCTGAGGACAACTCATCCCGCGTATTCCTCTGCCACTTCGGCCATCGCGATGAAATTCTTCGCGGCTTTCTCCGTGAACGTGCCGCTCAGGCCTTCGTTGCCGAGATCAGCTCGTCGATGCCCTCCGCCGCCCTCTTGGCGTCGGCGATGGCGGTTACCGCGTCGAGGTTGAGGTTCACGATGTCTCCGCCGGCGAAGACCTTCGGCAGGGAGGTCTGCCCCTTCTCGTCCACGCGGACCTTCCTTCTTTCGGTGAACTCCAGCTTCTCCATCATGGCCTCTGGTATAAACGAGTAGTCCGTCCCCTGGCCGATGGCCTCGATGATCATGTCTCCCTCGAGAAGCATCTCCCGGTCCTCGTGGAACGACGGGCTGAACCTGCCCTGCTCATCGAACACGGACTTCACCTTCATGCATCGGAGACCCGTGATGTTTCCGTTATCATCGAGGACGACCTCCTTCGGTCCCCAGGCCGGGTTGAAGAGGATCCCTTCCTCCCTGGCCTCGTCGAGTTCGTCCTTCGAGGCCGGCATCTCGTCCCAGTCCTCCAGACATACCGTCTTGGTGATCGTCTCTTCCCCGGGATACTGCATCTGCTGGAGCCGGAGGGCGACCCGGGCGACGTCCATGGCCACGTTCCCGCCGCCGATAACGATGACGTTCTTACCCACGGAGGTCTGCCTGCCGATCTTGTTCTCCTGCAGGAAGTCGAGTGCCAGCATGCACTTATCCGCGTTCTCCACCCTGGTAGAGCGGCTCACGGTGGTTCCCACCGCGAGGAACAACGCATCGTAGTCCTTCAGCAAATCCTCGAACTTCACGTCCTCGCCCACCCTGGTATTGAATCTGAACTCCACGCCGAGCGACGCTATGTGCTCCACGTCCTTGTCTATGCTTTCGATCGGCAGGCGGTACACCGGCGGCCCTATGCGAAGCACCCCCCCGCCGCCGTCCAGCCCATCGAACACCACCACCCCGTGCCCCTTCAGGGCCAGGAAGTAGGCGAGCGACAGCCCGGCGGGGCCGGCGCCTATGATTGCCACCTTCTTTCCGGTCGGCTCGGCCGTCCGGGTACCCAGCGCGCTCCTGTAGTCGGCGATACAGTCGGAGGCGTACCTCTTGAGCCAGCGTATCGCCAGAGGCTCCCCCCGTATGCTGAGCGAGCAGGCGGTCTCGCAGTGCTTCATGCACGTCCTTCCGCATATCGCGGGCAGGGGGTTATCCTCGAAGATCTTTCGGAGGCTCTCCTCCGGATCGTCCCGCGCCA
>CAYMFW010000156.1:0-11245 GCA_964389785.1 uncultured Planctomycetota bacterium
TTCCTCAAAATAGATTAGGGAGTCGTCAGTGCCATTCGGGTCAGAGTCGTTGAAAGAACGGGGACATGATTCCTACGTGTCCCCGTTTCGTATTCCTATATCAGCAGCGCGATCGCTCCCAGGACCGCCGAGGTGATCCACAATGCAGCCGTCGCCCCGAGGCGCCCCAGGCGGGCCCGCGCGAGCCGGTGGTGGATGTGGTCCTCGCCCGCGTAGGAGAGCCATTCGGCGGGAGTGCGGACCTTCCCGCTTCCGAAGCGGGTGACCGTCGTGAGGAGCATGTCGAGTATCGGCACCCCGAATATCAGCAGCGGAACGCAGATCCTGGCGGTGCTCCCGCTCGCCCAGTTTCCCGTCACCGCTATGCCGGCTGCCAGGAAGCCCAGGAACGTGCTTCCCGCGTCACCCAGGAACATCTTCGACCGGCTGAAGTTGTGGGGGAGGAATCCGATGGAACTTCCCGCCAGCGCCGCGGACAGCGCGGCGAGCTGGTACTGTCCCGCCCCCGCAAGCATGATCGCGAGGAACGTTCCGCATATCGCCGTGGAGCCGGCGGCCAGCCCGTCCATGCCGTCCAGGTAATTCAGCGCGTTGGCGACTCCGACGAGCCAGAGCACCGTGATGATTCCCTCGAGGACCGTCCACGCCGTCCCGTGCGGGAGGAATGATACCCTCACGCCGAGAACGACCACGACGATCGCGATGACGATCTCGGCGGTGAACCTCACCTTCGCGGAGAGACCGCTGATGTCGTCCGCCAGGTTAAGGGCGAGCATCGCGGCCGCGCCCAGCAGCAGCGGCAGGGACCCCCAGGCCACGTACGGATTGACGCACAGCGCCGCACACATCCCCCCCAGGATCGCCGCGCCGCCCAGCAGCGGGACGGGACGGTCGTGGGTCTTTCGTTCGCCCGGGGCGTCCACGATGCCGTACTTCAGCGCGAGCTGCCTGAACGCAAATCCGGTGACGAAGCTGCCGCCCAGCGCGGCGGCGGCGTAGGTGAGAAGCAGGCTCGTTTCTTCACTCATGATGATCAAGTATACGGAAAATCAAGAGAGACTCGTAGCGTCAACCCCATGATTCAGCGGAGAAGGTCGGGACTGTCGGGGCCTTCGTTGAAGAGGATGTCGACCGCGGCCATGCAGGGCTCGAAGGTGCCGTTCCTCGCGTTGGCCTGGGCGTATTCCGGGTGGGTGAACGCCTGATATCTCAGCTCGATGCCCTCCTCGGCGAAGCGCTCCTCCTCCAGGTATTCCCTGCCCCCGGTGCCGGAGAGATACACGTCCGCCTTCATCGCCCGGCATATCTCTATGATACGTTCCGTCGCCTTGCCCTTCGTGCCGAGCTTCGATTCGATGTGAAGCGGCGCATGTATCTCGAGCTTATCCAGCAGGTACTCCGTGACGGTGACGTTCAGGTCCGTCAGCCGCTTCCACGTCTTCCTGGTGTACACCTCCTCGAAGAACGGCGCGTACGCGGAGAAGTGGGGCGCCTTGCCGTAGCACGCCTTGAGCGAGCGCCAGTGGGTCTCCTGCCAGTTCTCGCTGTTGTCGATCTTCACGTCGCGTATCCGCTGTTCCCGCCGCCCCTTCGTTATCACCGGTACGGTCAGCCACATCGGGCCGTTCGCGGACCGGATCAGGTTCCGGTTCTGGTATTCGCGCTTCTTGTACTGCGCGTTGTCGAGGAACACGAAGCAGTCGCTGTGCATGATCTTGTGGAAGTACCCGAGCCAGGGAAGGTAGTGCGGCTGGTGAACTGAGAGAATCATCTTGGTTTCAAGACCCGTCACGGTTCATTGCGAAAGAAACTGGTAAACTTGTGAACGTCCCCGGTTCATCTCGTGACGAAGACGGGATTGGTGATTACGTGGGCGTTGTGCTCGCGGATCTCGACGCGGTAGTAGAGCTTCGCGCGCGTTTCCTTGTCCTTCTCCAGCGTCGTATCCTCGTGGGAGATCTTGAACGGCACCTTCTCCCGGGATCGCCGTATCATTCTGCCGTTCCTGATGATCCTCAGCTCCATGTCCCTCGGGGTGCCGTCCACCCGTCCTTCCACCCGCACGATCGGGTTGCCGCTCAGCTTTACCGTGTCGCCCACGAAGCCGGTCTTCCCGCCCGACGCGTCCGACACGCCGAAATGCTCCAGGTGAAACCGGCCGCAGTCCCTTCCCTGCATCGCGTACGCCCTGCCCCTGCGCAGGCCCTTGACGAAGCCGTCCCGGCTTTCCTCGTCCACCAGCACCACCGTCTGCCGGCTGGCGATCGCTCTTGCCAGGTTCTTCTGATCGCCGGCGTAGGCGGTGAGCGCGATGGTCCACACCGGACTCTCGCGGGTGCCGTCGCAGTACTCGTTCAGCATCTTGTCCCACACGCCGCCGGGCGTGCCCACCTTCCTGTATCCGCTGGGAAACACGGCGAAGCCGGTGTACCCCGAGATGCCCTGCATCAGCTCGATGCACTCCGCGCTCTCCGACCGGATCTCTCCCATCTTCTCCGAGCCGCTCGCCTCCGGATTCGCCCAGTAGGAGAGCCCTCCGTTCTCGTTCACCTTGTCCACGAAGCGCTGATACGGCTCGGATCCCGCGTCGGCGTACTGATCGAACTCCGGGCCGGTGAACGGCCAGTTCAGGAGAATCACCACGACGGCGAGCAGCACGAGGAACGCTCCCTTCTTCTGCCATTCCCTGATGCGCTTGGCGTGCGCGGCCGAGGATTCATCCACCGGCGGCGGCGCCTTCCGGCAGAGCATCAGCAGGCCGGGAAGAAGCAGGAGGAACGGCCACAGCATCGCCGGGTCCAGCACCATGTGGGAGCCGTCCGGGTTGCCGAGCACCGGAAGCGTCCGGTATCCCTCCGGGCTGGTCATGCCGATCACCACCATGTGCCGGTGCCAGTCGCGGAGCTTCAGATCGTGCCGGAACGCCGTTCCTTCCCACCAGTAGTACGGGTTGGTCCGAATGCCCGGCACCAGCAGCGTATCCGGGAATTCCCTGTCCGTATCCTTGATCTCCTCGAGGTACCTTTCGATGCCGTACGTGAACACCGCGGGCTTCTCGATCATCCTCTTCTTGAGAAACTGGCGGAAGGGGGGCAGGCCGTACTCGCAGCGAATGAAGTCCCGGTCCGTGAAGACCACCGCGTCGACGCCCTTCTCCTCGGCGACTTCGGCGGCGCCGCTCACGGAAAGCGTGCCGTCGCTGACGCCCGTGCGGACGTCGATCAGGGCGCGCATCGGCGTCAGGCCCTCCCCGGCCAGGGCGGAGAGGGAGAGCACGGGAGAGAGAAACAGAAGCGCGAGCCGGAGGAACGGGATCAGCCCCCGCATTCCGCGTCCGTGCGTGTTGCGTCCGTAGATCGAGTCAGTTCCCATGTTCTTCCTTCTCGACAAATATAGGATTCGAGATCAGGATGACCCCCGGCGCCCTGATCTCCAGCCGGTAGTAACATTTGCCCGGTGCTATACTACCATCATTATGCAGGATGCGAAAGGGGCTTTCCATCCTGTGGGTTTCCAGTATCCTTCCGTTCCTTATGATCTTTACTTCGACATTCCCGCCGTCTTTCTGAAAGCCGCCTTCGGCGTAAATCACTGGCGCACCGGAGACTTTCACCGTTTCTCCCGCGCACCCGACCACCGACTCCGACTCGTCGGCAACGATGAACTTCTCGAGCACGAACTCGCCGCTCCTCGCTCCGCGAATCGCGTAACAGCGGCCCTTGCGGAGCGCGTCCAGCACTCCTTCCCTGCTCTTCTCCTTCACCAGCAGGGCGGTCTGCAGGCGGACGCGTTTCCTCATGTCGTCGGCGTACCCCTCGCAGGCAAGGCCGCAGATCGCCCACACCGGACGCTTGCGCAGTCCGCGGCAGTGCTCGAGCAGAAGGGCATCCCACACCCCGCCGACCTTCCCGACCTCCTTGAACCCGGTGTAGAACACGGAGTAGCCGGTGTACCCGCGGGTTTTCACCATGTCGTCGACGTGCTTCCTGGTCTCGAACCGTATTCCGTCCAGCTCGCTGATATTGTCCGCCTCCGGGTGCGCCCAGAACGTCATCCCGCCGCGCTCCGCCGCGTAGTCTATGTAGTTCTGGTACGGCAGCGTCCCCGCGTCCCCGTGATACTGATCGAAGATCGGCGTGTAGAACGGCCAGTTGTTCGCCAGGCCGATGATGCCTGCGGCGAGGAGTATCGCCGCCGGGACCGTCCGCTTCGAGACGTGCAGCAGGGAAAGGAGTGTTCTTTGCCGCCTCCGCCGTCTCGACCCGTAAGGAGGGCCGGGGCGGTAATGGGGACTCGTCCTGACTTCGGCAGGGGCGGCTTCTCGCCTCCATCTGCTCGTGCCTATCCACGCCCCGAGGGCCGCGAGCAGCACCGGCCACATCAGGAACGGCTGGAAGCGCTTTCGCAGTCCCTTCTCGTTTCCGATTACCGGCAGGTTTTCGTAATCCTCCGGCTTCTCCAGCCCGATCGTCAGCAGGTGCTTGTGCCAGTCGTACATCTCCAGGTTCTTCCTGTAGGGGGACCCGGTCCAGTAGTAGAACGGCGCCGACTCCGCTCCGTGTATGAACACCATCTGCGGAAACTGCCCCCGCAGGTTCTCGATGGTGGTGATGAAGCGTTTCGCGCCGTACACCGCTATCGAGCCGTGCTCCACCCGCTTGCCGATCGCCTTCCGGAACGGCCACTGGCCGTACTCCCAGCGCATCAGGTCCCGTTCCGTGAACACCACCACGTCGATGCCGTTCTCCTTGGCGATCTCGGCCACCTGGGTGGGGGAGAGCCGTCCCCCGCTGATTATCGAGCTTATGTGGATGGCGGCGCGCAGCTCGGTGTAGTCCTCTTCCGCGCGTGCCGCGAGCGGCAGAACGAGGAGGGCGGCGAGAAAGATTTTCTTCATCCCGCGCCCGCCTCGTCGTATATCCGCTGTGTTTCCTTCACCATCGCCTCCGGGGAGAACGCCTCCCGCACCCATTTCCTGCCCGCCTCGCCGAACGCCTTTCTCTTCGCGTCGTTCCCCAGCAGGGAGCAGACCGCGTCCGCGGTCGCGCCCGGGTCCCGCGGCGGCACCAGGATGCCGGTCTCGCCGTCCCTCACCGCGTATGGTACCCCGCCGACGCTCGCCGCCACAACCGGCACGCCGAGGGCCTGCGCCTCCAGCAGCGCGAGCGGCACCCCCTCGCCGAGCGACGTGAGCACGAACACGTCGAACCCCGCCGTCACGCTCAGCACGTTCTCCCGCCACCCGAGAAACGTCAGCCGGTTCCTCAGTCCGAGCGACTCCGACTCCGCCTCCAGCGGGGCGCGCAGAGACCCCTCCCCGGCGACGACGAAGCGGACGTCGTCGTATTTCTTCGCGACCAGGGCGGCCGCCCGCACGAAGTACTCCGGCGCCTTGCGGGCCTCCAGCCGGCAGGCGGTGCCGACCACGCGGCTCGAAGGGTCGGCAATCAAGGGGTCAGAGTCGTTGAAAGTCGCACCGGGCGCGGGAGCGGCGAGGTCGATGTCCTCGAAATCCGGCCCTATCGGCACCACGTCGATCGCGCCGATGGGACGGATGCCGTTCTCTTCATACTCCTTCTTCTCCAGCTCGCTCAGCGCGAATATCCGGTGCGTCTTCCGGCTTATCCGCCTCTCCAGCACCCGGACGATCCGGCTCGCCGTCGGTCCGCAGTATCCGGTGAGGTTGGAGCCGTGGGGGGTGTGGATTATCGCGGGCACCCCTGCCAGATACGCCGCGATCCTTCCCACCATCCCGGCCTTGGAGGTGTGCGTGTGCACCAGGTCGAAGCGCTCCCGCCGCAGGATGAGGAACAGGTTCACGAGCGCGATGATATCGCACACCGGATTGATGTTTCGCCGCAGGTGAGGCACGACGAGCACCCGGCCCTCGAAGCCGTCGAGAAATTTCTTCGTCTTCTCCGTCAGGTGCCGGTTTCGGCCGGTTATCAGCGTCACCCGGTACCGGGAGTCCAGCCGCTCGCAGAGCGTCCGCACCACGGTGGGCGCGCCCTCCCAGTCCATCCGCGTTATTATCTGCGCGATCTTCATTCTATTCGTTCAACGGGGACATGATTCCTTCGCGTCCTTTCCTCGTGTTCCCGCGATCCCCCAGAGAAACTTGAAATTTTGAGAACGTCCCCTAATAGCGATACAGTTCGGTACAGCGGGTGCAGGCCGGGAACATCTTCGACTCCCGCAGGATATTTCGAAACCGCACCGCCCCCTCCCCGTTCCACACCTCCGAGAAGCCGCTTCCCTTGATGTTCCCGTACGAATAGCTGAAATTCAGACACGGCCGCACCTCCCCGTCCGGGAAGACGTACGCCACGATCCACGGGCTGATGCACCGGGCGGGATACTCCCCCGGCACCTCCGTCGGCCGCCGGTAGTACTCCACCAGCCCGTCACCGGACAGGTTCGGATACACGTCCACGCCGAACGGGTACCTCTTCGCGAGTATCTCCTGCAGCTCGGCGTCCAGCGCGTCCGGGTCGATCTCCGGGTCCAGCACGAACCCCTCCCAGGCCTCCGAGGACGAACCGAGCGTCTCGTCCACCAGCCTCTGCTCCACCAGCGTCTCCTCGCGCAGGAATATCAGGTTGTGATACGTCACCGACGCCGCGTTCACCTCCCGCGCCGTCTCCGTCACCTCGGCCAGGTGCCCGCAGTTCTCCCTCGAGACGGTGCACTGCAGGTTCACCAGCGGCGCCCGCGCGTTCTTATCTTCCTTCAGCCGGGCGACCTCCTTCAGCCCGGCCAGTATCGAATCGTACAGGCCCGCCATGCCCCGGATCCGGTCGTGGACCTCCCGGCCCCCGTCCACCGACACGTTCAGCTCGTCCAGTCCCGCCTCCACCAGCTCCCGCGCGTGCCGGTCCAGCGTGGAGCCGTTCGTGATCATCAGGCAGTGCATTCCGTGCGCCTTGATCCGCCGGATGATCTCCACGCAGCCGGGGTGCAGCAGCGGCTCCCCTCCGAACAGGGTGATGTGCGGCGTGAACGAGGCGACGTCGTCCACCAGGCGCAACACCTGTTCCGTCGAGAGCGGCTCCTCCTCGGTGCCCCCCGATCTCTGCCCGCACATGGCGCATTTCAGGTTGCACCGGCGGGTGAGAAACAGCGTGAGCGACTCCGGGTTCGGCCCCTTCTCCGACCCCAGCGCGTACGACAGATACGCCTTGCCCCGCCGCCAGCCGACCCGGGCCGCGTAGCACGGCTGCTGGAGGGTCTTCCCGATGAATCGTCCGAGATTCTTGATGGGCAGTATACGCGGCACGCTACATTCTCCTAGGTGCAGGCCTTAACCGTTTCCATGATTGTAGTAACATCCGCCTCGTTAAGCAAAGGATGCGTCGGCACGGTGAGGAGATGCTCCGACACGTAACGGGCGTGGGGGAGGTTCGCCAGCGGCGACGGGTACATCCGGGACGTCTCGATCCCGGCGGCCCGCAGCGCCTCCGCCGCCCGCTCCCGCCGCTCCGTATCCTGGAACAGCACCGGCAACCGGTTGAACGCCGGCCTGGTGTTCTCCGCCACGGCCGGCAGGCTCACGCCGTCCAGTTCCTTCAGTCCCTCCATCAGCGCCGTCCCGTTGCGGTACCTCGCCTCGCTCTCCTCCTCCAGCCTTCCGAGGAGCGACGTCACCGCGCCTGCCTGCGAGGCCGTGCAGCGGTATACGCCGAAATTCCCGGGGGTGGGGCGCTCCCGCAGTCTTCCAGGGAAGGGCCGAATAAGACCGTACACGCCGGGCCTCACCGCCGCCGCCAGCGCCGCCAGCTTCACCAGGGAGGTCAGTCCGTCGAAGGGCCGTTTTCCGACGGGCACGTTCTCGAACGCCCATTCCACCCTCTCCGCCAGCTCCTTCGAGTTCGTCGTGATCGCCCCGCCCCCGTACGCGGGCAGGTTCTTCCCCCGGTTGAAGCTGAACACGCTCACGTCGCCCGCGTTGCCCGCGTACTCCCCGCCGACCCGGCTGCCCATCGCCTGGGCGCAGTCCTCTATAAGGAAGACGTCCGGGAACTCCCGCTTCAGGTCCCCCAGGCCGGCGCTCACCACGCCGAACGCGTGCACGCCGATTATCGCCAGCGTCTTCTCCGTCACCGCCTTTCGCGCCGGGTCGAGATCCATGTTGAAATCATCCCGCGACACGTCGCAGAACACCGGAACGAGACTCGCCTTCTTCACCGCGTGCGCCACCGAATCCGCCGTGTACGCGGGGACGATCACCTGGTTCCTCTTCGTTCCGGACTGAAGCGCCACCAGCGCGACGTACAGCGCCGACGTGCAGGAATCGGTGAGATACGCGTGTCTGCGGTTCAGCTTCCCGCGAAGGGTCGTTCCCGCGTGAACGAGCCCGCGCTGCCCGCACACGGCCGCGGCCGCCGCCAGCACGTCGCCCGCGCCTATCCTCGCCGCCGCGATCGGAACCCACCTCATAGGGACGTTCTCCAATAACACAAATAGAGTGACAGGTTACTCTATTTGTTGAATGACCTGTCACTCCCATTATACCTGTCCCCGGAATACACTCGATACAGCGTCCTCTCCCCGGCACACAAATAGAGTAACCTGTCACTCTATTTGTTACCCGTTTCCCGAAAATCGGACGCCCCGGACGTCTTATGATACAGAGGGGTCGGCCGCAGCCCCCTTTCGTGATACCATATCGGCTTCATCCTGTGGATGGGAGGTGGCGGACGTGCACCAGGTTCCCCGCGCGGATCGGCTGTCAACCGGTTTCCCGGAGCCGTCGTATACAGTGGCGACGGAGGAAGAGGCACCGGGAATGGCACTGACGGACGAGGATCTGATGGAAGCGTACAAATCGGGGAACGGGTCTGCCTTCGACGAGCTGGTCCGCCGGTACGGCGACCCGCTCTTCGGCTACCTGGTCCGCCTCACGGGCGACCGGGCGCACGCCGAGGACCTGTTCCAGGAGACCTTCCTGCGGGTGCATTCCCGCTGTCGCACCTTCGGCCGGGGCAGGTCCTTCCGGCCGTGGGTGTACGCCATCGCGACCAACGTCGCCATCGACGGCATGCGCGCGGGCGCCCGGCAGGCCGTGACGGTGCCTCTCGACGGAGGCGCCCCGGCGCCGGCCGCGCAGGACGACCCGGCCGGAGACGCGGCCCGCCGCGAGGACCACGCCATGGTACGCCGTGCGATAGACGAGCTCCCCCCGGGACAGCGCGCCGTGCTGGTGCTGGCCTACTACCAGGGCCTGACGTACCGCGAGGTGGCGGAGGTCCGGGGCTGTTCGGTGGGGACGGTGAAGACGCAGATGTCGCGGGCCCTGCACAGGCTCGCGGACGTCCTTCCGCCCCCGGAGGGGAATAGACCATGAGCGGGCACCTGGACGACAAGACGCTTCTGGACCACGCCTTCGAGCTGACCGCGGACGATGCCGCGCGGGAGGCCGCGAGCCACCTGGCGGAGTGCGCCCGGTGCAGGGAGCGCCTGGAAGCGCTCAAGGCGCGGCTCTCCCCGCTGGATTCCCTGCGCGGCGACATCCCCGTGCCGGAACGGACCGTGGAAGAGACCCTCCGGCGGGTCCACGCGGCGCCCGCCCCGCGCCGGTTCCCCGCCTGGGTGTACGGGCTGGGAGCGGCGGCCGCCGCGGCGGCGATCGTGCTGGGCCTGGTGA
The DNA here is from genome assembly GCA_964389785.1 of uncultured Planctomycetota bacterium. Lineage (GTDB taxonomy): Bacteria > Planctomycetota > CAYMFW01 > CAYMFW01 > CAYMFW01 > CAYMFW01. Next base: position 9,644 of record CAYMFW010000156.1, read on the forward strand.
CCGCGATGCGCGGCCCCGTTCCGCCCGGCGGACAGGGCGGCCCCGGTTCTATCGCCGCGCCCGGCGGCGGCCTGCAGGCGCTTCGCCAGGCGCCCCCGTTCGCGCCGGCGAGCAACATAGAATTGACGGTCCTGCCGCGCCGCGACAGCGTTCAGCTCACCGTATACAACGCCGCGGACCTCACGCTGGTGCGCGATCACCGGAAGCTGACCATGAAGAAGGGATGGAACTGGCTGCAGTTCATGTGGGCCGAGACGCTGATAGACCCCACCTCGCTCGCCCTTCAGCCGCTGGAGCACAAGGACGGGATAGACGTGGTGGAACTGACGTTCCCGCCGCGCCTGAAGGAGCTGGGGCGCTGGCTGATATTCTCCGCCGTGTCCGGCGAGGTGCCGTTCGAGATCATCTACATGACGTCCGGCGTCTCGTGGCGGGCGTTCTACACAGGCACCCTTTCCCCCGACGAGAAGACGATGGCGCTGGCCGGGTACGTCCGCGCCGACAACCGAAGCGGCGAGGACTACGAGAACGCGCAGACCCGCCTGGTGGTGGGAAAGATCCACATGCTCGACGAGATCGCCGCGCTGGCCCGCAGGCAGTACCCGTACGGCAGGCCGCAGGACGGCGCTGCCTATCCGGTGTCCGGCATCGGGTATGACATCGGCGGTTTCCTCGAACAGATCGACAAGGAGGTCGACATGGGTATCAACGGAAACCGCGTGGTCGACCGCCGCAAGGAGATACGCAAGGAGGGCCTCAGCGAGTACTTCATCTACACCATCGAGGGCACGGAGACCATCCCGAACGGCTGGGGCAAGCGCCTGCCGTCGTTCGAGGCTGCGAAGGTACCCGTGGAGAATCTCTACAAGTACGACGAGGAGAGATGGGGGCCGCAGGTGAGGCGCTTCCTCTCCTTCGCGAACGACAGGGACCACACGCTGGGCGAGACGCCCATCCCGGACGGGACGGTCCGGGTGTACGGGCTGGCCGACGCCGGGGGGCATCTCACCTACGTCGGCGGTACCTCCATCAAGTACATCCCGGTCGACGAGGAGGTCGAGCTGGACCTCGGACCGGCGCTCCGGGTGATCGTGGAGCCGAAGCTGATGGGCTGCAGCACCGAGAACCACCAGTTCGACGCGTGGGGAAATATCTCCGGCTGGGACGACGTGCAGCAGTGGAAGATCACGGTGCGCAACACCCGCCCGGTGCCGGCGCGGCTGGAGGTGACCCGGGGCTTCGGCACCCCGTACTGGGACGTGACGGTGACGGGCGGGTTCACGCACGCGAAGCACGACGCGACCCACGTCCGCTTCACGGGCGACGTGGCGCCGCTCGAGAAGCTCGAGTTCACCTACACCGTCCGCACCTACCGCGGCCTTCGTGAGGAGAGGCACTGACGGGGACAGGTCTCAGGTTATTGAGTCAAGGAAAGGAGACGGAAGCGATGAACGAAACGGAGCAGAGAAAAAAAAGCGGGGCCGGGCGGCCGTGCGCGGCAGCGGCGGTCCCGGCGCTCGCCGCGCTGATCGCGGTTGCGGCATTGTGCGGCACGGCGCAGGCGAAGGTGGACCTGGTGACGCTGCCCACGCGGGACACGGT
>CAYMFW010000157.1:0-11225 GCA_964389785.1 uncultured Planctomycetota bacterium
CGGGTAGGTCATTACCTTGGCGATCGGCAAGCCCTCAAGCGTGTCCTGAAGTGCATCTTCGAGACCGACAAACAATTGCCCGCCCGGCACTATCCTGTCACGGTACAGATATTCCTTGCCGCCCTTGGTCTTCTTTACCGCCATCGGCTTGAGCATCCCGTCCAGCTCCACGAACACGTACGTCTCGTCGGACGATATCGCCTCGTGGAGCGACTCCGCGACCTTCTCCAGCATCGGCTCGAGCGCGGTCTCGGAGCTTATCTCCTTCACCATCTCGTACAGCGTCGCGAAATGCTCCCCCGGAGCGGTGGCCTGCAGCCCAAGCTGGGCCAGCGGCACTATGCCGGTGGTTTCTATATCACCCTCGTCCGCGAAGGTCACCTCCTTGTCATCCTCCCCCGCGCCCTCGTCCTCGAATACCAGCAGCGTGCTGCCTATCCGTATCCGGTCACCGACGCGGAGAAGCTCCTCCTCGGCCGGCTTGTCGTTCACCAGCGTGCCGTTGCGGCTGCCCAGATCCTTCACGAAAAACATCTCGCCTATGCAGAACACCTCGGCGTGCTTGCGCGACGCGGCCTCGTCCGCGATGGTCACCTCCACGGCGTTGTCTCTGCCAATGATAAGGCTTTCCCCCTCGATGGGATACGTTCTGCCGATGTCCCGCCCGCGCTTGATCCTGAGCACCATCATCAGTGAATCATCTCCTTGAAACGGCTCCTGAGCTTCCGGGTCATCTCCCCCGGCTTCCCGCCCCCTATCGGGCGCCCATCCAGCTTCACCACGGCAATGATCTCCGCCGCCGTCCCGGTCAGAAAGCACTCGTCCGCCGCTATCACATCGTACCGGGTCATGTTGACCTCTTCCAGCGGGATACCCTCCTGCACCGCCAGATCCATTACTATCTGACGGGTCACTCCCTTCAGTATCCCGGCGTTGGCCGGGGGCGTCTTCAGCACCCCGTCCCTCACGATGAATATGTTGTCGCCGGTGCACTCCGCGACGAAGCCCTGATGGTTCAGCATCAGCGCCTCGACACAGCCGGCGTTCTTTCCCTCGATCTTGGCAAGGATGTTATTGAGATAGTTCAGCGACTTCACCCGCACGTCCACCGCCTCCGGGATGTTGCGCCTGGTCGCCGCGGTGACGATCTCCATCCCTTTCTCGTAAAACTCCTCCGGGTATATCGCGATGTGGTCCACGATGATGATGACGCACGGGTCCGAACACTTGTCCGGATCCAGACCCAGCGTCCCGACGCCCCGGGTGACCACGAGCCGGATATACGCGTCCTCCAGACCGTTGATATCGACGGCTTCGCTCACCGCCTTCTTCATCTCGTCCCGGCTCAGCGGGATCGGAAGCCTGATGAAGCCGGCGGACTCGTACAGGCGGGCGACGTGCTCGTCCAGCTTGAACGCCCTGCCTCCGTAGACGCGGATGCCCTCGAACACCCCGTCCCCGTAGAGAAGGCCGTGGTCGAACACGGAGACCTTTGCGTCTTCCTTCTCGACAAACTCGCCGTTTACGTAGACTTTTAGACCCATGTCAGTTGCTCCAAGTCGTAACTATAGACGCATAACCGAAGAATGTCAAGCCCCCTTGTTTTCCTGTATCATGTCCGGATGCCCAGCGAGCAGAGCGACGAAAGGCTTCTCCGTCTCGCCGCGGCCGGCGACGAGACGGCCGCGCGCCGGCTCTACGACCGCCACGCGCCGCGCCTGCTGAGGTTCCTCATCCTGATGCTGGGTGACTCACACACCGCAGAAGACATACTGCAGGGCGCGTTCCTGTACCTGTTTCGCAAGGCGAAGGACTTCGATCCGGAGAAGGCGTCCCTCCCGACGTACCTCCATCTTATCGCCAAGAATCTGGCCCGGAACGAGCTCCTTGTCCGCGCACGCAAGCCGGCCCAGTCAATCGAGTCCGTCACAGAAACGCTGGCCGCACACCAGCCGGAAGCGTCACTGGAGGACATGATCGGGGTGATGGAGAAGCTCTCCGAGCTGTCGGACGACGACCGGGAGATCCTCCTGCTTCGGTACGTTCAGGGGATGAAGCCCCGCGAGATAGCCGGCGTGCTGGAAATCAGCGCTAAGGCCGTGTCCACACGCGTATTCCGCGCCATCCGCCGCCTCCAGGAAATCATATAGTTTTCTCGGAAATTCCGTGGAAAAAGCCGGTTTCCGGTGCATATGGGGGCAGATATGAACGTATGCACGAATATACACGAATTCCTGGCCAGGCGTGAGGCGGGCCTGCTGACCGAGGCCGAGCTGGCCCTGCTCGAAGAGCACCTGGAGAAATGCGCGGCCTGCGCCGGGCTGGCCCGCTCCGTCCGCGGCATGCTCGACGGGCTGGAGACCATCGGCCGCGTCGAGCTCAAGCCCTCCCCCGCCGTTCGCGACAGAATCCTCGCCGCACTGCCCGGCAGGACGGCACGCACCGGCCCGATATCCCTCCGCGACAGGAGGTCGAGACACGTCGCGCCGATCCCGATGTTTTCATATCTCACGCGCGCCGCCGCGGTCATCATCGTGGTGGTCGGCGGGTACATCTTCCTGAAACCGCAGGACGCGACCCGGGCGCCGGACCTCGCGCAGGTGATCTCCCGTGCCGCCGCCGCCGAGACCGTCGCCGATCTCCGGGCGATGCACAACGATGTCCGTGCCGTCTACCTGGCGGAGCGGGCCCGCAAGAAGGACCACAACCCCGTCGCCCTCATGACACTCGGAACCTCCAGCGGCATCACCGGCAACCCCAAGGACGACCGGCAGGCTGAGGACCTCCGCTTCGCGCTGGACCTCGCACAGAAGGCGAAGGACGCCGAACGGCCAGCGGCCGCATTCCGGTTCGACCTGATGCCCGCGGCCGAGGCGGGGGCGCCGGAGCTCACCCTCGAAGAAAAGAACGTGATATGGAAGAGCTACGCGGCCGCCCGCGACGCGGCGGAACACCGGTACTACGACCGGTGGTGGGAGAAGCTCGGCGACATCGCGCAGCTCATCAGTCGGACGGACAGAAAGGATATCACCGGCCCGATCGCCGACGCGCACGCGTTCGAACTGATATGCCTCACCTTCTACGAACGGGGCCGCGCCCGCTCGGCGAAGCTGTACATGGACGCGTACATGGAAACCAGCGACTATCCTTGCGCCCGGTACATCCGCAGCCATCTCAAGCCGATCATCGACAGGGCGGCGGCCAAAGCGGCTGCGCTTGAGGCCAACTTGGACTTCAGGAACATCAAGCGATACGGCAATGGCCCGGTCGAGGTCGGTACCGGCCCCGGGGCATACCAGGGAAACGCATGGCGTGTCGTCAGCCGGAACGAGCCCGGCGTGAAGGACGCGGGCGTCTTCTTCCCGAAGCCGAAATTCCGCGAGGCGGTGCTCACCTGCCTGACGAAGATCACGAACTACGACGAGAAGGCGCCCGACAACGAGACCGTGTGGGGAGCCGGCGTCGCCTTCCTCATGAAGCAGGACGTCAAGTACTCGGTCATCGGCTGCAACGCAAAGTCAGTGAAGACGTGGGACCTCAAGAACCTGTGGCTGTGGTCCCGTGTCCACATGAAATACGCGGGCGACGGCCGGTGGGACCTCAGCATACACAACTGGGTCGAGGGGGAACAGCCCCGCAACATACGCTCCCTGAAGACGGAGGGCTTGCAGGCGCAGACAGGGAGCGACCGGAAGGCCAATCGGGCGATGTCGTACTGGACCACGAGCAGCGAGGGCAGGCCGGAGCGCGCGATGCTGACCCTCCACGCGGATGCCGCTCTCGATTGGAGAATGATAGGACTGGAGGTCCTGAAGGAATAGATGAAATAAAAGGAAAGGCCCGCCGCCTAGGCTTGCAGGCACGTGCGGCGGGCCTGACCGAAAGACCGAAGGAGAAGAGTGATGAGTAACCAGCTCAGTCTCTCCCGGCCTCGCACGCATTCTACCCCAGAATCCGTGTCCGGGCAACCGATCGACAGAACGCTCGAGCCGTCCGAGGCCCTCCGCGACGGCGACGCCGCCGTCTACGCGAGCATAGCCCGAAAGCTCGCCCGCCCGGTAACCCGGCCCTTCGCGAAACACGCGCTGTCGCTCGGGATACGCTCGGGCTGCGTCCTCGACTGCGGCTGCGGGCCGGGACACCTCGCGATCAACCTCGCCCGTTTCGCCCCCGGCACAAAGGTGTGGGCCCTCGACATCTCCCCCGACATGGTGCGTCAGACAGAGGCCGGCGCCGCCGCCGCGGGACTGGCCGGCCGCATCGTGCCCACCGAGGGAGACATGCGCGCCCTCCCGTTCCCGGATGACTCGTTCGACCTGGTCACCAGCATCTTCGCGTTTCACCACCTGCCTAATCCCAGGGCCGCCCTCAGAGAGATGCGCCGGGTCCTCAAGCCGGGCGGCGCCCTCATTGTACGCGATTTCGTCCGCCCGGCGTCCGAGCGCCGCGCCGAATTCATGGTAACGCTCTTCGGACTGCTCCAATGGTACAGCGATGCCGAGAAGGAGCAGTACCGGGACAGCCTGCACGCCGGGCTGAGCCGGGAGTACGTGGAGTGGCTCGCGGACGAAGATCTGGAGCTCTCCACCTCTCCCCTGCTCTCGTTCTTCACGCTCAAGCGCCGAGCCCGGCCCGCTCTCTTCCCGCTTCAAGGGGTCAGAATCGTTGAAACTGTCCATGAACCAAAAGGAGGCGCTCATGTTCTGGATGCCCTGTCAATCTGAATCATCCCGTTCACGCAGCCGGGGGCCGCGACCCAACCCGGGATCCCGCGAGTATTTCCGCGCGGACGGCCGGGACTACCGGATACGGCCGGCACAGGACCTCCGCACCCGCAAAGCGGCATTCGAGCTGGTGCACGACCTGTACGTCGAGAAGGGCTTCACCGAGCCGCATGACGGCGGAATGTGGCTCTCCGTCGCCAACCTCCATCCCGACACCGTCACGCTGGTGGTCGAACGGGGCGACGAGATCGTCGGCACGCTCACCGCGGTATTCGATTCGGAGCTCGGGCTTCCGGCGGATCTCCTCTACCGGAACCACGTGGGCTCGCTCCGGCAGGACGGAAGGTCCCCCGCGGAGATCATATCGCTCGGCGTCGCCGAGGAAGGTGCCAAGGCGTCCCGGCAGATACTGGTGAAGCTCTTCGACTTCGTGTATACCGCGGCCTGGAACCTGCGCGGCGCGACCGATTTCGTCATCACGGTTAACCCGCACCATGCCGACTACTACCGCAGGACGCTGCTCTTCGAGCAGATCGGGGGGTTCCGCCACTACGGCAAGGTCGGCGGGGCACCCGCGGTGCTTCTTAATCTTCCGCTGGAGATCCCGACGAGGGAGGTCGCCGGCACCCGACTCGAACGGCTGAAGAAACGCACCCTCTACCGCTACATCCACACGACGGCCGAGGAGAAGGACATCATCTCGTATCTCGAGACCCGACTCGAGCCGATGACGGAGGCGGAGTTTCTCTACTTCGCGATAAACAGGTCGGACGTGTGGAAGAAGGCGACCCACGCCGAGAAGACGTACCTGTCCGGGCACTATCTCGCCGCGATGCTGGCAATGGAGGAGGTGAAACATCTGGTGGAGCCCCCGAGCGGACCGACCGTGCCCGCCGGGACTTTCACCCTCGTCCGGGGAGGCGCGGTATGAAACCGAAGGTGCTCTTCGTCCAGCCGGATTACTACCGTCATTTCGTGCAGTACCTGCCGAACTACGAGCCGCTGGTGTGCCTGCTCCTGGCGGCGTGCGTCAGGAACTTCGCCGAGTGCATGGTGTTCGACCGCCGGTTCGACTCGGAACGGAACCTCAGGAAAACGATACGGGACTTCCAGCCGGACATCGTCGCCACGCGGACGCACACGGCCGGCGAGCTCTTCACCGCGCTTCGCATCATGCAGGTCGCCAAGGACATCGATCCGTCCATCACGACGATAGTCGGCGGCCAGCACCCGACGCTCCTCCCCGAGGACCTGTTCGGCCCGCAGACTGATCTCGTATGTATCGGCCCGGGAGAGGAGACGATGCGGGAGGTGGTGATCACCCGGGCCCTCGAGGGCACGGGCGCCGACTACACCCCCATCCCCGGCCTGGCAGTCCGGCAGGACGACGAGTATCTCCTCACCGACCCCCGCCCGCCGCGCTCCGGCGCGGTGTCCTGGCCGCGGATAGACCACACCCTCACCGAACGCTACCACAGGCACTACTACAACACGTTCCACGCGAAGCCGGTCGGGTTCACGCTGACCTCCATGGGCTGCCCGTACCGCTGCACGTTCTGCTCCCTCTGGGTCGCCGCGCGGGGCACGTACCGGCGCCGGTCGCCCGAGGAGATCGCCGACGACCTCGCCGGACAGGCGTATGACTTCGTCCACATCACCGACGACAACACGTTCCACGACGAGACCCACGCCATGGAGGTCCTGCGCCTCCTCAAGAAAAAGAACGTGAAGAAACAGTACCTTGCCTACGCCCGCGCCGATACCATTGTGAACAAGGCCCACATATTCGAGGCGTGGAAGGAGGTCGGGCTCGCGTCGCTCGTTGTCGGCATGGAGGCGTGTTCCGACGACCACCTGAAGACCATCAACAAGCGGACCAGCGAGGACGAGAACGCGCAGGCCCACCGGATACTGGAGCGCATCGGCATACGCAACTGGGCCCACTTCATCACGATGCCGGACTTCCAGGAAGCCGACTTCGAGCGCATATGGAAGTTCGTGGACGCGCTCAATATCTGTTATCCGATATTCGTGCCCCTTACCCCCGTTGCGGGAACACCGCTCTTCTTCGAGGCCAAGGCCGATGGGAAGCTGACGACCTACGACTACGGGTTCTACAACCTGATGTACATGGTCATGAGGACAGCGCTCCCCAAGCGGCACTTCTACCGGAAGCATCTGGAGCTGTACTCCCGCTCCAACTCGGCCGCGACCAGAGCGAAACGGAAGGCGAGCCCCACCTACGACGATCACATATTCCGGACGCGGGCTCGCCAGGGAACGCGCATGATCCCCCGGTACCTGCTGAACGTCGCCCGACAGCTCTGGCACGAGAAGACGTTCTCTTACGCAAAGAAGCAGCAACTCCTTCCCCCTTCCCTCCGCTCCGACTACGTCCCCGACAACTACTACAACTCCCCCAAGATCATGGAATGGGGACGTTCAGAAAGGGGACATTCATCTTTACCCTCTCCTGCCCCCCTCCCCACGCCGCAGGAAGAAATTCTGGTATCCGTCTGATGCTCGTTGCCGGGACGCGGGAGGTGTCTGAACGGGTTTGTGGTTCGACCGACAGGACCGCGAAGCGGTCCCTTCCATAGTCGGTCGAACCGCGTCCTCGGAGGCGCCCATTTCCGCATCCATGGGCACCGAGAATGAGTGAAGAGACATCCCTGTCACGGCCGATGCCAGTATTTTTTCTTGCGGCATCTCATTTTCTCCGTCAGAATCCCCCTCCGCAGAAGAGTGGTATGGTAGAGGAGGACGGATGGACGTGCCGAAAAGCGATGCAACTAGTGAAGAGGTAAGGGATTACCTGCTTCGCTGGGTCGCCAACCACTACACCATGCTCGGCGCCTACGCGTACGCCATCCTCCGCGACCCTGAGCTTGCCAACGACGTTCTCGGCGACCTCACCGTCACCGTCTCCCGCAAGGCCGGCGACGTGGACCTGGAGCGTCCTCTTGCCCCCTACGTCCGCGGCGTCCTCAGGAATCTCTGCCTCCGAGCGTATTCACGGAAGAAGTCCCGGGCCCTTCCGGTAGACCTCGCGATCCTCGATATCGCCGCCGTCGAGATGGACGGCCTGGACGAGCCGGCCCTTCTCGACGAAAGAAAGAAGGCGCTCGCACGCTGTCTGGAACGCCTCTCCGAGTCCGCGAGAAAGCTCGTCGAGCTGCGCTACTTCGGCGCCCTGTCCTACACGAAGATCGCCTCGAAACTGAAGAAATCCCCAGAGAGTCTCCACGCGGCGATGTACCGGATTCACAAGATGCTCGCCGAGTGCGTGTCGCACCAACTGACCGGGGAACGTGGCTGATGGACCGGCTCTGCGCATACCTCGACGGCCGCCTCTCTCCGGAGAAACAGCAGGAACTGCGCACCCGGCTGGAGCAGGACCCGGAGCTCCGCCGCGAACTCGCCGAGCTGGTCTACCAGAGACGGCTCCTCGTCGAACTCGGCACCGAACAGGAGCACGCGACGGACATCGCGAAGTTCACCCAAGGTACCCGTGCCCGCCGCCGGGCCGCCGCTCCCCGCCGCCGTTTCCGCTTCGCATGGATCGCCGTCGCCGCGTGCCTGGTGGCCGCGATAGCCATCCCCGTCGCGTACCGATACATGAATCCCCCGGCGCCGACTTCTCTGGAGGCGCTCGCACGCGCCGCCGCAAACGCCAGAACGGTCGCGGATCTCCGGGCCCTCGCCGCCCCCTGCCGTACCCTCTACGACGCCGAGGCGGCAACGCAAGACGACTCCAGTCTGCTCACGCTCGTCCATCTCGGCCTCTCGACCGCGATCACGAGCAACCCCAAGGAGGACCGTCAGACGGAGGACCTGAGGTTCGTCCTGGACCAGGCCGTGCGTACCCACCGGATATCGGTCGTATCGGATGAGTGGCTCGACCTCATGCCGGCCGCGGAGGCGGCGGTTTCCAGACTCCCGGCCGGGGATACGTTTACCATCCGCGAGCACTACTCCTCCGCGCGCGCGGCGGCGCGCCTGCGATACTACGATCACTGGCATCAGGACATCATAAAGGCCGCCAGGCTCAGCACCGAAAAGCAGAGCGAAGCGGTGGCGCCGTGGATGGCACTCGAGCTCTCCTACGTCAACTTCTACGAGCGCGGGATGGCGCTCGATGTCCAGCAAAGACTCGACACGATCCCCTCTGGCACGAAGCTTGCCGCACCGTTACACTACCTTGCCACGTCGCTGAAACCCATTGTTGATGCCGCCGCGGAAAGGGAGCGGCGTCTGCTGACCTCCCTGGACTATTCGAAGACGGAAACACACGGCAAGGGCAAATGGAAGGCGGAGGTCCCGTCCTCGGCAGAGAAACAAGGCATCGGCCAGTGGTATACCGTAGTTTCCCAGACTTTTACCACGTCCGACGACACCCTGTTCCTGTTCAACGCCCCCCCCTTCGAGGAGGCGGTCGTCACCGGCCAGCTGAAGGTGCTGGGGCTGAACGCGTCAGAGGTGGAGACGACGGACCTTCTCTGGGGCGCGGGCATCTTCTTCAAGAAGGGAAACACGGTCAAGTGGCACATGAATGCGTCGGCGGTAGGCATGTACAGCTCGTGGGACATGAAGAACCGGTGGTGCTGGTTCAGGCATCACTACTCCCATCTCGGCGGCGGCCGGTGGCGCCTCACCCAGTGGCGGTGGATCGAGGGGCACCAGCCGCACGACATCAGATGGGCGGACGAATCGACGCTCCCGGAGCCCACGACAATCCGCGAGGTGAAGCCCGAGTCCAGGTGGACCGCGTTCACCCAGACCGTTGAGGACTACCCCGACACGCCCGCCGTGCTGGGACTGAAGACCATCAAGTGCGGCGTCGAATGGCGCGGGCTCGGCATCGAGGTCATCCGCCCGACGGACGACGCCGCGATCCTCTACGAGACCGACTTCGAGAACGGCCTGAAGGACTGGAAGGCTTCCATCTTCGACAGGCCGGACGCGAAGGCCGCGCACATGAGCATGGCCACCGTGGAGAGGAACGGGAGCCCGACGAAGGTACTGCGCGTCGACTGCAGGGGGTTCCGGAACACCTTGCTGACCGCCGTGCTCGAGCGTCCCATCAGATCCAGGGGCATCGTATTCGAATGCGACATGATGTCCGACAAGTCCTACGAGAAGAGGTGGTACTACGAGCTGTCCGTCCTGATGCCGAAGGACAACGCGAAGCTGGAGGAGAAGTTCCGGAGTGCCGAGGGCCATAAGCGGCCCGGAGTATGGTGGAAATACCGCAGGGAACATTACGTCGTGCGCGAAGGTTCCGAATACGCGACACACGCGAGGTCGTACGTGGACGGTAAGCTGAACAGCCACGTGATCGTCCGCTCGAGCCACAATCCGGAGAACCAATGGGTAATATGGCTCGGCGTGAAGCACGCGCGGATGCATATCGACAACCTGGTGATAAAGGAGTTTTCGCCCTGATATAGAAAAGAGAGCCTGCCGCTCGAGCTCGGCAAAGCGCTGCGGCAGGCTCAGGTCAGAAGATGCAAGAAGGAGGTACGCATGTATGAGATGCTCTGTCCCCCTCGACCTTCCGCGGACCATTCTACCAGCCCGCGCAAGACAACGCAAACCGTCCCCCGGCGCCTGCGCCTCTCCCCCGACAAGCCGTACGAGGTGGAGATGGCCAGAAGCGGCCCCGTCCTCCTCAGGGCCTGGAGCCTGATGTACCGCGTGTACCTGGAAAAGGGATACGCCGACCCCGATCCGAGGAGGCTGTGGTACGGACTGCACGACGCGCTTCCCGGCACCGGCACCATCGTCACCTTTGACGGCAACGACATGGTGGGAACGGTGAGCGTCATCCCGGATTCGCCCCTCGGCTATCCGGCGGAAACGCTCTACGAAGACGAGGTGTACGATCTGAAGGACGCCGGCAGGCGCCCGGTGGAGGTAGGCAGCCTCGGGGTGTGCCCCTCTCGTGAAAGGGACTCATCGATCGTCACCAACCTGTTCGACCTTCTCTCCCTGTACGCCAGGGACGTCAGGGACGCGACGGACCTCATCATCACCGTCAATCCGCGCCACGAAAAGTTCTACAAGCGTATGCTGCTGTTCGAACGTATGGGCCCCGAGAAGTTCTACAACCGCGTCGGCAAGGCCCCCACCGTGTTCATGCGCCTGGACCTGGAGAAACAGAGACAGGTGATACGCTGGGAACACGACGAAGGCCCGCTGCCCCTGTGGCACAACGGCAAGCACACCATGTACCGCAACTTCTCATCGATGAAGGAAGAGAAACGAAGAATCGGCTGGCTGAATCGCGAGAGCGGCCCCCTCGACGAAGACACCGTCCTCCGATACTTCGTCGAGGAGCGGCCGCTGGTGCAGGAAGCGTCACTTACCGCGCAGTACTACCTGGAGCGCTGCTACCCGCAGATCGCCTGGTACGCCGCGGCCGAAGCCGTCTAGCCGGCGCCGGCGAGCTTGACGTTCTGGACGCGGATGCTCGGCATGATCATGCCGGGCTCCTCGCGG
>CAYMFW010000158.1:0-11185 GCA_964389785.1 uncultured Planctomycetota bacterium
CATCAGCAGCGCGCCGAAGATCGCAAAGATGAGCGTCTTTACGTCGGTGATCCAGTTACCCGGCAGGCCGGGAAGCGGTGGCAGCCCTCCCGTCCTCTGGTACGCGTCCGACGGAAGCTCCAGCTTCTGGCCGACCTTGATCCGGTACGGGTGCTGCAGCTTGTTCAGCTCGGCGATCTCGTTCCAGCGGGTGGCGGTGCCGAGCTGATCTCTCGAGATGCCGGAGAGGGTGTCGCCCTTCCTCACCACGTACTCCACTGCGGACGCAGAGGATGCGCACAGGAGTATCGCCAGCAGCGCGATTGAGATCGTGGGTGTTTTCACTTCGCACGCTCCTGGTCTCCGAGCATCATGATCTTCTGCCAGATCTTTCGGGAGAGGCCGTTGCACAGGTTCTCCAGCTCGTTGGCCGCTTTCGTGGCCTCGCCGTCGTGGAACTCGGCTACGTAGAGATATCCGAGCTTGCTTACCAGGGAGAGCATCTCCGTGCAGTAGTCCAGATAACGCCCGAGCGAGAACGCGTCCAGGTCCCGTTTCGGGCTGTGCGCGGTAGGGTGCACCACCTTCGATACGTAGTCGGGGTCCTTCGTGAGCTGTTTCATGTCTATCACGTGAGCCACGTCCCGCAGCGTGTTGATGGCGCCGAGGGCGCGCCTGCGCCGTATCCTCTGTTCGAAGGACCACACGAACACCGCTCCCAGCCCGATAAGTAACAGCAGGTTCCCTCCGGCCTCCATCGTCTGTATCAGCCCGTACAGAGACACCCGTTCGCCGGCCTCACATCTGAATACCAGTGCGCAGAGGGACACCGCAAACGCCAGGATCAGGGCGCCGGAGAGGATTCGCAAGGGCCAGATCGGCGTACCGATATCGGCGACCACGATCCTGGTCCGCTTGCCCAGCTCGTGAAGCTGGGCGCATGTCTCGTACAGTCCTGACTCAGGGAACCTCTCTCCGATGCGCTTTCTCAGCGTGTCGATCGTTTCCACGACCTTACCGGTATCCAGGTTCGTGCTCATTTCTTGATCTTCTCCAGGAACTCATCGGCGGTCAGGATCTCAATGCCCCTGAAACCCTTGAGCTTCAGCAGGTGAGAGTCTCCCGTGACAATCATATCAGCTTTTGCCTCCAACGCACACTCCAAAACCGCGTTGTCATCAGGGTCTTCCTTGATTGCCGAGACCCGGCGCTCAGGAAACACGATGAGGAGTATGGCTTCCAATTCTTCGGCTATCGCGTGGACCTCGACGGTCTGAAGACGGAACTTCGGACGTTCCAGGACTCCGCTGAATTCCTCCAGAAGTGCCCTTGACGAAACGGCTTCGATCTTTCCCTCGATAGCCAGTTCGAGGACGGCCCTCGGCTTACCCGGGAACAGGACGCCCGATATGAGGATGTTCGTGTCGAGGACGACTCTGAGGGCGTGGTGCCTCACCGACGCCGCTGCCTCCGGTAGTCCTGGATCTCCCCGAGCACGTCGTCCTCCGCCACCTTCAACTTGGCGGCCCTGCTTCGCGTCAGGGCGAAAATGCTGTTCCAGCGATCCCGTCTCTCTATGTACATTCTCACCGCTTCTCGCACCAGTTCGGAACGCGAGCGTGCCTCGCTGCGCGCCACCCGGTCCATCTCCGATAGAAGGGAATCCTGAAACGAGATGTTGACGGTCTTCGTGCTCATCGTGACCTCCTTTCGTACCTGTAATAGTATATACAATCTTTGTATATCGTCAAGAGGCGGAGTATTCTCAATACTGAGACTGGTACCCATCCATGAGATATCTTTCTTTGAGCCCTGTGGAGCCTAACACGATTATTCTCTTGCGGTTACGAGTCTATACGCGTGTGGCACCATTCTTGCTTTCTCTGAGTACCAGAGACCTGAGTTAATGCAGAGGAGGGCATCATGAAGACTGAAGAAAGAGAAGGGGCGGTAACCCTGGAGGGCGAGCCGGTCTCGCTGTCGCTGTTCAGGGGACGTACATGCCTGGTGAGCGTGGTTCCGAGTCTTGACACCTCAATAGTGCCTGAAATATCCGAGCATCCCGACTATAATGCCGCTCTGGAAGCCGTCCGGCAGACGGCGGAAGCGACAGCGTAGAGAAGGAGGTGCGGGCAGTGAGTTCCGACACATTCAAGGCGGTGCAGGTGAGTCCCCACGTCTACTGGGTGGGGGCGGTGGACTGGGACGTGCGCGACTTCCACGGGTATCTCACCCGGCGGGGCACGTCATACAACGCGTACCTGGTGATGGGGGAGAAGATAACGCTGGTGGACACGGTGAAGGCGCCGTTCCGGGAGGAGATGCTGGCCCGCGTTGCCTCCGTGGTCGATTCGAAGGACGTGTCGTACGTCATCTCCAACCACGCGGAGATGGATCATTCCGGCTCCCTTCCGGGAATCATCGAGGCGGTCCAGCCCGAGAGAGTCTTCGCGTCGCTGCGGGGGGTGAAGGCGCTGGACGCTCACTTTCACATGGACCGCGAGATCACCCCGGTGAAGGACGGAGAGACGCTGAGCCTGGGCGACCTGAATCTTACGTTCGTGGAGACTCCCATGATCCACTGGCCGGACAGCATGTGGACCTACCTGGCCGAGGACGAGCTGGTGTTCTCGAACGACGCGTTCGGCATGCACCTGGCGTCCGCGGAACGTTTCGCGGACGAGCTGGACGTGAACATTATGGAAGAGGAGGTGACCAGGTACTACGCCAACATCCTGACGCTCCACGCTCCGCTCATCGAGAAGCTGGTCGCGCGGTATCAGGAACTGAACCTCGCGGTGAAGGCCATCGCGCCGGATCACGGACCGATATGGCGTAAGGACCTGGACACCATCATCGGCTGGTACGTGAAGTGGACACAGCAGGTGCCGACTCGAAACGCGGTGGTCGTGTACGACACCATGTGGCACAGCACCGCGGCGATGGCCCGGGCGGTCGGTGAAGGGCTGACGGCCGGCGGGGCAAGCCCGACGCTGATGTCGCTCAAGAGCTGTCACCGCAGCGACGTCGCCACCGAGGTGCTCCGCGCCGGCGCGCTCGTGGTGGGGTCTCCCACCATCAACAACCAGATGTTCCCGACCGTCGCGGACGTGCTGACGTATCTGAAGGGACTGAAGTTCAAGGACCTCGTCGGCGGCGCCTTTGGCTCGTATGGATGGAGCGGCGAATCGGTGAAGCATATCGAAGCGATTTTTGAGGAGATGAAGATCGAACTTCCCGCCGAGAGCGTAAAGATCAGATACGTGCCGGACGAAGCGGCCCTCGCACAGTGCAGGGCGCTGGGAGAGAGCATCGCGAAAAGAGTGGTCGAGATCTGCTGAATTCGTGTATCCTGTCCTCGGGAGCAATCAATGGGAAGTAAACGTATAGAGGACAGGGCTTCAGGGTCATCCGTACGGCTGGAGCACGAGAAGGAGCACCGGATCCGGACGGAGGAGGAGCTTCGCAAGAGCGTGGCCAGCCTGGCCGAGGCCCAGAGGATCGCGCATCTCGGGAACTGGGACTGGAGCATCGCCGACAACGAGCTGTGGTGGTCCGATGAGATATACCGGATATTCGGTCTCGATCGCCGGAATTTCGGCGCCACCTACGAGGCGTTTCTCAACTCGGTCCACCCGGACGACCGGGAATTCGTTCAGGCTTCCGTCAGCAAGGCGGTGGAAAACGAAGAGTCCTACGACATAGACCATCGCATCGTTCTCCCGGACGGAACCGAGCGGGTAGTCCACGAGCAGGCGAAGGTGTTCCGTGACGATTCCGGCCGCGCGGTCCGGATGCTCGGGACGGTGCAGGACATCACGGAACAAAAGCTCGACGAACAGACCCTCGCCCAGAGGCGGAAGGCGCTGGAGGCGGTGTACCGGATCTCGACCGCGACCGGCATCTCGATGGAGTCGATGTGCGATCGTGTTGCGGAGAGCCTGTCGGAGCTTCTGGACGTTCCGCATGTCGTCGTGCGCCGGCACGATGCCGGCAAGGTGGAGCTCATCGCGTGGGCGGCCGAGAGCGAGCTGAAGCACGACGGCTCATTCGAGATCGCCTGCGGTCCGTGCGGGAAGGTGTGCCGGGAAGCGGAGAGCTATCAGTTTCAGGGGTCTCTCAAGGAGATGTTTTCGAACAGCATCTGTCTGAACAAGTACGACCTGAAATCCTACATTGGCGTTCCGGTCACGAGCGGTGACGGCATCGTGATCGGCATCCTCTGCGCGATGGACTACAGGGAGCGTGCGTTCAGCGAGGACGAGGTACAGCTTCTGGAGATATTCGCGAGGTACGTCGGGCACGAGATAGAACGCGACGTGATGGAGCAGGAGCTCCAGCTGTCACAGCGGATGAAGGTGCTGGGACAGCTCGCCTCCGGCGTCGCCCACGAGGTGCGCAATCCACTCAACGCGATACTGGCCATCTCGGAGGCGCTGAACCTGGATCTGGGGGAAAGCCCGGAGCACAGCGAATACATAGACCAGATACGGATGCAGGTACAGCGTCTCTCCAAACTCATGCAGGACCTCCTGGATCTGGGCAAGCCCATTCTGGAAGCCAGCATGCAGAAGGAATCACTGGTTGGAATCTGTTCCTCCGCGGTGAATATCTGGACGCGGTCCACCGCGCGCAAAGAGCGGGTCGTTCGGTTCGAGAAGCCGGAGGGAGATGACGGGCTGTTCGTGGTCGGTGACAGCGTCCGGCTTCAACAGGTGCTGATCAATCTCCTGGAGAACGCGGCCCAGCACAGCTCCGAAGACGGTGAGATCACGCTGGCCGTCTCCGGTCCGGCGCGGGGTATGCTGACGATCCGGGTGACGGATGCGGGAGAGGGGCTGGATCCCGGGAGCCTGGACAAGGTGTTCGAGCCGTTCTACACTACCCGTAAGGGAGGCACCGGGCTGGGACTGAGCATCGTGCGGCACATTGTGGAGACGCACGGAGGGGCGATCTCTATCGGGAACAACGAACCGCCCCCCGGCTGTACCGTGACGGTTTCCCTTCCCGCGGCAAAGGAGTGAGGATGGCTTCCAGGCCCAAGATTTTGTTGGTGGACGACGAGGAAGCGATACGGTTCGGGGTCTCCAGGTACCTTTCGAAGAAAGGATACGAGGTGGAGGGGGCTTCCGATCTCTCCGAGGCGAAGGGAAAGGTCGCCGCCGAGCGCTATGACGCGATTCTGCTGGACCTCACCCTTCCCGACGGCAACGGTATCGACTGGATCCCGGAGCTGCGCGAGGCGCGCGCCGACCTGGCAATCGTGGTGATCACCGGAACCGGCGACGTGCCGGTCGCGGTCGACGCGATGCGCCGCGGCGCGGACAATCTGCTCACCAAACCGGTCAACATGGCGGACCTGGACGTATACCTGCAGAAGAGCCTGGAGCTGGAAAGTCTCAGGCGCCGGGACCGCACCCGGAAGAGGCTGGCGAAGAAGGGTGAGCCGTGCTTCGGAAGCAGCGCGATCATGGAAGATGTCGTGGGGCTCGCCACCACGGCCGGCGAGAGCGATTCGGCCGTGATGATAGAAGGGGAAACCGGTACCGGCAAGGGGGTGCTTGCCCGCTGGATACACGATCAGAGCGCGCGCAGCTCCGAGCCGTTCATCGAGGTGAACTGCTCCAGCCTTCGGGGCGAGCTGCTCGCCAGCGAGCTGTTCGGCCACACCAAGGGGGCCTTCACGTCCGCGGTCGAGGACAGGGAAGGTCTGGTCGAGGTCGCCGACGGGGGCACGCTGTTCCTGGACGAGATCGGCGATATGGATATGGCGGTGCAGGCGCAGTTCCTGAAGGTGATAGAGGAGAAACAGTACCGGCGGCTCGGCGAGGTAAGAATCCGCAGGAGCGAGTTCCGCCTGATCTGCGCGACGAATCACGACCTCGACAAGCAGGTCGAGGAGGGCACGTTTCGGAAGGACCTCTACTTCAGGATAAAGGTGTTCCCGATCAATCTGCCTCCGCTGCGGGAGAGGGCCGAGGACATTGCGGAGCTGGTCGCCTACCTCATGAACGACCTGGGTCGCGGCGACGTCGAGATTTCCGACCCGATCATGAAGCTTCTGGAGAGATACTCGTGGCCCGGCAACATACGGGAGATGAGAAACGTGCTCGAGAGGGCGATCCTGCTGGCACGGGGCAATCCGCTGGGGCCGGAGCACTTTCCCGGCCTGGGGGGAGGCGTCGCGTTCGTCAAGAGCCCGGGCGGTGACACCTGGGACCTGGACGGGCTGGAGAACGAGCACATTACCAGGGCGCTGGACAAGTTCGGCGGCGACGTGCGGAAGGCGGCCAGGGCGCTCGGCATCTCGAGGGCGACCCTCTACCGCAAGCTCAAGAAGATTCGGGAGGAGTAGCCGCGGGCATCCGCCACACGCCCGCAATCTCCATCGCACACGAAGGACACTTTCCGTCGTCGAGCGACACCGACTGCGGGCTGAAATATCCCCGCTTTATCACCACCTGGCCGCATCCGGGGCAGAGGGTGTCCACCCCTTCCAGGACGTTGCCCAGGTAGACGTAGCGCACACCTTCGGTTCTGCCGATGTCGTACGCGTTCCTCAGGCTTTCCACCGGCGTCGGGTCGCGGTCGGTGAGCCGGTAGTCCGGATGGAACCTGCTTATGTGCCAGGGCATATCCCGGTCGGTCTGGACGATGAAGCGGGCGATGTCCCTTAACTCGTCCTCCGAGTCGTTCTCGCCCGGCACGAGAAGGGTGGTCACCTCGACCCATATCCCGAGTCCGCGCATGCGCCTGATGGACTCGAGAACCGGTTTCAAGGTCGCCCGGCAGTTCTTCTCGTAGAACTCCTCCCTGAAGCTCTTGAGGTCCACATTGGCCCCGTCCAGATAGGGATGGACGGCCTCGAGCGCCTCCCTGGTCATGTACCCGTTCGTCACGAACGTATTGGCCAGCCCGTTCTCTCTGGCGAGCTTCGCGGTGTCGAGCGCGTACTCGAAGAAGACCGTCGGCTCGGTGTACGTGTAGGATATCGAGGCGCAGTGGTTCTCCAGCGTTTCCCGGATCACCCGGTCCGGCATCAGCTCCCGCCCGCCGAAGAACGCCCTGCTCTGAGGAGACGCCTGGGATATCTGCCAGTTCTGACAGAACGGACACTTGAAGTTGCATCCGACGGTCGCGATCGAATACGCGGAGGAACCGGGAAGAAAGTGGTAGAGCGGCTTCTTCTCTATCGGATCCACGTGATTGGCAATCGCGTCGCCGTACACCAGCGTCTGGAGCTTTCCTCCCTCGTTTCGCCGGACGCCGCAGATGCCGGTCTTCCCGTCTGCGATCCGGCACCGGTGCGCGCACAGGCTGCACTGGACCCTGTCGCCGTCGAGCGCGTCGTAGAGCATCGCCTCCTTCTTCATGCCGTCATTATACGAATTTTCAAGGGGTCAGAGTCGAAATTCTGAAAGCGTGCCGGCGGGGCGTTCCTTCGCTCATTCTCGGCGCCCTTTATGGAATTGGGTGTCTCCGAGGACGAGCTTCGGCCGACCTGTGAAATGGGTCCGCTGCCCGGACCCGTCGGCCGAAGCTCGAATCCGCTCAGGAATGCGTTGCCGGCGCTTGCCCATGTGTCTGCACCGGCGTATCATCGATGCTTCCCACAGAGGAGACAACGTCATGTCCGACAAGCCGAACGTACTGTTCATATTCACCGACCCGCGTACAAGGACATCGGGAAGAACTTGAGGGCTCGGCTTTTGGACTGGATGGTCGAGACGGACGACGACGAACGGATCCACTTCAGCCGCGGGCGACAGTACATGGATATGGCGTAGACGCCGTCGAAAAGATCTTTTTCCTCCCTTGACCCTGGACCATTTCGACAGTATAGTTCTGCGCACATGTGCGCATGCGGAGGGAGGAAGCCATGACTACTCAAACCGATATCGCCGTTAAGGCAGGGGTGCACCGGTCCACCGTCAGCAGGGTTCTCAATCGCGTTCCCGACCACCGGGCGAGCCAGGAAACGGTGATAAAGATACTGCGGGCGGCCAAGAAACTGGGCTACGACCCCAAGAATCTCCGGAGAAACCCGGAGCGGCGAAGCAGCGAGCGCAAGGATGTGAGCGTGAAGGCGGAGATCGAGATCGTACTGAAGAGCGGCAAAGTCTTCGCGGAGGGAGAGGCCGTCATCAGGAACCTGAGCTTCGCCGGCGCGCTCCTCGGCGACGTGATGACCACCACCGGGCATCTTCCCATGGAGCCGTTCTACGCCCGGCTGACCATCGAGGACAAGAGCGGTGACAAGGTCGGCTTCAGGGCCGACTTCGTGCGGATCCAGAGCAGCGGGAACCTGGAATTCGGCATCCAGTTCGACCGCCTGTCCAGGCCTGCGCGCGACGCGCTTAACGAAATCCTGAAGGACTAGTCCGCAGTCTCTGGGTGGCGAGAGACCGCTTCTCGCTTTGAGACGGAATCACATCCCTATCGAGATTCGCGCTTCCTCGAGAATGCTGGCAAGTGCTGTGGTGTCAGCCGGTTCCGCAGAAACCGAATCCTGGCACCGTAGGGCGCTAATCCTGCGGCTCGTAGGCCTTCACCGTGTTCTTGCCGGCGTCCTTGGAGAGGTACATGGCGGCATCCGCGTTCCGGATCAGCACGCCGCTCTCCCGGCCGTGGTCGGGAAATACCGCGAGGCCGGCGCTGGCGGTCACCAGCAGCTCCTTCCCCTCGTAGTTGACCGGACGCTTGACGATGTCCAGTATTCGCTCTGCCACCTTCAGCGCGTCGTCCGCGCCCGCGATCTCGGGCAGAAGCACCAGGAATTCGTCGCCTCCCATGCGGGCGACCGTGTCCGTCTTGTGGACGCCGCGGATCAGCCGGCTTCCTATAGTTCTCAGCACCCGGTCGCCGGTGGAGTGTCCCATCGTGTCGTTGATGTTCTTGAAGTTGTCCACGTCGAAGAGCATCACGGCCATCCTCTTCTTTGTCCGATGCGCGTGGACGAGCGCGGTGGCCAGACGCATGCCGAACAGCGTTCGGTTCGGCAGGTTCGTTACCGCGTCGTAGTACGCCAGCCGCCGGATGGTCTCTTCCGACTTCAGGCGCTCCGTGACGTCCACCATGCTCGTTCGGACGCCGATGATGTTATGGTGCTCGTCCCACTCGAAGACGTCGAGGATCGAGACGCAGATCCTGGAGCCGTCCTTCCTGACGTATATCCGGTCGTCGGCCTTCGGGACTTCCACTCCGGCCACCTTCAGCTCGAACCTTCTCTGCGCCTCCGCCCGCTGCTCGGGCAGGATGAATTCGAATATCGACGTGCCCACCATGTCCTTGGGCTCGTAGCCGAGCATTCGTGCCTCGGTGCGGTTCACGCTGGTGACGATGCCGCTTCTATCCAGCGTGTGGTAGGCCACGGGCGCGTCTTCCCAGAGCTCCCGGTATCTCTTCTCGCTCTCGACCGCCGCCTGCTCCATTCTCCTTCGCTCCGAGATGTCGTCACATACGGTGAGGAGGAAGTCCCGGCCGTTCAGATGGAGAGGGGTTACCGTGAGCCTGGCATGGTACGGCGTACCGTCCTTCCGTTTCAGGCGGACCTCGAAGTCGTACAGATGACCGTCGGCCTGCAGCTGTTTCATGAGCCGCCGCCGATCCTCCGGGTCGTAACAGGTATCCTGGAGGGATATGTCCTTGATTTCGTCCGCCTGATACCCGGTCATCCGGGACATCGCGCTGTTCATCTCGATCACCTCGCCCGCCGGCGTGGCCAGTCCCACTCCCAGCGGCAGGCTGTTGAGCAGCGTGGCGTACGGGGATGCCGATTCCTGCAGCGTTTCGTCCGTGAGTTTCTTTCTACCACCCATCTCGCGTATCCCGGCTGTATTAGACCCGTCGAGGCTACCGCACGGGGGGCGGCCCGTCAAGCATCAGGCGCCGGATGGAGCACTCTTCCTGTAAATGTGAGTCACTTTCTTCGGCGCGGCGGCTCGGGCGGGTGCGTCTGCTGATCCAGGGGCGCCGTCTTCCCCCGTATCCCGACGTTGAAGCGGCCTATTCTTTCCACCCGGTCGCATCCCAGCTCCTCCGGGACCTCCTTCTTCTCGTAGACGAACAGGCAGTCGGTGTCGGTCTTTCGATACTCTTCCACGGTCTTCTTCATCGCCGCGTTCCTTACCTCGGCGGCCCATCCGCCGACGTCCGTTCGCCGTCCCGTCTCGGTGACGATGCGGTCGCCCAGGTAGATCTTCTCCGGGTCGACGTGGACTATTTCTTTTGGTGCGGTGTGTTCTCGTATGAAGGCGGCGAGGTCGTCGAAATCCGTGTCCTTCTCCGCGGGGCTTAGGATGTACGCCAGGGTGAACGTCGCTCCTCCCACGCTGGGTATCACTCTCAGGCCCGGGTGCTTCGGCATGCCAATCATGATCAGCGGAAGCGGAATGAGCGTGCACAGCGTGAGCGCGACGACTCTTTTCCGGCTCGCGCCTTCCGGAAGCCAGCGGATGAAGAACGACGCGAGAAACACCGCCCAGATCGGCGCGCTGTGCATCCAGAACCTGCCGCCGTAGGCAACGAGCATCGGCAGGAAGCCGAACAGGACGTGTTTCAGGAAGCCGGCGGCCGGGTGCGCGAAGCGTCTCAGACGCGTGAGGCCGATCACCAGGAAGATCGGGTTGATGAACTGGAGGCTCAGGAATCCCATGACGATGCCCCCGATCAGGGACTGCATCGTCCGGCCGCCGGACTCGAATATCGCCGACGAAGGCGTGCCGAACCATCCCATCACCGGCAGCAGCCTGAGGAACCATGGCGCGAACCACAGGAGAGACCACGTGAGCACGTGCTTGAAGAAGCCGTAGTATCCCCGGTGCCTGGCCGAGAACAGGAACAGGCCGAAGACGATCATGTACGGCACGCCTAGATGGGTGTAGAACGAGAGAGCCAGCAGCAGAATCGTCAGCTTCGATCGTTTGGTCAGGAAACTCATGAGTATCAGCGGCATCAGCGCAGTCACCAGCGCGCTCGGCAATACCCCCAGCAGGGTGAATCCGGCCGTCATGTCCATCGAGAAGATCAACGCGGCGAGCAGTCCCATCCGTGCCCCGAAGAGCCATCGGGTGAACCACCAGGTGAGGAATATGGCCAGCGGGTACGCGAATACCTGAAGGGACTGGAACCCTTCCGCGACCCGTTCCGGCCGGCCGGCGAAGGCCGCTATCAGCAGGTGCAGGCCGGGCGGGTACAGGTGCGGGCG
>CAYMFW010000159.1:0-11144 GCA_964389785.1 uncultured Planctomycetota bacterium
CATCGCGTTCTTCAGCGGGTACGCGAGCTTCCCGTTCTCTATCTTGTGGCCGAAGTCTATCGTGGCGGATATCTCCCCGTGAACCGGGTTCGGCGAGACCGAGCCCATGTTCACGTAGATACCCTCTTTCGTGCCGGCCAGTATCTCCGCCGCGGTGGACGTTCCCAGCTCCGGTATCACGTTCGAGGGCCACACCCCGCTGCCGCGCCCGCCGTGCCCGGTGTTCTCCTCGCCCGCCTTGTGCGCGGTGTAGGAGCCGTGCAGGTGATTGACCAGCACCCCCTCCTCGATCACCGTCACCCGCTTCCGCTTCGCACCCTCATCGTCGTTCGAGCCGGACGACATTCCGCCCGGTACGAACCCGTCGTCCCGCAGCGTGAGTATCTTCGCGCCGATCCGCTTCCCGCGCTTCCCCACCATGTACGACCGCCCCCGCTGTATCCCCTCCGCCCCGGCCGCGCCGCACAGCGAATCGAACAGCGCGTTCGTCACGAACGGGCCGAATACCACGGGGAGGGTCGCGCTCTTCGGACTCTTCGACCCGAGAAACGACACCGCCTCCCTGCAGGCGGACGCCCCCACGCCTGTCGCGTCGAAGTCCTCCGCGCGGCGCGCGAAGTCGAAGTCGTAGAACGAGCCGACGTCGTCGCTCTTCTTCACGATGGCGAAGATGCTGACGGACAGGCTGGTGCTCTTCTCGTCGACCTCGACGCCGAGCGAGTTCGCCAGCGCCGCGCGGCCCACACCCAGCCGGGCGCCGCCCTGCACCTTCACGTCGGGCTCCACCTCTCGGGCCGCGTCCACCTCGATGGACAATATCCGTATCAGATCGGCCGCCTCCATCGCGGCCACATTCTCGTCGTACAGCCCCGGCACGTCCTCGTACTCGGCGGGTTCGGGAAGGGATACGAAATCCGGGTCCGGCTGGGCCAGCTTCGCCGCTTCCGCCGCCCTCCTGGCCGTCTCGAGCGCCTCCGCCCGGTCCAGCCCGGAACAGGACGACATGCCGGTCGCGCCCTTGATGATCGCCCGCACCGAAAACCCGGCGCTCCCCTTCTCGCTCGCGTCGTGGATACCGTTCTTCTCCACGTTGATGGAAACGCTCCGGCCGGAACCGGCCTTCACATCGGCGAACTCCGCGCCGTGCTTCACCGCCTCCCGGCAGGCCTCCCTGGCTATGTCGAGAAGGTCCGACATCTCTACTCCTGGCCTCCGACCACCACTTCCTTCACCCGCACGTGTGGCCCGCCCGCGTCCACGTTCATGCCCTGGCCCTCCTTGCCGCAGGTGCCCGGCAGGAGGAATTCCAGCTCGTCCGACAGCGCGTCTATGTCCATCAGCGTGTCGAGCGTCATCCCGGAGAACGACACGTCCCGAAGGTGCTCCGCCAGCTCACCGTTGCGAATCATCCACCCCTCGCCGGCGTGGCAGGTGTACTGGCCCCGCTCGCAGAAGACGTACCCCCAGTTCCCGCCCTTCATGTAGATGCCGCCGTCCGTATTCATCAGCATCTCCTCCAGCGTGGTCGTCCCTGGCGCGATGTACGTGTTGCTCATCCGCACGATCGGCAGGCAGTGCGCGTTCATCGCCCTGGCGCTCCCGCCGGGCGCCGCCCCGTACCGGGCGGCCGTCTCGAGCGAATGCAGACATCCCTTCAGCACCCCCTTCTCGATCACCGTCCTCGTGCAGGACGGCGTGCCTTCCGAATCATACCGGTACGACCCGTTGAGGATGGGAATGGTGCCGTCGTCGTAGATGCTCACCAGGTCCGACGCGATCTTCTCCCCCATCTTTCCTTCTATGATGGAGCCGCCGCTGTAGACGTGATCGGCCTCCGCGTTGTGGCCCAGCGCCTCGTGCGCCAGTAGTCCGGTGATGGACGGGTGCAGCACGACCGGGAACTTCCCCGACGGCGGCCTCTTCGCGTTCAGCAGCGCCACCGCGCGCTTCGCCGCCTTCTCGCTCAGTTCGTCGGGCCCTATCCGGTCCACAAGCTCGAAGCCGGACTGCTCCGCGAACCGCTCCGTCGCCGCCTGCCGCACGTCGCCGTCCGCCGCCGCCATCATCGTGCCTATCGAGGTCCGTATCGTCTCCTGCTGGGTGAACGTACCAGCGCTGTTGCACACCGTCTCTCGAGTCCACGAGTCGCCGTAGCCCACCATGGTGTTCACCAGCTTGCCGTCCCCGCAGGCGACGCCGGCCTTCTCGTAGGCCTGTACCCGCGCCATCTTCTCCTCCAGGGATACGGAGCGGGGGTCCTTCTCCACCTGCACGCTCACCGAATCGACCACCGGCTCCACGTCCGCAACCACACCGGGATCCAGCACCCTCTCCTTCGACACCTGCGCCATGCCGAGCGCCGCGTCCAGGCATCTGGAAAGCGATTTCGCGTCCACCGTCTCGGTCGAAGCGAAGCCCCACGCGCCGTCGGCCAGCACCCGCACGCCGGCGCCCGCACTTGTGGACCGGCTCACCTTGTCGGCCCTGCCGTCCTGCAGGCGCACCGCGCTCGAGTCCTTCTCGAACACCCGCACGTCCATGAAGCGCGCCCCGCGCTTCCTCGCCTCGTCCCGCACCTTCCCCAGCATGTCTTTCATCCCGGAATTGTACCGAAAAGAAAGGGGACATTCATCTTTTCCTGACGAAGAAAGGGGACAGAAGAAAGGGGACATTCATCTTTACCTGACAGCGCCCGGCGGGACCGCACCTCGCTCATTCCCGGCGCCCTTTACGAAATTGGACTCCATTAAACATGAATGTCCCCTTTTCCAGCTTGAATCCCGCCTCACAACCACCGAAAATACCCGCATGCAGAACGTGACACACACCCCGGCGGACGACGCGCCCCCACCCCTCCTGAAGATCGACGGTATCGCGAAGGCGTTCGACGGCGTTCTTGTCCTCAACAATATCCACATCGAGGTCGCGAAGGGCGAGATACTCGGCATCATCGGCGAGAACGGCGCGGGCAAGTCCACGCTCCTGAAGATACTCGCCGGCATCCACCCGCCCACCCGCGGCACCATATTAATCGAAGGAAGGACGGTATCCCCTAACACCCCCCGGGCCGCCGGGAAGCTCGGCATCACGATGATCCCCCAGGAATTCAACCTGGTGGACACCCTGGCGGTGTTCGAAAACATATTCCTCGGCCACGAGAAACATATCGGCCCGATCCTGGCCAAAGGTCGAATGAAGCAGCGGGCGCGGGAGGCGCTCGACTCCCTCGGCGCGGATATCGCCCCGACCGCCGTCACCGGAGACCTCAGCGTCGCCGGCAAGCAGATGGTGGAGATCGCCAAGGCGCTCTGCCGGAAGTCCCGCATACTCATCATGGACGAGCCCACCACCGCCCTCTCCGAACGGGAAACGGAGGTGCTGTTTTCGGTGATGAAGGAGCTGAAGAGACAGGGGGTAATGATACTCTTCGTCTCCCACCGCCTCGAAGAGGTCCGGAAGATCTGCGACCGGGTGCTGGTCCTGCGCGACGGCTACACCATATCCATCGCCGACACCGCCAAGACGGACGTGTACGAGATGGCCAAGTGGATGGTCGGCAGGGAGCTCAACCAGGTATTCCCTGAGAAGATCGCGCCGGACGACGAGGTGGTCCTCCGGGTGGATCGGCTGGGCACGCGCGGCACCCTCCACAACGTCACCTTCGAGCTGAAGAAGGGCGAGGTGCTCGGCGTCGCCGGCCTCGGAGGGTCGGGCCGCACCGAGCTGGCGGAGACCGTCATGGGGCTCCGTCGCCGGACCGCGGGCACCATCACGGTGAAGGGCAGGAAGCGGTCGCTCCGCTCGCCCCGCAGCGCGGTGCGCAGCAAGCTCGGCTTCATTTCCGAGGACCGCCAGCGCCAGGGACTGATAATGGACTTCCAGGTCCCGCCGAACATCACGCTGGCCAACCTGAGGCAGTACTCCACCGTCTTCCTCCGCAAGTCCCGCGAAAAGGACAGGGCCCGGGAGTATGCGCGGGAATTCGGCATCAAGTCGCCCGACCCGGACTCCCCCGTGCGGCTCCTCAGCGGCGGCAACCAGCAGAAGGTGTACGTGTCCAAGTGGATGGACACCGGGCCGGAGATACTGATACTCGACGAGCCGACCAGGGGCATCGACGTGAACGCGAAACGCGATCTGTATTACTTCATCCAGTCGCTTGCGAAGTCGGGCATCTCATGTATCCTCATCTCCTCGGAGCTGGAGGAGGTCATCGGCATGTGCCGCCGCGTGATGGTGATGCGCGAGGGCACCGTCTCAGGCGTGCTGGAGGGCGAGGACGTCACGGAGGAGAACGTCATGCGGCTCGCGACGGGCATCGGCTGATGGCCATCGAAGCGAAGAAGCGCCGGTTCGACTACGCCCGATGGGCGCCGCTCATCGCGCTCGTTATCCTGTTCGTTGTCTCCTGCGCGATCAGCGCGGATTTCCGCAGCGTGCGCAACTGGACGAACATCCTCCGGCAGGTGTCCTACACCGGCATCATCGCCCTCGGCATGACGTTCGTCATCGCCTCGGGCGGCATAGACCTCTCCGTCGGCTCGATGACCGCGCTCGTCGGCGGGGTGGCGATCCTCACGCTCAACCGGGTCGGCGACGGGCAGACCGCGGTGGTGGCTGCGGCCGGCGCGGCACTGCTGTGCGGCGCGGCGGCGGGCCTGCTGAACGGGCTCGTCACCGTGAAGGGCCGCATCGCCCCGTTCATCGTCACGCTCGGCACCATGTCCGTATTCCGGTCGGTCGCGCTGTATATCGCTCAGGCCGGGGAGTTCCGTGCGGAGAGCGAGGCCTACCACGAGATCGGCACCGGCTACGCGCTCGGCCTGCCGGTGCCCGCGCTGGTGTTCCTGGGGCTCGCGATCGTCTTCCACGTGATTCTCAACAACACCCGCTACGGCCGGTACGTGCTGGCGGTCGGCGCCAGCGAAGACGTTGCCCGCTACTCCGCCATCCGGGTCGGCCTGGTGAAATGCGTTACCTACGTGATCTCCGGGATCTCGGTCGGCGTCACCGCGCTTCTCGTATCGTCCCGGCTGAATTCGATAAGCTCGTCGAGCGAGGGCGTCATGTACGAGCTGGACGCCATCGCCGCGGTCGTTATCGGCGGCACGTCCATGTCCGGCGGGAAGGCAACGGTGTTCGGCACCGTCATCGGCGCGGTCATCCTCGGCATCATCAACAACATGCTTGTAATGATGGAGGTGTCCCCGTATCTTCAAGGCACGGTGAAGGGTGCGGTGATAATCACCGCCGTTCTCCTCCAGTACAGGAGAACCCGGGGACGGGGTTAGGTCAGCGAGTTACGGAGGAATCGAATGAACGCAAGACGACTGACGGCAATCCTGGTGCTTCTCGCGGCTTTGGCAGGCCTCATCTGCCCCTCCCCGCTCCTGGCGGCCGACAGGATCAAGATCGGCGTGTCGATACCCAGCGCCGATCACGGCTGGACGGGCGGCGTGGTCTGGTGGGCGAAGAAGGCGATCGATGACTGGAAGAAAAAGGATAAGGATGCCGAATTCGTGCTCGTCACCGCTGAGTCCGCACAGAAGCAGGTGAACCAGATCGAGGGCCTGATGGTCAAGCAGATCAACGCCCTTGTCGTGCTCCCTCATGATTCGGCTCCGCTCACCCCGGTCGTCAAGCAGGTCCACGACGGCGGCGTCTACACCATCGTGGTTGACAGGGGACTCACCAAGCCGGCGCACGACGTCTACATCGCGGGCGACAACCCGGGCTTCGGCCGGGAGGCCGGCAGGTTCATCGCGAACGAGCTGAAGGGCAAGGGACGGGTCGTCGTGCTCGAGGGCATCCCGTGCGTCATCAACACCGAGCGGGTCGAGGCCTTCAAGGAAGTGATGAAGAAGCATCGCGGCATCCGCATCCTAGATTCACAGCCCGCCCACTGGTCCACACAGAAGGGACTCGAAATCATGGAGACCTTCCTGCAGAAGTACCGCAGGATAGACGCGGTCTGGGCCGGGGACGACGACGTGCTGAAGGGGGCGCTCCAGGCCTACAAGGAGTCGGGCCGCAAAGACGTCAAGCTGTTCCTGGGCGGCGGCGGCTCCAAGGAGGTGATCAAGAAGATCCTGGACGACGACCCACAGGTGCGCGCCACGGTGACGTATCCGCCCAACATGGTGGCGACCGCGATATCCCTCGCGGTGAAGGGTCTGCGCGGCACCCCGATCGACGGCTTCTACCAGCGGAAGGTGCCGTCGAAGATCGTCCTCAGCTCGGAGCTTGTCACGAAGAAGAACGCGAAGCTGTATTACGAACCCGAATCGGTCTACTAGGGGGAGAGATGATCCGCAGGAACGATGAAATCGAAACCAGGCCGATCGAACGCTGCCACGAAGGCGAGGGCACCGTTGACGTCCGCATCGTTCTTCAGCGCGGCGACAGCGTGATGGGCGTGTCCTTCATGCACGACGACACCCTCCCTCCCGGCGTCACCATCGGCGAGCACCTGCACGACGACAGCGAGGAGGTCTACTTCGTGGCCGAGGGCAGCGGCGTTATAGTCATGGACGGCGAGGAATCCCCCATCGAGGCGGGCGAGGTGAGCCTGGTCAGCAAGGACCACACCCACGGCATCAGGAACACCGGCGACACACCGATGCGCCTCATCGTGGTGGGAATCAAACAGAGGTAACGGAGGGGAAGAACATGGCAAGGGAAGAGAGGGAACCGCAAAGGAAGACGTCCGTGGGCAAGCTGTTCCTCAACCTGATAGCGCTCGCCGCCATCGTCGGCATCGGCGTCTTCGCATACAACACCTGGCGGGAGACGTACCCCACTCCGGACAACCCCGAGATCTCCGGCGGCCTCACCGACGAGGACGTCCGGCAGCTCCGCGACGTCGCTCCCCGCTTCAGCCGTCAGCCGATTCTGCGCTTCAAAGGGCTGTCCCCCACCAGCGCCGAGGTGCACGTCGGCGTCATCAAGAGCGCGTGGGAGGGAGAGGGAGAGATCTTCGAGTTTCGGAAACAGGGCGGCAACTGGGAGCGTGTGAACGACGGCGTCACACGAAAATGGAATCTGGGAGGCGAGTCCGGAGAGTGACACGCAACAGGCTATCACGCCGACCGAAACCCTGCCGACGGAAGGCGTGTCAACCAAAGCTCCGCCGACTGAAGCCGCGCACGACGCTCAGATTCGTCTTTCCGGACCTCCCGAAGACGCTCTTCGAGAAGCGCCGAAAGAGAAGGGCACCCGCCGCGCTCGCCGCGTCTCTCCCCGAAAACTACACCCCGAACGGCTCCTTCCCCCTCTTCGTCTACGTGGAGGGAGGGTGCGGCGCGTCGGTGACACGAAAGGACCTCGCGTACGCCCGGAAGCTCGCCGGCCCCCGTGACTTCATCGCAGTCGCCCTGCCGCTCTTCAAGAAGGACCTCGACCCGGAGGAGGCGCACCACGGCCTGCTGATACAGGCCCACGACGATTACCCGCTCATCTCCCGCTGCTACCGAACGATGCTGAGAAAGCTCTTCGCCACCGTCCCCAACATCGCGCACGAGCACTCCTGCCTCGGCGGCTTCTCGAACGGCGCCCACACCACCGCCCTCCTGCTCTCCGCGGTCGACCCCTTCGCACTCCGCCACTTCACCGGCTTCTACTTCCTCGACGGCGGCTTCCATATCACCAGCTTCCACAAGACCGCGGTCCGTGGGAAGAGGTTTCTGTACATGCCCGGCGGCCGCAGGAAGAAGAAGGACCGCCGTCTCCTGCTCGACTCCCTCGCCGCCCGGTGTGCCCGCGCCGTTCGGACCGGGGTGAACGTCACCCTGCACCCGATGCCGAATACCGAGCACGCCTTCCCGGACAGGCACATCCCCGACCTGCAGGCCTGGGTCCGCGCCATCCTGTGTACATCCGCCACTCAATCGGGTACGATGCACCCATGAAGAAGCTGCTCATTTCGCTCGTCGCCCTCACGGCCTGTTCGTGCCTGCCCCCGCTGCGCCACCCGTCCACGATACGCGCGATGGTGCTGTCCGCCGACGCGAATGCTAACCAGCTCGTCCTGGACAAGGGCATGACGGACGGCGTCCGCGAGGGCATGGTATTCATCATCAATCACGCGGGCGGCGGCCGGACGGCGCCCAACGCGGTGGTGACGAAGGCGGAATACGTACGCTGCTACACCACATATCCCGGGGTGCTGACCGCCCCGGTTCGCATAGGAGACGAGGCGGTTCAGGTCAAGTGATCGAAGGGAGGTAGCTGTGGCGAAGGCATCGGCGAGGCATATACTGGTGAAAACCGAACAGGCGTGCGAGGACCTCAAGAAGCAGATCGAGGAAGGAGCCGACTTCGCGAACATGGCCGAGAAACACTCCGAGTGCCCCTCCGGCAAGCGCGGCGGCGACCTCGGGGAGTTCTCACCCGGCCAGATGGTGAAGGAATTCGACGATGTCGTGTTCAGCGCCGAGGTCGGACAGGTGCACGGACCGGTCCAGACGCAGTTCGGCTTCCACCTGATAGAGATAACGAACCGGGAGTAGCGGAAGGAAGCGGCCGGAGCCCGGGAAAGCCGGTGAAACGAACCTGTAACTGGTAGCGGTGGCAGGACTCGAACCTGCGACACGCGGATTATGATTCCGCTGCTCTGGCCAACTGAGCTACACCGCCCTGCAAAGCGGTACTATAGGCACTCACACCATTTCAGTCAAGGGGGCCGGAGAAATTGAGCGAGCATCTTCCGAAGAAACAGCCCCCCCTCGCAGACCGCGTCAAGACGCTCGCGATAGACCTCGGGTACACGTCCTGCGGCATCGCCTCGGTCGAGCCGTTCGTCGAATTCGAGCGCGCGGTGCACGATCGCATGAAGCAATTCCCCGAAGCGGCACACCTGTACGAGGGCATGCTGAAGCGGGTTAACCCCACCGCCTCGACACCGTGGGCACGCTCCATAGTCGTCTGTGTCAGCCGGGCAGGCGCGTACAGGCTCCCGGAAGAACTCGTCGGATATATAGGACGAAATTACCTGGTGGACAGCCGGTTCCAGGACTCCCCGGACTTCACGAGGAAGACAAAGATGAAGGAGGGCCTCATCGACCTGGGTATGAGGGTGAGAAAGGGCGGCGTACCGGACCGCTGGGCGGGTGCCCGCGCCGGCGTCACCCGCTTCGGAAGAAACTGCTTCGCCTACTCGAAGCACGGCTCCTGGATCAACGTCGAGACCTGGCGGGTGGATGCGGAGCTCCCGGCGGACGAGCCGACGCTCGACCTTCCCTGTCCGGACAACTGCGACGCCTGCATGAAGGCCTGCCCCACCGGCGCCATCGTCGAGCCGTACGTGATGAGAATGGACCGCTGCATCGCCTACCTCACCTACCGCGCCCCGGAGCCGATCCACCCGGCGCTGTGGGAAAAGATGGGCACCTGGATATACGGCTGTGACGTCTGCCAGCAGGTCTGCCCGCTCAACAAGGGAAAGTGGGAACCGCTCAACGATGCCCCCTGGCTGAACGAGGTCGCCCCCCGCCTCACGCCCCAGGCCCTGAGCACGATGGATGACGCGACCTATCGCAGCATCGTCCATCCCCGCTTCTGGTACATCCCGGTCGACGGCCTGGCCCGCTGGCACCGGAATGCCCAGAGGGCCCTCGAAAAATAAGGACACAGCTACCGTTTTCTCCCGGCCCAAGCATTGCGTTTTGGATACCGATTCCGTATCATACCCAGCCTTGGGCACAGTGAGATATAGGTACAGGAAGGCATAGGGTTTGTTCCAGCGAATAGCGGCGATCGCGCTCAATACACTCACGGAGGCGGTGAGACAGCCGGTCTACGGCATCATACTGTTCTCCTCCGTCGTGCTCATCTGTATCACCCCCACCTTCTCGATGTACACCATGTCCGAGGACGTCAAGATATTCATAGACATGGGTCTCGCCACGATGCTCCTCACCGGTCTGCTGCTGGCGGCGCTTACCGCTTCCGGCGTCATCTGGCGGGAAATCGAGAACAAGACGGTGCTCACCGTCGTCACCAAGCCGGTCAACACGTTCGAATTCGTCGTCGCCAAGTTCATCGGTATCCTGCTGGCGCTCGGCGCGGCCATGTACGTCCTCACCCTGGTTCTCGTCCTGATGGAACGATTCGGCTCCACGGACACCAACGCGTTCAAGGTGGACTGGCCGGTCACGGCCGGGCTGATCGGCAGCGTCATCGCCGCGATGGCGGCCGGCGGTTTCGCGAACTACTTCTTCAACAAGAACTTCTCCTCCACCGCGGTCGCGGCGTCGATACCGATGACCACAATGGTGTTCGTCATCCTCGGCTTCTTCAGCAAGGAGATGAAGCTGCAGCCGTTCGGCGCCGACATCCACTGGGACCTGCTCAAGGCGGCGGGGCTGGTGTCGCTGGCGGTATTCATCATCGGGGCGGCGGCCACCGCGATATCCACCCGCCTCGGCACGGTAATGAATATCGTCCTCTGCTTCGCGGTGTTCTTCCTGGGGCTGCTGTCCGACTACCTGTTCGCAAGCCTGGCCCAGGTGAGCTGGCTGGCTCAGATCGCCTACAGCGCGCTACCCAACCTGCAGATGTTCTGGCTCGCGGACGCGCTGACTATGGACAGAGTAATCCCTATGGGCTATATTATTTACTGCGTTCTTTACGCGTTTCTGTATCAAGCCGGGGTCGTGTCCCTGGCCGTTCTGGGTTTCGGGACCAGAGAGCTGTCCTGAGGTGAAAATTGGCTGAGAGACGAAAGGCGATGCTTGCCGCCGTACTGGGCATGCTGCTGCAGCTGTTCGTCGGCGGGCTGATACTGCTGGTGAGTCTGTGGAGCACGTCATCGTCGTGCGCCGCCCTCGGCTTCTTCGCCGCCGCCACCTCCCTCGTCTGGGGTATCGCGTTCCTGCACACCCGCCAGCAGCACGTCACCAGCGAGGAAGAACGGGATTACCGGGAGGCGGAGAAGCGCGGCGCGCTCTTCGAGGACCAGGACCTGGGTACGCTCAGCGCCCGCGCCGGTCTCAGACGTCTCGAGCGATACTTCCTGCCGGTCGTCACCGTCCTTATGGGCCTGGGCCTCATCACCATCACCATCCTGCTCTACTTCAGATGGACCCGCGTCGGCCTGGCCCAGATAACCAACTACACGATGCCGGCCGGACTGGTGTTCGGCTTCG
>CAYMFW010000160.1:0-11114 GCA_964389785.1 uncultured Planctomycetota bacterium
TCACCACCAGCAGCTCCACCAGGGAGAAGCCGGATTCCCTTCTGATCCTCACTTTCTCGATCATAGGCGCATTATAGCCGGAACGGGGCATCTTCTGCCACATTCCGGGGATCCGAAGGGATCATGTTCCCGGAACGGCAGCGGTTTCCGTCGCGCGGTAGCCCAGCTTCGCCGAGATCAGCCGCCGGCCCCAGTCGGCGATCACCATGTAGTTGTCCGTCGTGGAAACGTACGCCCCGCGCGTCATCACCACGCCGTCGTTTCCGGGTGCCGGTTTGCCTCCCTCGTCCAGGTTGCCGTACCGGCCCACGCGGCAGATGAGGTTCCCGCCGGTGTCGAGGATACCGATCGAGTGCCGGTACATCTCCGGGACGAAGGAACGCTTGTACCAGTCCAGGCACGCCCGCATGTCCATGCACGAGCAGTGGTAGGAGACGATGGGGGACACCCCCGCGTAGAGCCATTCCACGCCTTCCGCCCACACGTCGTTGTCCGGGACCTTGTACTCGGCGCCCTCGCCGGTCTGGATGAGATCCGGCTGCCGGG
The DNA here is from genome assembly GCA_964389785.1 of uncultured Planctomycetota bacterium. GTDB lineage: Bacteria > Planctomycetota > CAYMFW01 > CAYMFW01 > CAYMFW01 > CAYMFW01. The sequence continues at coordinate 547 of CAYMFW010000160.1, forward strand.
CGGGAAGCGTGTCGGAGGGAACGACGGCGTTCCGCAGGATGAACGACGCGCGTTTCGGCGGGGCCTTCACGTACGTTCCGGTAAACGGCGACCGGTTCCATCGGAGATACGGCTTGCCTCCGAAATTGCCTCCCCGCCCCTGCAGGAACGGCTTCCCTGCGGCGTAGCGAAGGCGGCCGTTGGCGAAGTACAGGTATCCGTCCTCGTCGAGCTGAACGCCGTTGGTGCGGAACCCGCCGACGATGGCCGCTTCCTTGTCCTTCTCCTCGCCGGTGGAGTCGAACGTCCAGATGACCGCGCCGACCACGTCGATTCCCGGCTTCGGCCGGATGTAGGCGACGTACCCCTGCGCGTCGAGAATTCTTCGCTCCTCGAGCTTCCGGGCGAACTGGGCGGCCGTCTCAGGCCCCCCTCTCGTGCCGCCACGTGCGGACTTGAAAAGGCTCGCGTCCACGGGCAGGGTCGCGTTCGCCGTGACCTTGAACATGTTCAGCACGGCGATCTCGCCGCGCATGTTCACCCCCATGCCCCAGGAGTAGTACTTGTCGTCGGTCGTCGGCATGCGTAGCGCCCCGGTGCAGCCCATCATGTCGACCCCGTAGTCGTACGGCACCTCGGCGTACTTCGTGTAGCTCCTGCCGGGCCGGTCGACGTGGACGACGCGCTTCGGGTCCAGCCGACACATGATCTTCTGGTCCCGGTGCTGCACGTGGACGTGCATGTATCCCCGCTTGCAGAACGCGAGGCCGGACTTGACGTTGATGTTGTGCTCGGTGGATCCCGGGGACTTCCCGGTGCGCAGATCGAAGATCCACTTGTTGCAGTAGTAGGCCTTCTCGGTGACGGGATCGCATACCACCGGGTACTTGATGCCGCCTGCGAATTCCATCTCGCTTCCGCCGGCTTCCTTGCGCGCTTCCTTCTCGAAATCCGAGAGGAGCCGCAGCTCTTCCCCGGCGTCCTCGTACACCAGGAGCAGCGCGCCCTTCGTGGTGGACTCCGTTTCGGACAGGCCGTCGGTGTCGGCGAACACGCGCGTGCCGGACCCCGCCGTGCGCCCGCTGATCCACAGGCGAGGCTTCGGCGCCCAGGAATCCAGCGTCATGATGCGCGCGCCGACGCCGTCCCAGTGCCGCTCCTCCGCGAGCTCCGGAAACGGTGAGAACCGGGTGATGCGCCCGACAGACTTTCCCCGAACCGTGGCGGAATGCGCCACGTAGACCTGTCCCGTCTTCTGGTGCACCTGCACGAGGTCCGGCCGGTTCACCTTGAGCGTCTTCAGGAACTTCCCTTCCGGAGAGAATATCTGGATGCGGCGGTTCACCGAGTCCACCACGTACACCCGCCCGGAGGGGTCGCAGGCCACGTCCTTGGGGTCGCTGAAGCTCCGGTCGTCACCGCCCACCTTTTTGAAGTCGCCCACCAGCACGTTCGCCCGTTCGTCCCCGGCGGCCGGACCGCTCATCAGCACCGGCGAGGCCGGCGCGGACCCCCAGACGCCCGCCCCGTGCAGTCCGGTGACGTAGAGCGTCTTCCCGTCCGGTGACGCGGCCAGGTGCGGGGAGATGGAGGTGCCGCCCGGGGCGACGACCCAGGGACGCCCGGTAACCCCGTCGTATTCAGTGCTGCCGTCCGTGTTGAAGTAATGAAGGTAGTTCGCGGTCGAGCGGCGAGAGCCGGGCGCTTCCTGACCGTGGCCGCTCGACAGAAGGTATATCCGTCCGTTGACCGCGACCGGCCGGCAGCGCCACACCCCGTCCACGCCCGTCGGACTCCAGCTGGCGTAGTGCCACATGCCGCTCTGGATATCCGGGGCGTGTATCGCCCGCTTTCCCGGCTCGTATTCGACGTATCCCATGCCGCCGAGCTTCTCGGGCGATAGCTTGCCGGAGGGCGGATAGAGGTCCCTGACGTAGTGCGCGTCGTGGTCGAATTTCCGCCAGGTGACCTTGCCTCCCGCCCTCGTGAACACGTACACGCCGTCGGCGTCGGCCGCCACGCCCCAGAGCGCGCCGGGCAGCGCCTTGGGACTCGCGGGGCCGAGCAGATTGTCGAACTCCGGTTTCAGCCCCAGCATCACCCGCGCCGTCAGCTTTTCCGGCTCCCTCACGTAGGTGCCCAGATCGTCCTTGCCGTCCCAGAGGATCTTCTGTTCGAGCGAGTCCTTCCGGAAGGAGGCGGGCGCGTTCTTTCCGAGGACGCCCGAGGCGACGTGCCGAACCACCGTGCCCTCTTTGTCGATGAGATCGACGGTGACGTCGCAGTAGCCCTTCACCGTGAACGCGATCTCGTATCTGTCCTTGCCGACCAGGTGCACCGTCGGCTTCTTCGCGAACTCGAAGACGTCTTCCCGCTCCGTGCACCGGGGGTCGTACGGCTTGGGAAAATCGTCGGCGAGGGCGGCCGTGTACGTGAGAGCAGCGAGGGCGGCGAGCGTGGCGATGCAGGCGAGAGCGACGTGTTTCATGGTTCCTCCTCTATCTGTAGGGGCGGCCTCACGCCGCCCGGGCAGGATACACCAGCCCTGATAAACTTGTCTCTATATACATCCGCGCACGCATAGGGAAGGTTAACAAGAAATTGTTCTTCCGCGCGAGAATGTCAGGGCGTTGATCGGGCATTTCAGGTTTCTACTTCTGCTCCCGCCTGAAGTCCAGCGTGAGCTTCTCGTCCCCCTTCTGGACCTCGATCAGGCCGCTCTTCCACGCGGAACGGAGGTACGGGCAGTCGTACGTGTCGTAATCCAGGTCCGCCGGGGCGCCGTCGAGTTCCCTTGTTCCATCGGCGGTCAATCGAAGCGTGCCCGCCCTCCCGGACGAGTACGTCAGGTCCGGCTTCTCCCGGTCGAAATCGATCCTGTTGGCGGCTACCTCCTTGCGGAATGAAGCGAAATCACCGAAGTCACGCCGCAGTCCCGCCTCGAACACGACGCCGTTTCTTCTTCCCGGGCTTTGGACCTCGATATCCTTCCATTCGCCTTCGGCAGCCCATTGGTGTCCGTTGAGCATCTTCAGCGCGGCGAATACCTCTCCCTTCCGCAGGAAGATGAAACCGTTTTCCTCGATCACCTGGTCGAAGACCGCCTTGCGGACGTGGGCGTGTATGAAGCCGTACGGTTCGCTCTCCGGTATGTCGTAGAGGGCGACCAGGGCGGACCTGTTCTGAAGGAAACTGCCGCAGCAGCAGTGGATGTCTCCCGTCCAGTAGCCGTGCTCGTTGCCCCGCTTCCCGGGATGATGGGTGAACACGCGCGCCCGGGTGCCGCCCGCCGCGGTGAAATCCCACTCGTGCTGTTCGTGCCGGGCGTACCATCCGCCCCGACAGGAACTCGGGTACGGGTCCTGCTTCTGCACGCAGCCGAGGATGTAGCGGGGGGTGTAATAGGTGTATTTGCGGATACTGCCCTGTACCGGCCGGCGCGGCATGATATCCTCCGGATTATGCAGGTGCTTTCTCTCCCTGTTCTCGTAAGCTGCCGGACGGTCCAGGGCGATGTCTTCGATGAGCGGGTGCGGGCGGAAATCCGAGGTGAGCGCGTCCACCATTGTGCCGCGGGTGACCGTTTTCTCGTCCACACCTCCGAAGTACAGGTAGTAGAGAGGATACGTCTTCGCGGCCGCGTGGTCCAGGGCGTGCCTGGCGTATATGCGACCGTGGGCCCCGCAGTACATCCCGTTCAGCGAATCCACGACCATGTCCGCCAGCAAAAGGTTGAGCATCGTGCCCGCCAGCCGTTTGATCTCCCCGTCCGGCGCGAAGTCGTGCAGGTTCAGCATGCACTCCCATTCGGGCGCGAAGTAGCAGGCCGAATCGAATTCGCCCCATCCGCGTTCGGCCCGGAAGCGGATGTAGCGGTCGAGCCACGCTCCGTCTTTTTCTATCAGATCCGCTCCCCGGGTTTTCCAGGCCTGGAAGACGTCTTCGGGGTATGCGTGCGCCATGAGATACCGGCTCGTCCGGCCGAGCAGTGCGTGGTTCTCGGAGCCGTGAAAGCTGAAGAAGTCGTTGGTGAGAAAGAACCGGCGGATGCGGTTCTTCGTCTCCGGGGTCAGCGCGTTCGTGTCGTTGAACAGACAGTATGCCCGGCACAGCTTCATCGCCGCGAAATCCGACTCGCCCCGGTGCTTGGTGTCGCGGGGATGGGGGTGGTCGAACCACTCCGCCGTCCGGCGCAGCCTGGCGTTGCAGGCTTCCGGATGGCGTTTCAGCAGTAGATTGGCGATGGCCCGGTTGCCGTAGAGATCCTTCGCGGGGTCGGATATCTCCTCCGCCGTCGGGGATTTCCCTGCGCTGATCCGAAGCAGCCGGTTCCGTCGGTACGCGAAATCCTGTTTCATGGGTTCATCTTCTCCGTGTGCGATCCCGCGCAGGGCGAACGAGATGACGAGTATCGTTCCCAATACCGGAGGGAATATCCTGCGGGTAATCCGTGTCGACATACAAGGTATCTTATGGGAGCAGGCGGACGGAAATCAACAAGCCGGTCGTCTCGCTTTCCGTCAATTCTCGTCGAATCGTCGGGACACGGCCGGGTTGGGCTCCACGCCGTTCTTGGGGCTGCCGCTGATATACTTGTAGCCGTACGGTCTCCGTCCGTTGCTGCCGATCGAGCCCCAGCCGCGCCATATCTGGGAGGTGTCCATATAGATGAAGTCGCCGACGTGTCCGCCAAGATGAAGGACGTTGAAGCGCCACTGACCGAACTGATTGGGGCTCGGCATGGCGCCGAAGTGGGAGGGATAGAAGTGCCGCATGATGGGGCCGGTGTAGCTGATACTGCCCTTCACCGGCGCCCTGCAGGTGGCGACCCACGCGGAGGGGAGGTGGTGCGCCTGCATGTCGCGGGACCTGGTTGCCGTCCGTCCGACCTCGATCCTCCACCCGTTGGCCGCGCTGCCGCCGTAGTTGAACGGAACGTGCCAGTCTTCGGCCGGGTTCTTCCGGTACCTGGCGCAGCCGATGCTGTGGAACAGGAAGGAATAGCCGAAGAGCGTGGTGCCCTTCATCCGGCAGACCCGGTCGCGGTTCTCGTCGGAGTCGGGTCCGACGCCCGAATACCCCATCGGGTGCCAGTTCCTGAGCGTCACGATAGGGTCCCACAGCACGTTGATGGGGAGGTACCTGCCGGGCAGGCGGGGTCGGCCGACCCAGTCGTTGCTCTTCGTCGTGCCGTTCCACGAGTAGCCCGGGTCCGTGTCGTCGTAGATCTTCTTGATGAAGCTCTTCCCGCCGTTGGAGCTGTCGCTGCCGCCGCCTATGAAATCCTCGTGGGGGTCCGTGACGTCTCCCACCCAGCGTCCGGACGAGCCGGTGTTCTCGGAGGAGCAAGGGCTCTCCATCGTGGGGAACGAGCCCTTGTGGTCAGTGGAGAACACCAGGATGCCTATGCCGGTCTGGCGCAGGTTGCTCTTGCACTGGGTGAAGTACGCGTATTCGCGGGCCCGGGAGAGGCCGGGGATGACGAGGGCCGCCAGGAGGCCGATGATGGATATCACGACGAGAAGCTCAACGAGCGTAAAGCCTTTCCGCAAAATAACTTGCCCTCCATCCTTCGTTCCGGAGGGCGGCGTAGAACCGCCCCTACAGGTATCCGCAGGGAAAGGGGGCAGGTTAACAGGGTTTATCCCACCCAGACCGGGGAGCAGACGGCGAGGCTGCCGTCGGAGAGCGTGACGCGGCCGTGGTAGAAGGAGGGGCCTTCGACGGCGTCCTCGTGTTCCACGCGGCATTCGTCCTTCGACGGGGCGAACGTCTGAAGCGGCTCGGCGTTCTTCATCAGCTCAACGCGGGCAATGGGCGCCGGCGCCCAGACTTCCACGCGGACGGAGGCGGTGTCCGCTGCCGGAAGCTCCGATCCCATGAGCGCGCCGTTCACCGTCATCTTCAGGACGATGCGCGCCCCGGTGAGCGCGTAGGTGTGCCGTTCGCACAGCGCGCGGAAGAGGTCCCTGCGGGTGAGGCCGTCGGCCCACACCGCCGTCAGGCCGCCCCAGTGGGGGCGGGGCTCCTTCACCGACCCGCCGGGCCGTGCGCTGTGGCTGTCGCTTCCCCCGGTGAAGCCGAGCCGGAGGCCCCGCTTGAGCGCCGCGGTAGCGGTCCGCTCCGGGTCGCATTCGCGCAGCGGCCGGTCGGCGGAATCGTAGCCCTCGGAGCTGCCGTGCATGGACCATAGCTCCACCAACCGCTCCACGTCGGTCTCCACCGCGTCGAAGTCGGTGCTGGAGCACCACGCCCCGGCCGGGTAGGCGGGGTGGTGACCGATCACCAGCGCGTCGCTGCCGCGCAGCGCCTGGTACAGCCCGGCCGGCGAGCCGTATCGCTCGTCGTCACGGGGGAGGTACGGCTGGTCGCCGCCCAGGTAGTGGACCACCTTGTCGCCGTACCCGGTGTGCTGCCATTCGAACCCCAGGAAGGGAACGAACCTCCCCTCGTCCAGGAAGCGCTCGTTCATGTATTTCATCACGGTCCACGTCTGGTTGTCGTGCCACCCGTGGGACTGCGGAACGACGGACAGGAAGTCCAGTCGGCGGTCCTCCATGGCCCAACGGTACACCTCGTCCGTGTAGCCCTCCGCCTCGCTCAGGAAGTCGTGGCAGTGGAGGTCCCCGACGAACACCTGCGGTCCGTCCATCGGCACCGAGGGGTTCGATTCCGCCGTGAGTCCGGGGGCATCCGCCGCCACCGTCACGCGCGTCGCGCCGTCCGGCGCGGGCCGAACGCGGCACGAGGCGATGCCGTCCGTCAGGGGGACCGTCTGCTCTCCGCGGGGGGCGGTGAGCCTCACCTCGCCCGTGTGCGGTGCCCGGTTGTCGTATTCGTCCCTGGCCGTCACGCGAACGTCTATCTCGTCCTCCCCCGCGTGCGTGCAGGGGACGGTTGCCTCGAGAACGGAGACGCCCTTCGGGAGTATGCGTATCGCCGCGGGCTCGGGAAGGCGTTCCTCCGGCCTTCCGGGGCCGTATCTTATGAGCGTCTTGAATTCCCGCCGGCCGGCGAGCGGGGTCCAGTGGAACGCGGGCCACGTGAGCGTGACGGTGTCGCCCTCGGCGAGACGGCCCTTCTCGACGAGGAATCCCCGTCCCTCCGGGCGGAGCGAGCAGGAGCCGGGGCCGTCGAGCGCGAATTCCGGCATGTTTCCGAGCGGCTTCTGGCCCCGCATGGGGAACGTGACCGACGCTCCCTCCGGAACGCCCGCGGGCCCGGCGGTGAACGTGAGCGTGAGGGGGGCGCGCGCGCCCGCCTCCACCTCGCACGGCTCCGCGGCCGCCGTCCCGAGACGCGACGGCCGGTACAGGGATTCGTCACCGAAGGCGTCCATGTCGCCGCCGGAGGAGTACCCGCGGTGCGTGCGGTCCGGCAGCCACAGGCGGCGGCGGGGGTAGCGGTTTATGTCGTCGCTGTCCGGGCGGTCGTCGGGCGCCGGTTTCCATAACGCCTGGGGCGCGCGGGACCACGATGCGGGGTCGCACGGCCACGAGAGCGCCGCGCACACGTTCTTCCAGCGGGTTTCCATGTCGGGCGAGAACAGGAAGGGAACGAATCCCAGGCGAAGGTACGTCTTGACGGCCGGGAGCCGGTGGTCGTCGGTCTGGAGATACACGTGCCGGTAGCCGGCTTGCGCGAAGCGTTTCAGCACGGCGGCGCACACGATGCCTCCGAGGCCCCTGCCGGCGTGTGCGGGGCTCGCGGCGACCCAGCCGAGCTCGCCTCCGGACGGATGAAGGTCCGACGGCCGGTGAGAGGCGAGCGCGGTCGCGACGATACTGCCGGTCTCCCGATGCTCTACGACGAAGATGCCGTCGGGGAGGGCGATGTTCCTGCGCCAGTCGTCGAGCTGTGTCTCGTTCCAGTTGGAGAAGCCCGCCTGGCGCATGACGGCAACGTGTTCGCTCTCGTCGCCGTCCGCGAGCGGTCTCAGCTCGTACCCGGCAGGGACGACCGGTTCAGACGCGGCGGTGGCGTGGTCGGGCCATATCATCTGAAGCTGGCGTTTCATTTCATTCCAGGGCGGCGGCCGCCATGGCCTCTATGTTCCGGGGCGGGACGTTCGGCAGGACGGCTTCGTGACTGGGGCTTACCACCAGCCGGGGACCGAGGACATCCTTCACCCGCCGGACCTCCGCCGCCACTTCTTCGGGCGTGCCGTGGCCGAGGAGGTCCTGGGTGTCGATGCCGCCGATAAAGGCGACCCGGCCCCCGAAGTCGGCGGCCAGCGTTTCGGCGTCCATGTTCGCGGCCTTCGCCTGCAGCGGATGCAGCGCGTCCACTCCCGCCTCCAGCAGGTCCGGGATGACCCGGTGTATCGCGCCGCAGGAGTGGAGGATCACCTGGTAGCCGAAGTCGTGTCCGAGGGCGGTGAGTCTCCGGAAATGCGGGAGGACGAATTCGTTGAAGGAATCCGGACTGATCAGCAGGTCCTGCTGGCTGCCGAAGTCGTTGCCGAAGAAGAACCCGTCGATCAGATCGCCCGCCGCCTCGAAAAGGCGGCGGTTGGTCTCCAGGTGAAAATCGACGACGTGCCGCGTGACCGCGTGAACCACCTCCGGATCGGTATGCATCTTGACGAAGTAGTTTTCCATCCCGAAGAAGTCGGCCACCTGGTGAAAGAACGGTGACCAGGCTCCCCCCGCGCGATAGACGTCGCCGGCGCCGCGAAGCCGTTCGAGCACGAAGTCGAAATCGAGATAGTCCGGGTTCGGCCAGTCGAAGGACTCGACGAAATCCACGTCTTCGCAGTCGGCGAAGACGCCCGCGGCGCCCAGCTCCCGTCCTTTTCGCTGCATGTCGAAGGCCGGTTTGCCTTCGGGATGCCTGTAGGCGGTCCAGGGGGCTATCCACCAGAAGTCGTCTCCGAGCTTCCGGCGCAGCTCGTCCCTTTCGGAGGCGCCGAAGTACTCCAACAGGATCGGCCAGGTATCCCTGTGGGGGTTCCCCAGCCAGAACCCGCACCGGTCGGCCGGTTCGCCGGCGATGATTCGCTTTGTCCGTTCGCGGCTGTTCATCGCTGATTTCTCAGTCCCGGTAAGTCAGTCCTTCGGTTTCTTGCCGGCGATCGCGTCCAGCGCTTCCTGCGCCGTCTTCTTGAATTCCGCCAGGACCTCCCTGGGGATCCGGTTGTCCCAGCGCTTCACCTCCAGGGCAGCCTTTATCTTGGGCACCGCGCTCCCGGCCTTAGGGCCGACGGCCTTGAGCACCTTCACCGCGCCCAGGGCGCGGTTCATGCGATGAGAGCTGTTCCAGCCGTTCTCGGAGATCTGTCGTTCCATCAGACCGACGGCCGCCTCGGCCTTGTCCGCGTGGCGGGCCAGCGCGTCGAAGCAGTACCACTGGTACTCCTCCTTCGTGCCCTTGGTGATCTTGCCGACGGTGTACGACCGGGCGCCGACACGGAAGCCACCCCACTGGCCGTAGAACGTCTTCTCCAGGCGGTCCACCACGTTGGGCATGACGTTCTCGTGGACCGGCCCGAGTTCGCCGATGGCGTACACCACGGTGGTGGCGATGTCGCGCTCGCCGTGCATCATGGATATCAGCTTGTCGATGTGCATCTCCGCGTGCTTTCCGAGCCGGCCGCACGCCCAGGCCGCGGCGCCGCGCACCGGGAAGTGCTTGTCGTTGAGCAGCTTCAGGAGCGCCTTGGTCGCGGACTTCGCGGCGGGGCCGATTCTTCCTACGGCGACGGCCGCTTCCCGACGGACGTCTTCGTACTGGTCCGGGAAGACGACCATTATCGCCTGGGTGACCTTCTCCACCTCGTCGGAGGGCTTGGCGTCCTTCAGTATCCGGCCCAGCGCGTCCACGGCGGCCGCCCTGTTGCGCTCGAACTGAGTGCCCTTCAGCATGGGCAGGAGGTGCGGCACCGCCTCGCGCGCCGGAGGGCCGTATCCGCCCAGCACCTGGGCGGCGGGGAACCTGCTGTTCTCCCGGTCCGCGGCGAGAAGCGGCAGCAGCTTCGGGACGATCTTAGGGATGTCTTCCTTCCCGGCCTCCTTGAGGGCGCTCGACGCCCTCATCTGGAGACCGCGGTTCTCGCTCTGGACCTGCTTCAGCCAGACCGAAAGCGGCTTGCCCTTGACCTTCGGCTCTTCCTCTCCGCCTGACGCGGGCAGGGCGAGTATCAGGACCGCTATCGAGAGGCACAGGGACGCGACTATTCTTCTCATGCGAATCTCCTCCTTCCGGTTACGGGGCCTGTCCATCCTATCTGTTCCGGAGGACGGCGTAAAGCCGCCCGTACGGAAATTGAATTATTGGAGAACGTCCCCTACCGTATGGGAACGGTTTCCTCCGCGTGGTAGTTCAGTTTGAGGACCGCCAGCCGCTCGGCCCGGTCGCTGAACACCAGGTAGTTGTCCGTGCCGGAGAGGAAGCGGACGTAAGTCATAGCGATACCGTCCCCGCCCGGCCTGACGGGGCTCTTCGGGCCGAAGCCGCTGTCCCAGTTGCCGTACCTGCCGATGTGCGTCACCAGGTTTCCGTTGGTGTCCAGCACGCCGATCGAATGCCGGTACACCTCGGGCACGAACGAGCGCTTGTACCAGTCCAGGTGCACCCGCATCTGCGGGCAT
>CAYMFW010000161.1:0-11027 GCA_964389785.1 uncultured Planctomycetota bacterium
GACGCTTCCGCCTGGGCCTGGCGAGGACGAAAGAGGGACGTAACGATGAAGCCCGACTCGAGACAGCTGCTGGTTAACCTGCTGGGGTACTGCGTCGCGGTGCCCGTCATCATCGTGGTGATACTGCTGGTGCTGGCGCCCGAATCGGGAATCGAGGGCGGTAGCGTCGAGGTGAAGCGAGCGAAGGCGGCAATGTGCGCCGTCGCTGTCGCGGAATGGCTGGCTCTATCACTTCTTGTGCCGGCATGGACGCGGCGGTACGGGTGGGGGCGGGCGCTCCTGTTCCTGATCGCGTTTATCGCGTCCGGGCTGACCGTTTCGCTGACGTTTCCGGCGGGCCGCGCGGTGGGATGGGGCATCCTCACGTTGAACGGCTATCTGCTGTCCTACGGCGCGGCCATGGCCGGGCTCACGTGTCTGCTCGGCAGATTGACCGGGAAGCTCTGGATAGGGCAGACGGCCGCCGCAGGCGTGGCGTTCGTGCTGGCCGCGAACGTACTGCTCGCGAACCCGGTTCTGGAGAAGAGTCAAACACTGCGGAGCGTGGTGATCGCCGCGACGCTGGCGACCAACCCGATAGCCGCGTCGGGCGCCGCGCTCGGGTACGATCCCATGCGCGAGAAGACCATGTACGAATCGTCTCACATCACGTACTACAACTACTCGTACCCGCCGTGGTACGTTACGATCGGCCTGCACGCGGCCGTGGCGATAATCATGATCGGTATCGCGAAGGGACTGCTGCACCCGGCGAAGCAGGAGGATATGTGATGTCGAACGCGCTGGTGTCACGCATTGACGAGCTGCGCGCCGAGAAGCACGCGGTGATACTCGCGCACAACTACCAGCGCGGCGAGGTGCAGGACGTGGCGGATTTCGTCGGCGACTCTCTCGGGCTGTCCCGGAAGGCGGCGGAGACGGACGCAGACATCGTCGTATTCTGCGGCGTCCACTTCATGGCGGAGACCGCGGCGATACTCTGTCCTGACAAGACGGTGCTGATCCCGGACGTGAACGCGGGCTGTCCGATGGCGGACATGGTGACCCTTCGGGAGCTGGAGGAGATGAAGGCGAAGCATCCGGACGCGATGATCGTGACGTACGTGAACTCGAGTGCCGAGGTAAAGGCGGCAAGCGACGTCTGCTGTACCTCCGCGAACGCGGTGGAAGTGGTGTCGGGAATCCGCGGGGATAAAGAGAGCATCTTCGTGCCTGACAAGAGCCTGGGCTCGTACGCGGCGGAGAAGACGGGGCGGGAGCTTGTCCTGTGGCCCGGGTACTGCCCGACGCATCACCGGATACTGGCCCGGGACATCGAGTCGCTCCGGAAGGAGCACCCGGGCGCGCTGGTGGCGGTGCACCCGGAGTGCACCGGGGACGTGCGGGCGGCCGCCGACTACATCGGCAGTACGTCCGGCATGCTGACATTCTGCCGGGAGAGCGATGCGTCCGAGTTCATCGTGGGAACCGAGCTGGGGATACTGCACCGGCTCGCGAAAGAGAACCCGGGCAAGACGTTCTATCCGACGTCCGACCTGGCCGACTGCCCGGACATGAAGCTCGTCACCCTCGAGAAGATCGTATGGTCGCTCGAGGACAACGTGCACGTCGTGGAGGTGGCGGAGCCGGTGCGGTCCCGCGCCCTGCAGGCGATAGAACGAATGCTGGAGACACGCTGACAGGAGGTATTGCATGCGAACGTACGTTTCCATCCCGTTAGTGGCCTTTGCGGCCGTTCTGGCGGCCTCAGGGGCGCTGTGGGGCGTTGCGGCGGACAAAGAGGCCCCAGGCCCCGATGCCGCTGTGGAGGGCGCTGTAAAGGCACTGAAGGCCCGTGACATCAACAAGCTGATGGCGTTCTACGCCGGCCACTACATGTCCAGCTCGGACGCCAGCAAGGAGGCGCTCGCCCGCAGGATGCTCGGGCTGATGGATCGGTACGACAGCATCGCGGTCACCCGCAGCCGGGTGTCGCTGAACGTCCAGATGCCATACGCTCGCGAGGTGGTGGACGAGGTGCTGGTCGCGAAGGCGAACGGGAGGAAGGAAGGGCTGAGCATGAGGCGGCGCCGCCTGGTGAGCTACGAGAAGCCCGGGAAGCGCTGGCTGATAACCTCCGAGGAGGAGCTGGACCGGGAGGCGGAGAAATTCATCAAAGGGCGCCTCTACGAAAACGACCTGCTCGGGCTGTGGGCGGAGGCACCGACGGGGTGGTCGCTCCACGTCGTCAGCGCGCCGCTGACCTCGATCCTGGTGATGACGTCGCCTGACATGAGCGCGGCGGTGAGCGTCGGGCGGCTGGCGGTGGACGAGGCGATGACGGCGGAGAAGGCGCTGAAGACGAACATGAAAGCGGCGGAGAAGGGAGTGAAAGGGATTACCCGGGTGTCGGAAGGAGACGTGGAGGTCGCCGGGCGCAAGGGCTACCAGATCACCAGGGACATCCGGATGGGGGACCGCACCCCGAGGTTCAGGCGGGTGTACGCCGCGCACGGGGACGCGTTCCTGTTCGTTATCGCCAGCGCCGAATCGGCCGGCGCGTTCGAGGTGAACGGGGAGACGTTCGACAGGATCATGCGCTCCCTGAAGCTTTCCAGTCCGAAGCCCGATCCGGGACTCGGCGCGATGGATGGACAGACCTTCGTGAACGAGAAGTACGGGTGCCGTCTGCAGCTTCCGAAGGGATGGGACGCGACGATAGGGAAGGGGCGGGGGCATTTCACGCTGTCGTTCACCGCGGACAAAGGCGCGGTGACGGGCACGTTCGTGTGCCTGCCCGCGAAGAAGACCTCCGTCGAGCTTGTCGCGATGACGGACGAGTACCGGGCCAAGGAGGTGAGCGTCGGATACGAGCTGATCGATGACGGTTACGTACATTGCGCGAACGCCAAGGGCTACACGGCACTCAGTATGTTCACCTCCGGCGGCAAGACGAAGTCGCGAAAGCGCGCCTACTTCAGCGCCGGGAAGTACCTCTTCTGCCTGCTGGTCGACGTGACGCCGGCGCCGCTGTACAAGAAGCACGCGCTCACGGTGGAGGGGCTCCTCAAGAGCATCATGCTTCCCGTGCCCGAGAGAAAGCGTTAGATGAAGATATTCTGCATCGGGTTCCACAAGACCGGCACGACGAGTGTGGGCGATGCGCTGGAGCTGCTCGGCTACCGGGTAACCGGCCCCAACGGGTCGCGGGACCCCGATATCGCGAAGAACGTCCATTCCCTTGCGGAGTCGCTGGTCGAAGAATACGACGCGTTCCAGGACAACCCGTGGCCGATCATCTACCGGGAGCTCGACGAGAAGTACCCCGGCAGCAGGTTCATCCTGACGGTGAGGGAGCCGGAGGCGTGGGTCAGGAGCCAGGTGAGGCAGTTCGGTGTCCGCGAGACGCCGATGAGGAAATGGATCTACGGTGTCGGCTGTCCCGAAGGCAACGAGGAAGTCTTCCTGGAACGATTCAATCGGCACAGCCGGGAGGTGCGGGACCATTTCAGGGATCGGCCGGGTGACCTGCTTGTGATGGACCTGGCGAAAGGGGACGGCTGGGGCAAGCTGTGTCCGTTCCTCGGGGCTGAGATCCCCGATGTGCCGTTCCCGCACGCGAACAAGGCCAGTGATCGGGAAGAGGCGAAGCGCGGTGCCGGGAAGCTGGTGAAAGAGGCCAGGCGGCTGGTAAGACGGATAAAGGGGAAGTGACTACCCGCCGTTCCTTCCGACGACGAGCACGTAGATGTCCTTCAGGTATGCGCCGGGGCATATAAGTCTCTTCAGCTTCCGCCTGAGCGTCATCTTCTTCCTGAAATCCCGGATATGCAGAACCGTCTCGACGAGGTACCGTTTCTCGAGGAAGGTCTTCAGTTCCTCGAGAGACAGTCCGAAACAGTCCGGGCCCTTGACCCCTTTCTCGGAGTGCCCCCGGGTCCAGTGGACGAAGCACCTTCCGTTCTCCGTCAGACAGCTCATCCAGCGCTCGAAGAGCAGCTCGGGGTCGTAGCTGTGGTCCCAGCTGTTGGAATAGATGAAATCCACCTTGCCTATCCACTCCTCCTTCACCTCGTGGAAATCCCATTGTATGACGCCCGGGACCTCCTCGGCGGCGTCGGAGATATCGGTGCCGAGAACGTCAAGCCCTTTCAGAAGCGACTTCAGGCGAACGACTTCGTATCCGTTGCGCGCTCCGTGGCACAGGCCGAAGGAGGCGTCCGGCATCCGCTCCCGGACGTACGCGGCCAGCTGTTCCAGCTCCCGGTCCGATACCCACACCTTGGCCGCCTTGGCCTTGTTCGCGTCGGTCTGGACCCTGACGTAGTCCTCGTAGCTGTCGAACTTGAGCAGCTTCATTCGTTTCCCGCCGGCCGGGTCGCGATGATCCAGCCGCGGCGCTTGGAGCCGGTACGCCGGTTGCGGATCTCCGTGTTGAACCCGCCGGATTCCAAATGGGCGATCAGGTCATCCTCCGTATTGTCCTTCCACAGGTCGCAGTGATACAGCGTGACGATCGTGTCGAACCGGCGGAGCGCCTCGGGTGACGCGCCGAGAATGATCGGAAACTCGCTTCCCTCGCAGTTTATCTTCATGAAGTGGCAGCGGTCTATCCCGTTCCGGTCGAGGAATTCTCCGAGCGTGCAGCAGTCCACCGTCTCGTCGGATACGGAGCGGGCCTTCACCAGGGAGTGACCCCAGTTCCTGGTGCTGTGGTACAGGGTGCAGGTGCCGCTCGTGTCCGAGAGCGCCAGATGATGGGCGGTGATGTTGGAGGCATTGTTGAGGGCCGCGTTGATCCGCAGGAGGAAATACGCGCCCCTGCTGGCCTCGATGGCGTGCACCCTGCCCTTGGGAACCTTGGACGCGGCAGGCAGCGCGAACGCGCCGATGTGGGCACCGACGTCGATGATAACGTGGTCCTCCGCGAGCTGGTACTCCGGTACGACGGCGAAGAAACGGTTGTCGTCGAGCCCGCGCGACAGCACCTTCTCGTCGCTCGTTCCCCTGCGGTAGGCGATCTCGAAACCGTCCATCGTGCCGATCTCCAGGAGGGGGGTCCGGTCGTACTTGAGAAAACGGAATACCCGGTCGGCGCTTCGCTCCAGCGCCCGGGAAATGAATCGGGAAAGTGTCGTTCGTAATCCCATGTCGGTCTATGCTATCACCGTCTGCCGACGGACTCAAGCGACTGCGCGTCCTTTATGACCTCCGCAACGAAGTGATCGAACGTCATGCTGCTGCGGACAAGCTCGCAGCCCTGTTTCGCGATGCGCGCCCTCTCCTCAGGATTCGCCAGGTAGTAGTCGATCTTCTCCATGCAGTCGTCGATGCTTCGGTAGAGGTCCAGGTGCACGCCGGGAGTGAATACCTCCTCCAGCCCGTCGTTGTAATTGGTGAGCACGAACCCGCCGCAGCCCATCGTCAGCCGGGTGCGGTTCGAGGTGTACTTGCTGAAGGACATGATCTCCTCGAGCGTGCGTCCGCCGCCGCAGTTGAGGCCGAGCATGATCTTGCTGCCGGCGCATATCTTCCGATACTCAGGGGCGCGGACCCGGTTCATCTCGCTCCTGAAGCCGAACAGGTGCCACTCCTCTCCCCACAGACGCAGGTTGCAGTGGGCGGCGACCGCTTCGATCAGCTCGTTGCGTATTCCCCGGCGGGGCTTGCCGATGAATGAAACATCGCTGTGCCACTTCTCCTCGACCGGTTCGGTGAGCGGATAATGGTTGTCGCGAGAGCAGCCCCGCATCAGCATGCGCACCCGCGTGGCGCCGGCCCGCGTGAAGTCTTCGATCTGGTTCACCCCGGCCAGGTAGAGGAAGTCGACGGCGCTCCCGACCGTGAACTGGGCCTCCGGCGGCTCCGGCACCATCTCGTGATAGACGCAGGAGGTCACCCCGTGCTGCCGGCACAGTTCGATCCATTCCGGGCGGATGTCCCGGTTGTTTATCAGCGTCAGGTCCGGACGGAACCGCCGGATCTGGCTCGCGATCTGGCGACCGGCTCCCCACGTGGTGAAAAAGCGCTCCCTTCTTTTGTGATTCACCAGCCGGACCGCCGTCACGTCCGGATGGCGCCGAAACGCGGTGAGCAGGTGCTCGGTCGCCTGCGTCGTCCGCTTCGGCTTCGAGAAGAGGAGCACCCTCATGCGCGCTACTTCAGTCCCATCGCGACCATGTTGTCGTAGCTTATCTTCACGCTCTCGAAGGGGTCCCGCTCGCACCTGTCCTGCTCGACTAGGTACCACTGCACGCCGGCTTCCTTCGAGGCCGCGAGTATCTCGGGCCAGTTGAGGTTGCCCTCGCCGATCTCGGCGAAGATGCACTCGTTCTCCCGCATAGTCTTGTCCTTGACGTGCAGCAGCGGAATCCTGCCCTTGACGCTGCGTATCCAGGCCGCCGGATCGCCGCCGCCGTGCTGGACCCAGTAGGTGTCGAGCTCCAGGTTCATGATTTCCGGGTCGGAATCGTCGCGTATGATCTCCAGGCCCAGCCGGCCGTCGTACTTCTCCAGCTCGAAGGCATGGTTGTGGTACGACAGCGTGATACCCGCCTCCTTCAGATTCCTGCCGGCCTCGGATGCCTCCCTGGCGAAGCGGGTGTAGCCCTCGGAGGTCTTGTAGCCCTTGGGCAGGGAGGCGATCGCTGTATGCTCGCAGCCGAGGGTCTTGTGTTCCTCGATGAACGCGTCCGCTTCGTTCACGATCCTGTCGAGCCCGGTGTGCGTGGCCGCGGCGACGACGCCGTTGTCATCCAGGATCTTTCTCATGTCTTTCGGGTCGATCGGGCCATGGCCGGAGAGCTGCGCGGCACCGTAGCCGATTTTCCTCACCTTCTCGATGGTGCTCGCGAAATCTTCCTTCGTCTTGCAGAAGTCTCTGAGCGTGTACAGCTGGACTCCGATCTGTGTTTCGGCCATCACATACCTCCCTTTTCCGAAAAAGACACCACGACAACAAGCCTTCAATGCTACTCGGGTCGTTTTACGGTGTCAACAGAGGTGTTGTTGACTGACGGGCGGGACCCGTGATATGAAGGTCGTGACGAAAGGAGGAGACAACCATGCTGGTGACCTGCGTGTACGTATGCGTAGAGGAAGACCGTATCGAAGATTTCATCGCGGCCTCGGTGGAGAACCACAGGAACTCGGTCCAGGAGCCGGGGAACCTCCGCTTCGACGTCCTGCAGCGCGACGATGACCCGTCCAGGTTCATCCTGTACGAGGCCTACGAATCCGAAGACGCGGCCGCCGCGCACAAGGAGACGGACCACTACAGGAAGTGGCGGGAGACCGTCACGGACTGGATGGCCCAGCCGCGCGAGGGAGTGAAGCACAGGGTGATCGTGCCGGCGGATAAGAGCGGGTGGTGACTCAGCCGAGTCGGGCTTCCGCCCAGACGGCCTCGTCGTCGCGGCCGTGCTTGCGACAGCCCAGGGCGTAGACCCGCACCTTCTCCCGGAGCATCTCCATCGTGGGGGAGCGGTGCTCCGCGGGGAGCCATTCCGAATCGAGGGCCTTCCGTAGGGCGAGTATCCGGTACCTGTCCAGGCTGTGCGCCGCGGAGAGCCGGGGCCAGTCGCCGGCCCGTTTCACGACGAGCTTCTCTGGCAGATAGAGCACCGGAAAGCGTGCGGACAGCCGGAGCCACATGTCGTAGTCCTCGCAGGCCGGGAGCTCCTCGTCGAAGAGGCCGACCTCGTCGAATACGTCTCGGCGCATAATCACCGACGAGGGGCTGATTATGCAGAGAGGCAGACAACGGACGTAGATCCAGCCGGTGTGCTTGGCGTGCCGGTGTCCCTGGTTGCGCTGCGTCCCGTCCCTGATCCATTTTTCGTTCGTGTAGGCCACCCGGTAGTCGGCGTTTTCCGGACGGGTCAGGGCGTCCTCCTGCCCCCGCAGCTTGCCGGGAAGCCAGAGGTCGTCCGAGTCCAGAAAGGCGATCCACTCCCCCCGGGCGGCCCGGATACCCGCGTTGCGTGCCGCGGAGACACCCGCATGTTCCTGCCGGATGATGGTGAGGTCCTTTCCGAAACGGGCCAGCGCGTGCGCGGTGCCGTCCGCGGACCCGTCGTCAACAACGATCACCTCGTCGGGAGGACGGCTCTGGGACAGGACGGATTCGACCGCCTCCTGAGTGAGCGCCGGGCGGTGGCGAGTGGGCAGTATCGCGGAGATTCTCACTTCCTCGGTCCGCAGAGCCTCGCGGCGAGCAGTACCGCCTCACGCAGACTGCCGGGATTTGCCTTCCCCTGCCGGGCGATGTCGAAGGCGGTGCCGTGGTTGACGGAGGTCCTGATGATCGGAAGGCCGAGGGTGACGTTCACCCCCTCGTAAAAGCTGAGTATCTTGAAGGGTATGTGGCCCTGGTCGTGATACATCGCGACGTAGGCGTCGAAGATATTTCTCTGCCCCTCGACGAAAGCGGTGTCGGGCACCAGCGGCCCGCGGGCGTCCACCCCTTCCTGCTGAAGCTGGACCACCGCCGGATCGATGAGGGCCTGCTCTTCCGAGCCGAACAGCCCGCCGTCGCTCCCGTGCGGGTTGAGACCGAGGATGCCCAGCACCGGGGGTTTTCCGTTCAGCCTCTGCAGAAACCGCGCGGTGAGCCTTCCCACCTCCACGATCCTGTCCGTGGACAGCTCCTCGACGACGGCCGAGAGCGGGATATGCGTGGTGGCGAAGGACACGGAGATGTTCCTGCTGTACTGCAGCATCGCGAACTGGGACGTGCCGGTAAGGTCGGCAAGGATCTCCGTGTGTCCTTCGTGGACCACGCCGGCGAGACTCATCGCTTCTTTGCTGAGGGGCGCGGTGACGATCGCGCGGATGATGCCGCGCGTGGCCATCTGTATCGCCCGCTCCAGGTACTCGTACGCGGCGCGGCCGCACTCGCCCGAGACCTTCCCGGGCACGATGAGGGATGCGTCTACGTTGTCGAGATCGAGCACGCAGGGATCGCTGGGGGACAGCCCGTCCTCCGTCGGCGCGGATACCAGTTTCGGTCGCTTCTTCAGCTCCCTCGCGACCGCCTGGAGCACGTCGACGCTTCCCACCACGACCGGGCGGCAGACGGAGCGCACCTTCCTGTCCGTCAGCGCCCACAGGCACAGCTCCGGTCCGATCCCGGCGGCATCTCCCATCGTGAAGCCGATCCGGGGCAGAAACATCCTGGTCCGGTCCGTCAAAACGCGATCTCCATCACGTCACCATCCTGAACGACGTAGTCCCTTCCTTCGGTGCGCGCGACCCCTCTGGAGCGGGCGGCAGACAGGCTGCCGCATTCCCTCAGGTCCCTCGCGGCCACCACGGTGGCGCGCACGAACCTGTCCTTCATGTCGGTGTGGATCCTGCCGGCGGCGTCCGCGGCGGTTGTGCCGGCGACAACCGGCCACGCCTGCAGTATGTTATGAGCGGCGGTGTAGAAGGTAACCAGGCCCAGCGCGTCGTACACCGTCCGGATCAGCACGTTCACCGCCAGCTCCTCCCTTCCCATCTCGCGGAGGAACTCAGCCCTCTCGTCGCCCTGCATCTCAGCGATCTCGGTGTCCATCGTGACGGGCACGCCGGTGACCGGGAACCCCGGTATCTCCGGCAGCTCCGCGTCGTAATCGTCGCAGTTGACCACCACCACCTGAGGCTTCGTGCTCAGCAGGTTGACGTCCGAGTGCGTGCCCAGGTCCGCAAGCAGCGGCTCCTTCACGAGGAGATGCCCTTCCTGGAGCTTCCCGGCGGCGTGGTCGAGAAGGGTCTTCTCGTTCACCGCATTCTTTTCGCCCGACTGCGCCTTACCCTGAATCTTGGAGAGTCGTCTCTCCACCGCGTCCAGGTCCGCGAGCACCAGTTCGGTGTTCACCGTCTCGAAGTCGGCGGCCGGGTTCACGGCGCCCGCCACGTGGGCCACGTCAGGTGCGCCGAAGGCTCTCACCACGTGCAGGATGACGTCGACCTCCCGTATGTTCGCCAGGAACTGGTTGCCGAGACCCTCCCCCTTGCTCGCGCCCTTCACCAGGCCGGCGATATCCACGCCGCGTATCGCGGCGTGGATGCACTTCTCCGGCTGCACGGCCTCCCTGAGCCGCAGCAGCCGGTTGTCGGGGACGATGACCATGCCGTCGTGGTGATCGGTAGTGCAGAACGGATAGTTTGAGACCTTAACCGAGGACCCGGCGAGCAGGTTGAACAGCGTGGATTTTCCCACGTTGGGAAGCCCGACGATGCCGAAGGATACCGACACCGCTACCCTCCGAGCCTTATCTCGAGCGAACGCAGGTGCGCGGTAAGGCCCTCCGCGGCCGCGAGCGCTCGTATCACGTCGGCCTGGGCCCGGAGCGCGTCCTCGGTGAACTCCATCACCGAGAACCTTCTCATGAAGTCGTATACCGAAAGGCCGGAAAAGAAGCGGGCGCTGCCGCCGGTGGGAAGCACGTGCGAAGGACCGGCGGTATAGTCGCCTATCACCTCGGGCGTGTACGGTCCCAGGAAGACCGCGCCCGCGTTCCGGACCTTCCCGACGGCGTCCGACGGGTTCTGTATCATCAGTTCGAGGTGCTCCGGGGCGAGGCGGTTCGCGGTCTCGAGTGCCTCGCCGACGTTCTCAACCACGATGACCGCACCGAACGCGGCCAGGGATTCCTCCGCCGTCTCCCGACGGTCCAGCGTGGAAAGCTGTCTGCCGATCTCCGACATGATCGCCTCCGCCTGCGTCCGAGAGGTGGTAACCGCCACCGCCCCGGCCATCGGGCCGTGTTCCGCCTGGCCGAGCATGTCGGCGGCGATGAAATCCGGTCTCGCTCCCGAGTCGCCCACCACGACCACCTCCGACGGGCCACACAGCATGTCGATGCCGGCCTCGCCGAGCACCTCCCGTTTCGCGAGGGTGACGAATATGTTTCCGGGTCCGACAATCTTGTCCACGCGGGGTATCGTCTCGGTGCCGCAGGCGAGCGCGGCAATCGCCTGCGCGCCGCCGATCCTGTACACCTCGCCTACCCCCAGAAGGCCAAGCGCTCCAAGGACCGTGGGGTCGATGCCGTCTTTTCCCG